>NZ_CP045644.1:1042500-1390000 GCF_009498455.1 Variovorax paradoxus | reverse complement strand
GCTGACATGAGTAGCGTTAAAGGGGGTGAAAAGCCCCCTCGCCGTAAGCGCAAGGTTTTCTACGCAACGTTCATCGGCGTAGAGTGAGTCGGCCCCTAAGGCGAGGCAGAGATGCGTAGCTGATGGGAAACAGGTCAATATTCCTGTACCGATTGTTAGTGCGATGTGGGGACGGATCTTAATAGGTCATCCAGTTATTGGATTATTCTGGTTTAGTTGGATGTAGGCGTGCATTAGGCAAATCCGGTGCACATATACCGAGGCCAACGATCGAGCGGACTTGTCCGTGAAGTGACTGAACGAGGTTCCAGGAAAAGCCACTAAGCTTCAGCTAACAACGACCGTACCGCAAACCGACACTGGTGCGCGAGATGAGTATTCTAAGGCGCTTGAGAGAACTCAGGAGAAGGAACTCGGCAAATTGACACCGTAACTTCGGAAGAAGGTGTGCCCTATTAGTGTGTAGTGAACAACGAAGCATGAATGGGTTGCAAAAAATCGGTGGCTGCGACTGTTTATTAAAAACACAGCACTCTGCAAACACGAAAGTGGACGTATAGGGTGTGACGCCTGCCCGGTGCTGGAAGATTAAATGATGGGGTGCAAGCTCTTGATTGAAGTCCCAGTAAACGGCGGCCGTAACTATAACGGTCCTAAGGTAGCGAAATTCCTTGTCGGGTAAGTTCCGACCTGCACGAATGGCGTAACGATGGCCACACTGTCTCCTCCTGAGACTCAGCGAAGTTGAAATGTTTGTGATGATGCAATCTCCCCGCGGAAAGACGGAAAGACCCCATGAACCTTTACTGTAGCTTTGTATTGGACTTTGAACAGATCTGTGTAGGATAGGTGGGAGGCTTTGAAGCAGGGTCGCTAGATCTTGTGGAGCCAACGTTGAAATACCACCCTGGTGTGTTTGAGGTTCTAACCTAGGTCCATTATCTGGATCGGGGACAGTGCATGGTAGGCAGTTTGACTGGGGCGGTCTCCTCCCAAAGCGTAACGGAGGAGTTCGAAGGTACGCTAGTTACGGTCGGACATCGTGACGATAGTGCAATGGCATAAGCGTGCTTAACTGCGAGACTGACAAGTCGAGCAGATGCGAAAGCAGGACATAGTGATCCGGTGGTTCTGTATGGAAGGGCCATCGCTCAACGGATAAAAGGTACTCTGGGGATAACAGGCTGATACCGCCCAAGAGTTCATATCGACGGCGGTGTTTGGCACCTCGATGTCGGCTCATCTCATCCTGGGGCTGTAGCCGGTCCCAAGGGTATGGCTGTTCGCCATTTAAAGAGGTACGTGAGCTGGGTTTAAAACGTCGTGAGACAGTTTGGTCCCTATCTTCCGTGGGCGCTGCAGATTTGAGGAAGCCTGCTCCTAGTACGAGAGGACCGGAGTGGACACACCTCTGGTGTATCGGTTGTCACGCCAGTGGCATTGCCGAGTAGCTAAGTGTGGAAGAGATAACCGCTGAAAGCATCTAAGCGGGAAACTCGTTTCAAGATGAGATCTGCCGGGGCCTTGAGCCCCCTAAAGAGTCGTTCAAGACCAGGACGTTGATAGGTCAGGTGTGGAAGCGCAGTAATGCGTTAAGCTAACTGATACTAATTGCTCGTGCGGCTTGACCCTATAACTTTGATCAATCTGATCAAGGTGTTATGCCAAGTTGACGCATTCAAAATAATTCGCCAAAAGCTGATTCCAAACTCTATGAATTCGTTTGATTGATCGTGTGATCAGTCAGACAACCCTTTATGCCTGATGACCATAGCGAGTTGGTACCACTCCTTCCCATCCCGAACAGGACAGTGAAACGACTCAGCGCCGATGATAGTGCGGGTTCCCGTGTGAAAGTAGGTCATCGTCAGGCTCTTACAGCCCAGAAAACCCCAGTCAGCAATGACTGGGGTTTTTTGCTTTGCGCGACGCAAAGACAAAGAACACGCAAAGCACGAGCAAGCGAATAGACGGACAAAGAAAAAGCGCCAACTCGAAAGAGATGGCGCTTTTTTATTGGAGCAAACAACCGCCAATCAGGCGTTCCGAACTCCTAAAGCATCGGATTGTGCTGCGCCAGCGGCAATCAGCTCTGCCAACAGATCCTCAGTCAGGGCTGCCAGCGTCTCACCAGCAAAGAATCGAGCCCGAATCCGCTCGAAATACAGCGTCCCGCCAACCCACTCAGCCCAATCCGCTCGCGACACCGCATGCAGCTCCAGCAGCTTGAACTTCATCAACACCTTCATCGCATGGCGCGCGTGCTTCACAGGGTCTCCTTGCAAACCCGATAAACGTCGCCGCGCTGTATCCAAAGCCCGGTCGACGTCGCCAAAGACTCCGCCATGGCCCGGAATCACATGCAAAGGCGTCAATTGATCGCCGCCCCAGACGAAAAAGCCCGATGAGATGAACTCACCGGGCTTTCCATGGACTCCCAAGGCACCTGCTTCGCAGGCTGCGTGAGCTGCCTGCGAGAAGTGCTTACTCAGGCAGACAACCGCTGCTCAATCGCAGCCTTCGTCTCCGGCAATTCCTTCGGCAGATGATGCGCCAGCTGCTGGAACAACTCCGTGTGCAGCTTCAGCTCGGCCTGCCAGGCCGCCTTGTCGATGCTCGTGACCGTTGCGAACTGCTCGGCGCTGAAGTCCAGGCCGCTCCAGTTCAGGTCTTCATAGCGCGGGCTCACGCCGGTGATGTGTTCCATACCTTCCGTCGCCTTGCCTTCCACGCGATCGATCATCCACTTCAGCACGCGCATGTTCTCGCCGTAGCCAGGCCAGACGAACTTGCCGTCGGCACCCTTGCGGAACCAGTTGGTGGTGTAGATCTTCGGCAACTGGGCGCCCGAGGCTTCCAGCTTCTTGCCCAGATCGAGCCAGTGCTGGAAGTAGTCGCTCATGTTGTAGCCCATGAAAGGCAGCATTGCGAACGGGTCGCGTCGCACCACGCCCTGCTGGCCGGCGGCCGCAGCGGTGGTTTCCGAGCCCATCGTCGCGGCCATGTAGACGCCTTCGACCCAATTGCGGGCTTCAGTGACCAGCGGCACGGTCGTCGAGCGGCGACCGCCGAAGATGAAGGCGTCGATCTTCACGCCCTTCGGGTCGTCCCAGGCATCGTCGAGCGCAGGGTTGTTGGTGGCGGCCACGGTGAAGCGTGCGTTCGGGTGGGCGGCCTTGGCGCCGGTTTCCTTGGCGATCTGCGGCGTCCAGTCCTTGCCTTGCCAGTCGATCAGGTGCGCCGGCAGCGCCTTGCCTGGCGTGTCCTGCTCCATGCCTTCCCACCACACGTCGCCGTCGTCGGTCAGCGCGACGTTGGTGAAGATCACGCCGTCGTCCAGGCTGCGCATGCAGTTCGGGTTGGTCAGCATGTTGGTGCCTGGCGCCACGCCGAAGTAGCCGGCCTCGGGGTTGATGGCGCGGAGCGTGCCGTCGGCCTGCGGCTTGATCCAGGCGATGTCGTCGCCGATGGTCGTGACCTTCCAGCCATCAAAGCCCGCCGGCGGCACCAACATCGAGAAATTCGTCTTCCCGCAGGCGCTGGGGAATGCCGCCGCCACGTGGTACTTCTTGCCTTCGGGATTGGTCACACCCAGGATCAGCATGTGCTCGGCCAACCAGCCTTCGTCGCGGCCCATGTTCGAAGCGATGCGCAGTGCAAAACACTTCTTGCCCAGCAGCGCGTTACCGCCGTAGCCCGAGCCATAGCTCCAGATCTCGCGCGTTTCAGGGTAATGAACGATGTACTTGGTGGTGTTGCAGGGCCAGGAGACGTCCTTCTGGCCGGCCTCGAGGGGCGCGCCCACGGTGTGAACGCACGGCACGAACTCACCGTCGACGCCCAGCACCTCGTACACGGCCTGGCCCATGCGGGTCATGATGCGCATGTTGACGGCCACGTAGGGGCTGTCGGACAGCTCGATGCCGATGTGTGCAATGGGTGAGCCCAGCGGGCCCATGCTGAAGGGCACCACGTACATGGTGCGGCCCTTCATGCAGCCGTCGAACAGGGGCTGCAGCGTGGCGCGCATTTCGGCCGGGGCCATCCAGTTGTTGGTAGGGCCGGCGTTTTCCTTCTGCGCGGAGCAGATGAAGGTGCGGTCTTCGACACGTGCCACGTCGCTCGGATCGGACATCGCGAGGAACGAGCCCGGGCGCTTGGCGGGGTTCAGCTTCTTGAAGGTTCCGGCGTCGACCAGCTGCTGGCAGAGGCGGTCGTATTCTTCCTTGCTGCCGTCGCACCAGTGGATGGCCTCGGGTTTGCACAGCGCGGCCATGTCGGCCACCCAGGCGATCAGCTTGGCGTTCTTGACGTATGAGGGCGCCTGAATGGTGAGGCCCTTCATCGTGGGTGCGTTCATCGGAAATCTCCTAAGTTGAAAAATCGTCTTTCCGAACGGGGCGCCGCGCCTGACCAGGCACGGAGGTCCGTTTGAGAAAACGTTTCGCTTTGGGAGATTGCGTCAACGCGGGCCGCACAGCCCGCGGACAAAAGCGCGAAGACCTGTCAGTCAGGCCAGATAGACGGCGATGGACGCCAGCAGCAGCATCAGCACGCCGCCGGCCAGCGGCAGCACGAGCGGCATCAGGTGAACGACCGATTCGACGGCGTCATGTTCAGCGGCGGCGGCGTGGCCGGGCTCGACGGGAGTGGGTTGGGACATCGGGAAATACCTCGAATACGCAAATGACAAACCGCCAAATGCTGTGAACAGCAAATGGCCAAACTCCCGCCATTTTACCGGCGAGGCGCCGCCAGCGGGTCTAGGGGGTTGCGAGGAGCCCTCAATGCTGCTCCACCGCTTCGAAACCGGCGTCCTTCAGGGCGCTCAACACGCTGGCCAGGTGGGCCCGGCCGCGCGTCTGCAGCACCAGCTCGACGTCGACATTCTGCGCCGCCAGCATCGTGAAGGCGCGCTGGTGGTGCACTTCGTCGACGTTAGCGCCCGCTTCTGCCACGGTGGCCGTGATCTGGGCCAGCGAGCCCGGCACGTCGCGCGCGCTGACGCGCACCCGGGCCAGCCGGCCGGCCCGCACCATGCCGCGTTCGATGATGGCCGCGAGCAGCAGCGGATCGATGTTGCCGCCCGACAGCACCAGACCCACGCGCTTGCCGCGGAAACGTTCCGGGTGCCGGATCAGCGCCGCCAGGCCCGCCGCCCCGGCGCCTTCGACCAGCGTCTTTTCGATCTCCAGCAGCATCAGCACGCCTTGCTCGATGTCGCCTTCGTCCACCAACAGCAGGTCGTCGACCTTGGCGGCGATGATTTCCCGCGTCAGCACGCCTGGCGTGCCGACCGCGATGCCTTCGGCGATCGTGCTCGTGCCCTGCGCGTGGTGCGTGCCCTTGACGGCATTCACCATCGCCGGAAAGCGCTGCGTCTGCACGCCGACGATCTCGATGCCCGGCTTGATCTCGCGCGCCGCGACGGCCATGCCTGCGATGAGCCCGCCGCCACCGACCGCCACCACCAGCGTGTCGAGGTCTGGCACCGCGTCGAGCATCTCAAGTGCGATCGTGCCCTGGCCGGCAATGATGGCTTCGTCGTCGTAGGGATGCACGAAGGTCAGGCCTTCGCGCTCGGCAAGCGCCAGTGCGTGGGCGCGTGCCGCGTCCAGCGTGTCGCCGTGCAGCACCACCTCGGCGCCGAAGCCGCGCGTGCGCTCGATCTTCACGCCGGGCGTGAAGCGCGGCATCACGATGAGTGCGCGCAAGCCCAGCCGCTGTGCGTGATAGGCCACACCCTGCGCATGGTTGCCGGCCGACATGGCGATCACGCCGCGCGTGCCGCCTTCCGACAGATCGACCAGCTTGTTGCACGCGCCACGCTCCTTGAACGAGGACGTGAACTGCAGGTTCTCGAACTTCAGGAACACCTGCGCGCCCACGATTTCAGAGAGCGTGCGCGACTCCACGCAGGGCGTGTTGAGCACCTGGCCCTGCAGGCGTGCCGCCGCGCGACGGATAGCTTCGATTCCGACCATGGCGCGCATTGTGGCTGGAATCCAGCGGATCAGGGTTTTTACTCTTTCGGCGTCTTCCCGAAGCCAAAAGTCTGCGTTATGGTCGCTCCAAGTATTTCCTCCCAGGAGGTTGCCTGATGGTCAAGCGTGCGGGTGTCGATGTGGTGGCTGCTGCGGTGCGCGGGCAGGCCTTGCCTTCGCCCGGCCTCAAGGAAGCGCCGGTGCTCGAGCTCATGTGCTCGCACTTCGTGCTCACGCTCGCGGCCAAGCAGGGCCCGCGCTTCAATGTGCGGCGCGATATCAACGGATTGCTCTCGCTCACCGGGCGCCACCTCGTGTGGCCCGCCGCGGTGCTGCAGCGACTGCGCGAGTTCCTGGGTCGCCGCTGTGCGGGCAACGAAGCGTGGAAAGGCGTCGAAGACTTCGACGGCCGCACGCTGCTCGAACGCCACGGCGTGTGGCGCGGCCCGTATGAAGAAGGCACGCTGTTCTTCTACCTCGACGAGTACGCCAAAGACCAGCCCAAAGACCTGCTCTCGGTGCTGGCCGTCACGCGCGACTGGCTCACGCACGCGCTGCGCAAGCAGTCGACGCTGGTCGAGAAGAACATCGACGCGCTCGCCGGCCTGCTGCAGCTCAACAAGGCCGAGCGCGCGCTGCTGCTGTACGGCACGCTCGCGCGCTACCAGCGCGACCTGCGCTCGCTGCTGGTCGAGTTCAAGGTCAACAACGCGCCCGAGGCCTACGCCGCCATCGCCGACATCGCGGGCGTCAATGCGAGCGAAGTGGGCGAGGCATTGCGCGCGGGTTCGCGGCTCGAACGCATCGGCCTGGTCGAGAACCTCATCTCCGAGCACAACATCACCGACCTTGCCGACCTCATGAAGGTCAGCGAGAAGCTGCCGCCCGTGCTCATGCGCGAGTACCGCGACCACAACGAACTGATGGCCGTGTTCACACGGCCTTCGGCCAAGAGCGCGCTCACGCCGCACGATTTTTCTTTCGTGGAAGAAGACGCGCAGATGCTCGTCACGCTGCTGCGTGCGGCCGTGGCGCGCAAGGAGCCCGGCGTCAACGTGCTGCTCTACGGCCCGCCCGGCACCGGCAAGACAGAGCTGGCCAAGGTGGTTGCGCAGGCCGCGGGCCTGGAGCTCTTCGAGGTCGAGTACGCCGACCGCGACGGCAACTCGCTCAGCGGCCGCGACCGCTACCGCTCGCTGCAGATCGCGCAGGTGTTCCTCAAAGGCAGCGCGCAGGCCGCACTGCTGTTCGACGAGGTCGAAGACGTCTTCCCGCCCATCAGCACCGAGGCCGCGCAGTTCATGGCGCGCGCCGAGCAGATCCCCGCGCCCGCCAGCGGCAGCGTGAGCGGCAAGGCCTGGGTCAACCAGATCCTCGAGGCCAACCCCGTGCCCACGCTGTGGGTCACCAACCGCATCGAGCAGATCGACCCGGCCTTCCGCCGCCGCTTCGCCTACCACCTCGAACTCAAGTCGCCGCCGCCCGGCGCGCGCGAGCAGCTCGTCAAGAAGACACTCGAAGGCGTGGTCGTGTCCGACGCCTTCACCGCCAAGCTGGCGGAACGCAAGGGCCTCACGCCCGCGCAGATCCGCACCGCCGTGCGCTTTGCCGGCCTCGCGAAGACCGACGAGGCCTCGGTCGAGGCCCTCATCGAGCGCCAGCTGCGCAACGCCGACCTCGCACTCGGCACGCTCGACAAGAGCCCGGCCGAGCGCCGCAGCGTCACCACCTACGACCTGGACATGCTCCACGTCGAAACCCGCTTCGAAATTCCGCGCATCGTCGAGGCGCTGAAGGCGCGCGGCCACGGCACGCTGTGCTTCTACGGCGCGCCCGGCACCGGCAAGACCGCGCTGGCCGAGCACATCGCCAAGGCTGTGGGGCGCCCGCTCATCGTCAAGCAGGCCAGCGACCTCATGAGCAAGTACGTCGGCGAGACCGAGCAGAACATGGCCGCCATGTTCAAGGAGGCCGAGTCCGAGAAGGCCGTGCTGCTGCTCGACGAGGCTGATTCGTTCCTGCAGGACCGGCGCGGCGCGCAGCGCACCTACGAGGTCACCGAGGTCAACGAGATGCTGCAGGGCATGGAGCGCTTTCGCGGCGTGTTTGTCTGCACCACCAACCTGCTCGACCGGCTCGACCAGGCGGCACTGCGGCGCTTCACCTTCAAGATCAAGTTCATGCCGCTCACCGCGGCGCAGCGCGAACGCATGTTCGTCACCGAGGCGCTCGCGGGCGATGCGGCGCTGCTCACGGGCGAGGTGCGCGCGCGCCTGGCGCAGCTGTCGCAGCTGTGCCCCGGCGACTTCGCGGCCGTGAAGCGGCAGACCGACATCCTCGCGGCCGAGTTCTCGGCCGCGGAGTTTCTCGAGCAGCTCGAAGCCGAGCATCGGATCAAGCCCGAGGTGCGCGAATCGCGCGGCATGGGCTTCATCCAGTAGCGGGCCGGCGTCCGGCACCCGCACCC
Organism: Variovorax paradoxus; assembly: GCF_009498455.1. Lineage (NCBI taxonomy): Bacteria > Pseudomonadati > Pseudomonadota > Betaproteobacteria > Burkholderiales > Comamonadaceae > Variovorax > Variovorax paradoxus. The sequence goes on along the minus strand of NZ_CP045644.1, from coordinate 1,381,549 downwards.
CGAGCAAGACAAAAATCAGGACTGTCCGCCACCACGGACGCGAGGAGGAACCGATGGTCTTTCGCAATGCAGATGCGTCGCGGCGCTCGCGAGCTGTGGCCGCCGTCGCCGGTGCGATGGCGCTTGCGCTCGTTGGCCTGCTGGCTGGGTGCGGCGGAGGAGGCGGGGGTGGCGGTGGCGGCGGTGGGTTCCCGATCGGCGTCGCGCCGACGCCCACCCCGGGGCGGCGGTGACAGCGACGCCATCGTCGCGTCCTCGACCGTCGCCGGCCAGTGCGCCGCGCCGCGCCCGGGCATCAATCCCGAGACAGGCCGCGCCTACCCCGACGTCGTCGGCACCGTCGACAACGAAAAGAGCTGGGTGCGCGGCTGGATCGACGAAACCTACCTTTGGTACAACGAGGTGCCCACCACGCTCAAGGCATCCGACTACGCCACGCCGCAGACCTGGTTCGACGTGCTCAAGACACCGGCCACCACGCCGTCGGGCCGGGCCAAGGACCGCTTTCACTTCACCAACAACACCGAGGCGTTCCGCCTGCAGTCCGAAGGCGGCGTGTCGGCCGGCTACGGCATGGAGATGGCGACCGTGCGCAGTTCGGTGCCGCGCAACATCCGCATCGCCTTCGTCGAGCCGGGCTCGCCGGCCGCGGCGGCCGGCCTGGCGCGCGGGGCCAAGCTGGTCGTCGTCGACGGCATCGACGTGGTGTCCGCCCCCGACAGCGACAGAGATTTCATCTTCCGCACGCTCTCGCCGCGGGCGCTCGGCGAAAAGCACACCTTCACCTTCGAGGTGGACGGCACGCGCGGCAGTCCCGTCGAGCTCACGGCCCAGCGCATCACGAGCACGCCGGTGCAGTTCACGCGCACCATCGGGCTGGCCGGCAACCGCGTGGGCTACCTGCTGTTCAACGACCACATCACGACCGCCGAGGCGCAGCTCGTCGAGGCCGTCAACACGCTCAAGCAGGACGGCGGCATCCAGGACCTCGTGATCGACATGCGCTACAACGGCGGCGGCCAGCTGCGCATCGCCAGCCGGCTGGCCTACATGGTGGCCGGACCGGGCCCGACGAACGGCAGGACCTTCGAGCTGCTGACCTTCAACGACAAGAACCCGTACCGCACCACGCTCGCGGACAACCTCACGCCCTTCTTCACGACCACCCGCACCGGCCAGCCGCTGCCCACGTTGAACCTGTCGCGCGTCACGCTGCTGACCAGCGGCGGCACGTGCTCCGCCAGCGAGTCGGTCATCAACAGCCTGCGCGGCGTGGGCGTCACGGTCAACCTCGTGGGCACCACCACCTGCGGCAAGCCCTACGGTTTCGTGCCGCAGGACAACTGCGGCACGACCTACTTCGCCGTCAACTTCAAGGGCGTGAACCAGGCCGGCTTCGGCGACTACGGCGACGGCTTCGCGCCCCATGCGGGCTGCGTCGTGTCCGACGACTTCAGCCACCCGTTGGGCGACCCTGCCGAACGCCGGCTGGCCGCGGCGCTGCGGCTGCGCGACACCGGGTCGTGCGCGGCGCCAACCGCATCCGCCAAGGCTGCGGACACCCCGGGCCTGGAGAAGGGCGACACGCCGCTGGACGACGAGCCCGCCCTGCTTCCCCGCTCGCCGCTGCGCGAGAACCGCCTGATCGACCGCGTGCCAGCCCCCGTCTGATGGCGGGCTGACGTCGCCGCGCGAGGCCGGCCCCGGCCTCGCGGAAAACCCCTAGCCGCACCCCATTGCCACGCCCGTGGCCTGCCATTTAGAGTTTGGCAAACGTTTGCGCAAAGCTTTGCGCAAACGTTTTCGGCCCCCGGTGTTCCTCTGAAAACCGGACTGAAAACCAAACACCTAGGAGAAACAGATGCGCAAATGGACAGTGAAGGCCTTCTGGCTCGTCGCCATGGCCGTGCTCACGGCATGCGGCGGTGGCGGGGGCGGCAACGGCGGCATCGGTCTGGCGCCCGGCTACGCGGCGGCGCCGGTGGCGCAGAAAGTCATCATCGACAGCGACTACAACACCATGAGCGACGACGGCCAGCTCGGCGTCATGGCCGCGCAGCTGCAGGCCGAGGGCAAGGTGCAGGTGATGGGCATCAGCGTCGTCTCGGGCAACCAGTGGCTCAAGCAGGGCGTGGCCGACGCGCTGATGTCGGTCGAGCGCCTAGGCGTGGGCCAGCGCATCGGCGTCTACGTGGGCGAGAACTACGCCATCAACCACGACTACGCCACCATCGAGGCCGAGATGAAGGCCGGCGCGGGCGGCGACGGCTACCTGGGCGCCTGGAGCGGCCCCGAGCCCAAGACCGACGCTGATCTGAAGCCCTCGCCCGACGGCTTTGCCACGCGCACCGTGGTGCAGCGCAAGAGCGCGGTCGATTTCATCATCGACACCGTCAAGGCGAACCCGAACGAGATCTCCATCCTGGCCATCGGCCCGCTCACCAACATCGCGCTGGCCGTGAAGAAGAGCCCCGAGATCGTGCCGCTGATCAAGCAGATCATCTACATGGGCGGCGCCCTCGACGTGCCCGGCAACACCACCCATTTCGCCGAGTTCAACTGGTGGTTCGACCCCGAGTCCGCGCAGTTCGTGGTGCGCCTGCCGATCCCGCAGGTGGTGGTGCCGCTGGACGTGACCGACACCGTGCTTCTCACCAAGCCCGTCTACGACCGCATCGCCCACCCGGCCAGGCCGACGGCCGTGACCGAGGTGTTCCGCAAGCTCAACGGCTACGGCTTCAGCGGCACCAACGGTTTCGAGAACAACCCGAACTACACGCAGAACATCTGGGACACGCTGGTGCTGGCCTACCTCATCGATCCGCGCTACGCCACGCAGACTGTCGAGCGTTATGTCGACGTGGTCGCCAAGCCCGGCGCCGCCGACAACGGCCGCTCCATCGGCTACACCGCGCCGCCCGCCGGCGTGCCGCTGCAGAAGATGACGGTGGTGAAGAAGTTCGACAACGCGCGCTTCTTCGAGCTCTACGTCGACCTGCACACGCGCCCGGTGCCGATCACGCTGCCCGCAACCACGCCGTAAGCAACCTGCCGTCAGCCTGTGCGCCTGGCCGGAGCGCCGATACTCCGGCCCTCGAACAGGGAACACACGCATGCTGATCGGCATCGATATCGGAACCTCCGCGGTCAAGATCGTCCTGACCGGCATGCAGCTGCATGTCGTCGCCACGGTCGATCGACCGCTCAGCTCGCAGTACCCGCAGCCGCTGTGGTGCGAGCACGACCCCGACCAGTGGTGGGCTGCCGTCTCGGACGGCCTCGACGAACTGGCGCGCGCGCACCCGACCGCGATGGGCGGCGTGCAAGGCATCGGCCTGTCGGGCCAGATGCACTCGCTGGTGCTGCTCGACGAGGCCGACCGCCCCGTGCGCCCCGCGATCTTGTGGAACGACGGCCGCGCCGCCGCCGAGGCCGCCGATCTCATGCAGACCGACCTCGCCCTGCGCCGCGCCGTCGGCGTGCAGCCGATGGCCGGCTTCACCGGCCCCAAGCTGCGCTGGCTGCGCACCCATGAGCCGGAGGCCGTGGCGCGCGCCCGCTCGCTGCTGCTGACCAAGGACTACGTGCGCCTGCAGCTGTCGGGCGAGAAGGTGACCGACGTCACCGACGCGGCCGGCACTTGGCTGTTCGACCAGGCGCAGCGCCGCTGGTCGCCGCAGGCGCTCGCCGCCTGCGGGGTCGATCCCGCCTGGCTGCCGCACGTGGTCGAGTCGTGCGAACCCTGCGCCACCGTGCGCGATGCATTGGCCGCGCGCTGGGGCTTGCCGCGCGGCGTGCCGATTGCCGGCGGCGCGGGCGATGCCGCGGCGGGCGGCGTCGGCATCGGCGTGGTCGGGCCGGGCGACGGCTTCGTGTCGCTCGGCACTTCGGCGCAGATCCTGGTGGCCGACACGGTGCATCGCCCCGACCCCGAGCGGCTGGTGCACGCCTTCTGCCACGCACTGCCGCAGCGCTGGTACCGCATGGCGGCGCTGCTCAACGGCGCGAGCCCGCTCGCCGCGCTGGCGTCGTGCACCGGCGGTGCGTCGGTCGGCGAGTTGCTGGCCGAGGTCGAGGCCGCGTACACCGGGCCATCGCGCCTGCTCGCGCTGCCCTACCTGTTCGGCGAGCGCACGCCGCACAACAACCCGTTCGCGCGCGGCGCGATCGTCGGGCTCTCGGGCGCCACCACGCGCGCCGACCTGATGCAGGCGGTCTGCGAGGGCATCGCCTTCTCGCTCGCCGACGGGCTGGAAGCGCTGAGCGCCCAGACGGCACGGCCCGAGCGCCTGGCGCTGATCGGTGGCGGCGCGCGCTCCGCCTTCCTGGCGCAACTGATCGCCTCGGTGCTCGATGTGCCGCTGGTGCTGTACGAATCCGCCGACCGCGGCCCGGCCTTCGGTGCGGCGCGGCTCGCGCGGCTGGCGGTCACGGGCGAAGACCCGGCGGGTGTCGTCGTCGCGCCCGCCGTGCGCCAGGTGCTCGCGCCCGACGCCGCCTTGCACGCGGCCTACCAGCCCCGGCTCGAGGCCTTCCGCACGCTCTATCGCGCGATGGCGCCGGTCTGGGCGTCGGTGGCCTGAAGAGGCGCTCGCCGGTTCAGTCGGGCGTGAGCCCGGCGGAATCCACCACCTTCTTGTACACGTCGAACTCGGCGGCGATCTGCTGCGTGAACTCCTGCGGCGTGTTGCCGACCACGAAGGAGCCGGTGTCCTGGATGCGTTTGCGCACGGCGGGATCTTCGAGCGACTTGCGCGCCGCCGCGTGCACCTTGTCCACCACGTCCTTGGGCAGGCCCTTGGGGCCCACGATGCCGTAATACGCCATGCGGTTCACCGGCGCGAGCCCGACCTCCTTGAAGGTCGGCACGTCGGGCAGGTCCTTCAGGCGCTCGGACGCCGCCACGACGATCGGGATCAGCCGGCGGTCCTTGATGAAGGGCAGCGCCGACGGCAGGTTGTCGAAGATCATCGCGACCTGGCCCGCGACGGTGTCGTTGAGCGCTGGGCCCGACCCCCGGTAGGGGATGTGCGTGACGGACGCGCCGGCCATGCCCTTGTACAGCTCCATCTGCAGGTGCCCGATGCTGCCCGTGCCTGCGGTGGCGTAGGCGTACTTGCCGGGGTTCTTCTTCAGCACCTCGATGAAGCCCTTGTAGTCCCGGGCCGGAAAGCTGGGGTGGACCGCAATGACGTTGGGTGTCGCCGCCAGGTTGATGATCGGCGTGAAGTCGGTCTTGGGGTTGTACGGCACCTTGGGGTTGATGGCCGGGTTGGCCGCCGTCGTCGACACCGTGCCGATGCCCAGCGCATAGCCGTCGGGCGCTGCGCGCGCAGTTTCGGCGGCCCCGATCGCACCGCCCGCGCCCGACTTGTTCTCGACGATGACGCTCTGCCCCAGGTGCCTGCCCAGGGGCTCGGAAATGACGCGCGCAATGAGGTCCGTCGTGCCGCCCGGCGCGAACGGCACCTGCAGCTTGACGGGCTTGTCGGGGTAGCCCTGCGCATGGGCGGGCACGGTCGCCGCCAGCAGGCAGGCGAGGGCGAACAGGGTCGTGGGTTTTTTCGGCAAGGTGTCTTCCTCCTCTTGGATTGATGGAATGGGTGAGATGAGGGGGCGCAGCTCAGGGCCGCCGCGGCATCAGGCAGCTCGCGTCGAGCTCGCCCGGGTCGTTGACGCCGAGCATCGCCATGTTCCGGTCGACCTCGTCCCGCAGCAGCCGGATCGCGTGCGTGACGCCCGCGTGGCCGCCCACGGCGGCGGCGTACATGAACGGCCGGCCGGCGAACACGGCCTTGGCGCCGAGCGCCAGCGCCTTCAGCACGTCGCTGCCGCGGCGCACGCCGCCGTCGACCATCACGGGCAACTCGCCCGCGGCGTCCAGCACCTGCGGCAGCGCGCGCAGGGCCGGTGCCGCGCCGTCGAGCTGCCGGCCGCCGTGGTTGGAGACGATGAGCCCATCGGCGCCGAGCTGCCGCGCACGCCGCGCATCGGCCGGATGAAGAATGCCCTTCAGGATCAGCGGCCCGCGCCACTGCTGGCGGATGCGGGCGATGTGGTCCCAGTGGATGTGGTCGCGGCCGGTCGTGTCGCGGATCGCGGTGCTCGAGAAAAGAGGCGCGCCCCGCGTGGCGAACGAATTCTCGAAATGCGGCATGCCCTGCGTCACGAAGGTCCGCGCGAGCGTGCCGAGCAGCCAGCGCGGCCGCACGAGGCCGTCCAAGGCCAGCCGCAGGCTGGGTCGCAGCGGCGTCGTGAAGCCGGCACGCACGTTGTTTTCGCGGTTCGCCCAGACGGGAATGTCGACCGTGACGACCAGGTGGCGAAAGCCCGCGCCGGCGATGCGCGCCACCAGGCCGTCGATGCGCGCCGCATCGCCCGGCAGGTAGGCCTGGAACCACGTGCCGGGCGCGGCCTGGGCCACTTCTTCCATCGGAATGAGCGAGGTGCCGCTCATGACCGCGGGAATGCCGGCCGCCTGCGCCGCCTGCGCGAGCACGAGGTCGCCGCGGTAGGCCGACAGCGCGCTGATGCCGACCGGCGCGATCCCGAAGGGCGACGCGTAGCGCTGGCCGAACAGCGTGACCTCCTGCGAGCGCCGGGAGACATCGACCAGTACCCGGGGCAGGAAGTCGTGCGCGTCGAACGCGGCGCGGTTGGCGTCCAGCGAGCGGTTGTCTTCCGCCGCGCCGGCGATGTAGCCGAACAGCGGGCGCGGCAGCCGGCGCTTCGCCGCGTGCTCGAAGTCCTGCAGCGACAGGATGCCGGCCAGGCAGCGCGGCGTCGCAGCAGCCGCCGGGGCTTGCGCCGGCGCGGTGCGCGGGGCATCGAAGGCACGCGAGAAAACAGTCATGTCCGCCATCCAGTCAGTCGTTCGGTCCGCGCGGACTGTAGGGGGGCAGAAGGTTTTAAAAAAGCGAATTTATGGTAATTTGTCATTTCGCTTTTTTCGAAATGACAGAGGGAGACGGCGCATGACGCTGAAGCAACTGGAGGCCTTCTACTGGGCCGCGACCTGCGCCAGTTTTGCGCTCGCGGCGCAGCGGCTGCATCTGTCGACCTCGTCGCTGTCCAAGCGACTGGCCGAGCTCGAGGTCTCGCTCGGCGCGCCGCTGTTCGACCGCGCCGGGCAGCGGGCCACGCTCACGGACGCGGGCGAGCGCTTCCTGCCGCGCGCCGCCGCTTTGCTGCTGGCGGCCGACGAAACGAAGCGGTCGATCGGCGCACCCGCCAGCCTCGGTGGGCGCTGCACCTTCGGCATCGGCGAGCTGAGCGCGCTGACCTGGCTGCCCCAGCTCGTCGCGCACGTGGGGCGGCACCTGCCTGACCTGCGCCTGGAGCCGCACGTCAATTTCGGCTCGGCGCTGGACGAGCGCCTTCGCAACGGCGAACTCGACTGCGCGGTGATCGCCGGGCGCTCACCGCACCACGGACTGATCTCGTCGCACACCGTCGGCCAGGCGCATTTCGTGTGGGTGGCCGCGCCCGCGCTCGTGGGCAAAAGCACGATCCTCGGCGCGTCGCTGCTTGCGCAACACCCCATCGTGACGCAGCCCCCTGGCGCGGGCACCAGCCGCCTGCTCGATGAATGGCTCATGGCCGAGAACCTCGAGGCGCCGCACCGCCTCAGCTGCAACAGCTGGGGCGCCGTCGCGGGCCTGCTGATCGAGGGGATCGGTGTCGGGTTTTTGCCGGAAGGCTGGGCGCGCCTGCTGTCGCGCCGCGGCGACCTGCGCATCCTGAAGACCCGCCAGGCTTTGCCCGCGCTGACCTACACCTTCCAGAAGCGCGCCAACGACGAGCGCCACCTGCTGACGGCCATGCGCGCCGCGGTGCTCGCGTCCATCGATTTCTCGAAGGCGGCGCGGCTGCTCTAGCCGGAGAAGCTCAGAAGGCTTCGCACACGCGAAGCACTTCGGCGCCGTAGGCCTCGAGCTTCTTCGTGCCGATGCCGCTGATGCCCTGCAGGTCTTCGAGCGTCGCGGGGGCGCGCTCGGCAATGGCGGCCAGCGTGGCGTCGTGGAAGATCACGTAGGCCGGCAGGTTGTGCTCCTTCGCCACCTCGGCGCGCCAGGCCTTGAGCGCCTCGAAGCGCTTCTTGCCGGTGTCGTCGAGCGAGGCGGCTGCCGGCGACGGTGCGCCCTTGGCCGCCTTCTCGCGCCGGGGCTTGCGCTCGGCCGGTGACGACACCGACTCGCGCAGCGACACCGTGGCCTCGCCCTTGAGCACCGCGCGCGAGCCTTCGGTGAGCTTCAGCGTGTTGAACGCCTCGGCGTCCACCGCCAGCGCGCCCGTGGCGATCAGCTGGCGCAGCACGCCTCGCAGCGCCACCTCGCTCAACTCCGCGCCGATGCCGAAGGTGCTGATGCGCTCGTGCCCGAACTGCTTGACCTTCTCGGTCGCCTTGCCGCGCAGGATGTCCATGATGTGGCCCGCGCCGAAGCTGATGCCGCTGAGTTGCTGCACGCGGTAGATGGTGCTCAGCAGCTTGCGCGCGGCATCGGTGCCGTCCCACACCTGCGGCGGGTTCAGGCAGTTGTCGCAGTTGCCGCAGGGCGTGCTCTGCTCGCCGAAGTAGCCCAAGAGGCGCACGCGGCGGCAGTCGCTGGCTTCGGCCAGTGACAGCAGCGCGTCGAGCTTGCCGCGCATCACCTGCTTGAACTCTTCGCCGGCCGGGCTCTCGTCGATCATGCGGCGCTGGTTCACCACATCGTTCAGGCCGTAGGCCATCCAGGCGTCGGCGGGGGCGCCGTCGCGGCCCGCGCGGCCGGTTTCCTGGTAGTAGCCCTCGATGTTCTTGGGCATGTCGACGTGGCCGACGAAGCGCACGTCGGGCTTGTCGATGCCCATGCCGAAGGCGATGGTCGCGACCATCACGATGCCTTCTTCGCGCAGGAAGCGGTCCTGGTGCTTCTGGCGCACCGCCGCATCGAGGCCCGCGTGGTACGGCAGGGCGTTGATGCCGGCGCCCTGCAGCGTCGTCGCGAGGTCTTCCACGCGCTTGCGCGACTGGCAATAGACCACGCCCGCATCGCCCTCGTGCTCGCGCTCGATGAAGCGCAGCAGCTGCGTGGTGGCGTCTTTCTTCTCGACGATGGTGTAGCGGATGTTCGGCCGGTCGAAGCTGGAGACGAACTGGCGCGCCTGCTCGAGCTGCAGCCGCTCGACGATGTCGGCGCGCGTGAGGTCGTCGGCCGTGGCCGTGAGCGCGATGCGCGGCACGCCCGGGTAGCGCTCGTGCAGCACGGTGAGCGCGCGGTACTCGGGACGGAAGTCGTGGCCCCACTGGCTCACGCAATGCGCCTCGTCGATGGCGAACAGCGAGAGCTTGCCGCGCTCGTTCAGCGAATCGAGCTGCGACAGAAAGCGCGGCGTGTTCACGCGCTCGGGCGCCGCGTACAGCAGCGTGATCTCGCCGCGCAGCATGCGGCGCTCCACGTCCTGCGTCTGTTCCCAGTCGAGCGTCGAATTCAGGAAGGCCGCGTTCACGCCCGCTTCGTGCAGCGCGCCCACCTGGTCGTGCATCAGCGCGATGAGCGGCGACACCACCACCGACACGCCGCGCCCCGCGCGCTGCCGTGCAATGGCCGGAATCTGATAGCAGAGCGACTTGCCGCCGCCCGTGGGCATCAGCACCAGCGCGTCGCCGCCGCCCACCACGTGCTCCACGATGTCCTGCTGGGCCCCGCGGAACCGGGCATAGCCGAACACGTCGTGAAGGATGTCGGCGGGGGCCGCGCTGCCGGAGCTGCTGCCGTCGCTGGACGCGTCGAAGGGGCGGGGAGCGAGGGAAGACACAGGCGGGGTGCGAAAGGCGGGAGAGAGGGGAGAAAAGGGCCGGAGCCGGGGCGGACGCCGATTGTCCCCCAGCGGCCCCGATCTGACTGTGGCACGGCGTTTGCAATGGTGAACGCCGTCCCGGCACCCCTCTTGTCTAGACAGCAAACTGGTGCGCTTCTCTCGGAAATGCACCGAAACAGGACTTTCGGGTTATCCTGTATAGACAAGTTGGGGCGCCTGGCAACAATCCGAGGCGTGCTGTCCATATCCCCTGGGCATGTATCGCCGAGTCATCTCTCTCAAAAAATGGAACCAGGAGTCCCCATGGTCAAGGTAGTTGTGAAAGTCGCTTCGCTGCTGGCAGCAGGTGCATGTGCAGCGGGCATGGCCGGAACGGCCGCCGCCCAGGACACGAAGATTTCGCTCGGCATGTCCGGCTGGACCGGCTTTGCGCCGCTCTCGCTGGCCGACAAGGCCGGCATCTTCAAGAAGAACGGCCTGGACGTCGAACTCAAGATGATCCCGCAGAAGGACCGCCACCTGGCGCTGGCCGCCGGCGCGATCCAGTGCGCGGCCACCACCGTGGAGACGCACGTGGCTTGGAACGCCAACGGCGTGCCGATCGTGCAGATCTTCCAGATGGACAAGTCCTACGGCGCCGACGGCCTGGCCGTGCGCAACGACGTGAAGAGCTTTGCCGACCTCAAGGGCAAGAGCATCGGCGTGAGCGCCCCGGGCACCGCGCCGTACTTCGGCCTGGCCTGGATGCTCAGCAAGAACGGCATGACGCTGAAGGACGTCAAGGTGGTTTCGCTCGAGCCGCAGCCCGCCGCGCAGGCCTTCGTGGCCGGCCAGAACGACGCCGCCATGACCTACGAGCCCTACCTCTCGACCGTGCGCGCCAACCCGGCCGCCGGCAAGATTTTGGCCACCACGCTCGACTACCCGATGGTGATGGACACCGTCGGCTGCGCGCCCACCTGGCTCAAGGCCAACCCCAAGGCCGCCGCCGCGCTCACCAAGTCGTACTTCGACGCGCTCGACATGATCAAGGCCGACCCGGCCAAGTCGAACGAGCTCATGGGCTCGGCCGTCAAGCAAAGCGGCGAGCAGTTCGCCAAGTCGTCGGCCTACCTGCGCTGGCAGGACAAGGCCGCCAACCAGAAGTTCTTTGCGGGCGAGCTCACCAGCTTCATGAAGGAAGCCGCAGCCATCCTGCTGGAGGCCGGCGTGATCCGCAAGGCGCCGGAAGACTACGCCGCCACCTTCGACGCCAGCTATGTCAAGTAAGGCCTTGCCGCAGATGCAACCGATGACCGCCGCGCCGGCGCGCGCCGAGGCGCCGCCGCCCGCAGCCCCCGTGCGGCGTCGCGTGTTCGCGCCGCTCGAACCCATCAGCGCGTCCGCGCGCACGATGCTGGGGCTCGGCTTCTTCGTGCTCTTCGTGGTGGTGTGGGGCATCGCCACGCTGGGCGGCTTCGTGTCGCCCACCTTCCTGGCGAGCCCGATCACGATGGTCAAGGAGGGCTGGCTGCTCTTCACCGAGTACGGCTTCATCGGCGACATCGGCATGACCGTGTGGCGCGTGTTCGGCGGCTTCCTGCTGGCGGCCGTGCTCGCGGTGCCGCTGGGCGTGGCCATGGGCACCTGGAAGACGGTCGAGGCTTTCTTCGAGCCCTTCGTCTCGTTCTGCCGCTACCTGCCGGCCTCGGCGTTCATTCCGCTGCTCATCCTGTGGGCGGGCCTGGGCGAAATGCAGAAGCTGCTGGTGATCTTCATCGGCTCGTTCTTCCAGATCGTGCTGATGGTGGCCGTTACCGTGGGCGGCGCGCGGCGCGACCTCGTCGAGGCCGCCTACACGCTGGGCGCCAACAGCCGCGGCATCGTGGCGCGCGTGCTCATTCCGGGCGCCGCACCGGGCATCGCCGAAACGCTGCGCCTCGTGCTGGGCTGGGCCTGGACGTATGTGATCGTGGCCGAACTCATCGGCTCCTCGTCGGGCATCGGCCACATGATCACCGACAGCCAGGCGCTGCTGAACACCGGGCAGATCATCTTCGGGATCATCGTGATCGGCGTCATCGGCCTGCTGTCCGACTTCGCTTTCAAGGCGATGAATCGCCGTCTGTTTGCATGGGCTGCACTGTGATGATGACGAGCAACAACCAACTCTCCATTCAAGGCGTTTCGCGCGTCTTCACCGGCACCAAGGGCCAGCGCACGCAGGCGCTGCAGCCGATCGACTTCGAGGTGAAGGAGAACGACTTCGTCACCATCCTCGGCCCCTCGGGCTGCGGCAAGTCGACGCTGCTGCGCATCGTGGCGGGGCTCGACTTCCCGACCACCGGCCAGGTGATGCTCGACGGCGAGCGCATCGAAGGCCCGGGCGCCGACCGCGGCGTGGTGTTCCAGAGCTACACGCTGTTCCCCTGGCTCACCGTGGCGCAGAACATCCGCTTCGGTCTGCGCGAGCGCGGCATGAGCGAAGCCGACCAGAAGGAACGCAGCGAGTTCTTCATCGCCAAGGTCGGCCTGCGCGGCTTCGAGCACCACTTTCCCAAGCAGCTCTCGGGCGGCATGCAGCAGCGCACGGCCATTGCGCGCGCGCTGGCCAACGACCCCAAGATGCTGCTGCTCGACGAGCCCTTCGGCGCGCTCGACAACCAGACCCGCGTGCTCATGCAGGAGCTGCTGCTCGGCATCTGGGAGTCGGCGCAGAAGACGGTGCTGTTCGTCACGCACGACATCGACGAGGCGATCTTCATGGCCAACCGCGTGGCGGTGTTCAGCGCGCGGCCGGGCCGCATCAAGACCGAGATCGCGGTCGACTTTCCGCACCCGCGCAGCTACACCATCAAGACCTCGCCGGAGTTCATGGACATCAAGGCGCGTCTGACCGAAGAAATCCGCGCCGAGTCGATGGCCGCTGCGGAGCATTGAGATGAATCACCAGGCGTCGTGGGCTCCTCGTCTTCTTTCTCCCTCCCCTCTGGGGAGGGCAGGGTGGGGCACGACGGCCTCAAGGATGCGCTGCGCCGGTTTGGTACGCCGCGGCTGCCCCATCCCAACCTTCCCCCAGAGGGGGAAGGAGCAAGACCCGAACGGGCCCGCACGATGAAACGTGACCTGCCGTCCCTCGCGCTCTATGCGCAAGTCAAGGATCACATCTCCCGCAAGATCCAGGACGGCACGTGGCCGCCCGGCCACCGCCTGCCTTCCGAGAACGAGCTGGTCGCGCAGTTCGGCATGGCGCGCATGACCGTGAACCGCGCCCTGCGCGAGCTCATGGAGCAGGGCCGCATCGTGCGCGTGGCCGGTGTCGGCAGCTTCGTGGCCGAGAACAAGCCGCAATCGACGCTGCTGCAGATCGCCAACATCGCCAGCGAAATCCGCCAGCGCGGCCACGACTATCGCTGCGAGATGCTCGCGGTCGAGCGCCTCGCGGCCTCGCCCGACGTGGCCGCCTGGCTCGACCTGCGCGCGGGCGACTCGGTGTTCCACAGCGCCTGCCTGCACCTGGACAACGACACGCCCGTGCAGCTCGAAGAGCGCTACGTCAACCCGCAGGTCGTGCCCGACTTTCTCGAACAGGACTTCACGGTCGTGCCGCCCAGCGAATACCTCGTGCGCCACGTGCCCTTCGACCAGATCGAACACGTCGTCGATGCCGTGCTGCCCAGTGCCGAACAGGCCGAGCGGCTCGCGATGGCGCCCACCGACCCGTGCCTGCTGCTGACGCGCCGCACCTGGATCCGCAACACGCCCGTGACCTGGGTGCGCTGCCTGCATCCCGCGTCGCGCTACAGCCTGGGCAGCCGTTTCAAAGCCGACGGCAACCCCACGTTCGGCTAACCCTTTTTTTCGACCCTCAGAGGCCTACGTTTTCTCTCGCAACCACTTGTATAGACAGGTTCACATGCCAAGCAATCACACCGCCACCTCCAACGCCACCCTGACCCTCACGCCCGGCAAGGTCGACCTTGCGATGCTGCGACGCATCCAGGCCGGCGGCGTGCGCCTTGCGCTCGACCCGTCGGTGCTCGATGGCATGCAGAAGGCCGAGGCCGCGGTGCGCCACATCGTCGAGAACGACGAGGTGGTCTACGGCATCAACACCGGTTTCGGCAAGCTCGCGAGCACGCGCATCGGCAACGACCACCTGGCCGAGCTGCAGCGCAACCTCGTGCTGTCGCACAGCGTGGGCACCGGCGAACCACTGGCCGCGCCGGTGGTGCGCATGATCCTCGCGACCAAGGCCGTGAGCCTGGCGCGCGGCCACTCGGGCGTGCGGCCCGCGCTGGTCGATGCGCTGCTGGCGCTGTTCAACGCGAGCGTCACGCCCAGCATTCCGTGCAAGGGCTCGGTCGGCGCCTCGGGCGACCTCGCGCCGCTGGCCCACATGGCCTGCGTGCTCATCGGCGAAGGCGAAGCCACGCTGGCCGACGGCCGGAAGGTGAGCGGCGCCGAGGCGATGCGCAGCATCGGCCTCGAACCCTTCGTGCTCGGCCCCAAGGAAGGCCTGGCGCTGCTCAACGGCACGCAGGTGTCGACCGCGCTGGCGCTGGCCGGCCTGTTCGGCGCCGAAGACGTGTTTGCCGCCGCGCTGATGTCGGGCGCGCTGTCGCTCGAAGCGATCCAGGGTTCGATCAAGCCCTTCGACGCGCGCATCCACGCCGCACGCGGCCAGCCCGGCCAGATCGCCGTCGCCGGCGCCGTGCGCACGCTGCTCGACGGCAGCGAGATCGTGCCGTCGCACGCCGACTGCGGCCGCGTGCAAGACCCGTACTCGGTGCGCTGCATTCCCCAAGTGATGGGCGCCTGCCTCGACAACCTGGCCCACGCCTCGCGCGTGCTGGTCATCGAAGCCAACGCCGCATCGGACAACCCGCTGGTGTTCTGCGACACGGGCGAGGTGATCTCGGGCGGCAACTTCCACGCCGAGCCGGTCGCCTTCGCGGCCGACATCATTGCGTTGGCCGTGAGCGAAGTCGGCGCCATTGCCGAGCGCCGCCTCGCGCTGTTGCTCGACAGCGGCCTCTCGGGCCTGCCGCCCTTCCTCGTGCGCGACGGCGGCCTGAACTCCGGCTTCATGATCGCGCAGGTCACGGCCGCCGCGCTCGCGTCGGAAAACAAGTCGCACGCGCACCCCGCCAGCGTCGACAGCCTGCCGACCTCGGCCAACCAGGAAGACCATGTGTCGATGGCCACCTTCGCGGCGCGCCGCCTCGGCGACATGGTCAACAACACGGCAGTCGTCGTCGGCATCGAAGCGATGGCTGCCGCGCAAGGCATCGAACTGAAACGCGGGCTCAAGAGCTCGCCGCTGGTCGAAGCCGAGTTCGCCCGCATCCGCCAGAAGGTCGCCTTCCTCGAGCGCGACCGCTACCTCGCACCCGACATCGAAGCCATGCGCCTGTGGGCGCTCGCGGCCGACCTGCCGGCCGCGCTGCTCGACATCCTGCCCAGCCACGCCAAGTAATCCGAACCGTCCGTCTGCCCACCCGACAAGGAGAACCACGCCATGAACGCACCCGACAAATTCGCCCTGAACACCAACGCCGCCGCCGACCCGCGCCATGACCCGACCCGCGTGATCCGCGCCCCGCGCGGCACCGAACTGAACTGCAAGAGCTGGCTCACCGAAGCGCCGTTCCGCATGCTGCAGAACAACCTCGACGCCGAGGTGGCCGAGCGGCCGCAGGATCTCGTGGTGTACGGCGGCATCGGCCGCGCCGCGCGCGACTGGGCCTGCTACGACCAGATCCTCGCGTCGCTGAAGGAACTCGAAGACGACGAGACCTTGCTCATCCAATCGGGCAAGCCCGTAGGCGTGTTCAAGACGCACGAGAACGCGCCGCGCGTGCTGCTCGCCAATTCGAACCTCGTGCCGAAGTGGGCCAACTGGGAACACTTCAACGAACTCGACCGCCAGGGCCTCTTCATGTACGGCCAGATGACGGCGGGCAGCTGGATCTACATCGGCAGCCAGGGCATCGTGCAAGGCACCTTCGAGACCTTCGTCGAAGCCGGCCGCCAGCACTACAACAACAGCCTCGCGGGCAAGTGGATCCTGACGGCGGGCCTCGGCGGCATGGGCGGCGCACAGCCGCTCGCCGCCACGCTGGCCGGCGCCGTGTCGCTCAACATCGAGTGCCAGCAGTCGAGCATCGACTTCCGCCTGCGCACGCGCTACGTCGACAAGCAGGCGCGCGACATCGACCATGCCTTCGAGCTGATCAAGCAGCACTGCGATGCCAAGGAAGCGGTGTCGATCGCGCTGCTGGGCAACGCCGCCGACATCCTTCCGGAACTCGTGAAGCGCGCCAACGCCGGCGGCCTCAAGCCCGACCTCGTGACCGACCAGACCTCCGCGCACGACCTGATCAACGGCTACCTGCCCTCGGGCTGGACCGTGCCGCAGTGGCAGGCCGCGATGAAGGATGTGTCGCAACACGACGCGCTCAAGAAGGCCGCCGCGAAGTCGTGCGCCGTGCACGTGCAGGCCATGCTCGACTTCCAGGCCATGGGCATTCCCACGGTCGACTACGGCAACAACATCCGCCAAGTCGCGTTTGACGAAGGCGTGAAGAACGCGTTCGACTTCCCCGGCTTCGTGCCGGCCTACATCCGTCCCCTGTTCTGCGAAGGCAAGGGCCCGTTCCGCTGGGTGGCGCTTTCGGGCGATCCGGAAGACATCTACAAGACCGACGCCAAGATCAAGGAGCTGTTCCCCGAGAACACCCACACGCACCGCTGGCTCGACATGGCGCGCGAGCGCATCGCCTTCCAGGGCCTGCCCGCACGCATCTGCTGGCTCGGCCTGGGCGAGCGCCACATCGCCGGCCTGGCCTTCAACGAGATGGTGAAGAACGGCGAGCTGAAGGCACCCATCGTCATCGGCCGCGACCACCTCGACACCGGCTCGGTCGCCAGCCCGAACCGCGAGACCGAAGCCATGAAGGACGGCACCGACGCCGTCTCCGACTGGCCGCTGCTCAACGCACTGCTCAACACCGCGGGCGGCGCGACCTGGGTCAGCCTGCACCACGGCGGTGGCGTCGGCATGGGCTACTCGCAGCACTCGGGCGTGGTGATCGTGTGCGACGGCACCGACGCTGCCGCCCAGCGCATCGGGCGCGTGCTCTTCAACGATCCGGCGACTGGCGTCATGCGCCATGCCGACGCGGGCTACGACATCGCGGTCGCCACGGCGAAGAAGCAAGGGCTCAAGCTGCCAATGATCAAGTGACTCGCGTGATGCAGCAGGTGCAGTAAAAAAGCGGGTCACCCGACACCCCGAAAAAAAGGAGACCCGACGATGACCCTCGATGCTTCCGACCTGCAGCGCCGCGTGCGCGAACGCGTGGACGACGCGCTGGTGGCGCAGTTCCAGCGCGACGGCGCGGTCTGCATCCGCCAGCTGCTCACGGCCGACGAACTCGCGCTGCTGCGTGACGGCATCGAAGCGAACCTGGCGGCGCCCAGCCCGCGCGCCAAGGTCGCGAGCCGGCCCGACGACCCGGGCCGCTTCTTCGAGGACTTCTGCAACTGGCAGGAGATCGACGCCTTCGGCCGCTTCATCAGGGAGGCGCCGCTGGCGCCCCTCGCGCAGCGGCTCATGGGCTCGGACACCGTGCGCCTGTACCACGACCACCTGCTCGTGAAGGAGCCCGGCACGCGCCAGCGCACGCCGTGGCACCAGGACCAGCCCTACTACAACATCGACGGCGCGCAGAACGTCAGCATGTGGATTCCGGTCGATCCGGTGTCGCGTGCCGCCACGCTCGAGTTCGTGGCCGGCTCCCACAAGGGGCCGTGGCTCATGCCGCGCACCTTCATGGACAACCACGCCAAGTGGTTCCCCGAAGGCAGCCTGGAAGACCTGCCCGACATCGAGGGTGCGCGCGAGCGCTTTCCCATCGTCGGCTGGGACATCGAGCCCGGCGACTTCGTCTGCTTCCACATGCTCACGCTGCATGCGGCGGCCGGCGTCGAGGGGCCGAACCGGCGCCGTGTGTTCTCGGTGCGATTCCTCGGCGACGACATCCGCCACGCGCCGCGCAGCTGGAAGACCTCGCCCGATTTCCCGGGCCTGGCCGAGCGCCTCCCGGCGGGCGCGCCGATGGACGATCCGCTCTTCCCGTTGCTCGCTGTCTGATGCCCCGGGTAAGACGAAGGTAGAAAGAAAAAACGCGCTCATTCCCATCGCGTGGGAATTCGGGCTTGGACGTGAGAACGGCGAGCAAGATACTGCACGCCGCATCCACTTTCGACCGCCCAGCGATTGCCCCCGATGACGACCCCCCTTGACGCTCCTGCCCACAACGACCGCGCGCTGTTCGTGCTGTCGGTGCTGGCGCAAAGCAAGGCGGCGATGACGGCGGCCGAGCTCGTGCAGGCCACGGGCCTGTCGCAGAGCACGCTGTACCGGCAGGTCGCCACCTTGCGCCGCTGGGGCTTCGTGATGGAGTCCGAAGGCCGCTACTCGCCGGGGCCCGTCAGCGTGCAGCTGGCCAGCGGCTTCGACGGCAACTCCGACCTCGTAATGGCCGCGCGCGCCGACATGCGCGTGCTGGCGCAGCAGAGCCACGAGAGCGTGGCGCTCGTCACCCTCGTGAACGACCGCGTCGTGTGCCTGGAGATGATCGACAGCGAACAGTCGCTGCGCTGCTCCTTCGACCGCGGCCGCAGCGTGCCCGCGCGCGACGGCGCCAGCGCCAAGTGCCTGCTGGCGCATGCGCCCGACGATGCGCGCGACCTGCTGCTCGACGGTCTCGACGAAGCCCCCGAACGCCGCGCCGAGCGCGCCGCCGAACTCGACACCATCCGCGCCGCCGGCCATGCCGTCACGCACGGCGAGGTCGATGCCGGCGTCTGGGGCGCGAGCGCACCGGTGCTGGCCGCGGGCCGTCGGCTGCGCGGCGCGATCACGCTGATGGCGCCGCTCACGCGCGTCGAAGGCATGGAAGCTGCATTGGTCCACATGACCGTCGTCACGGCGGCCCGCATCTCGCGCGCACTGCAGTAGCCGCACCGTTTTTTCTTTTCTCCCTTCTCCCTCACCTCCACGAAAGCCCTCTCATGAACACCCGTCGCACCCTCGTCGCCGCCGCCCTGTCCGGCCTCGCCTTCTTCGGTTTCGCTGGCGCTGCACACGCCCAGGGCGAGCCGCTGCGCGTGGCCACCGACGCCACCTTCCCGCCGATGGAGTTCGTGGAAAACGGCAAGCGCACCGGCTTCGACGTCGAGCTGGTCGAGGCCATCGGCAAGACGCTGGGCCGCAAGATCGAGTGGATCGACATCGACTTCAAGGGCCTCGTGCCGGGCCTCATCTCGAAGCGCTTCGACATGGCCGTGTCGGGCATCTACATCACCGACGAGCGCAAGAAGGTCGTCGACTTCACCGTGCCGTACTACGCCGGCGGCCTCGTGGTCATGGTGAAGGACAACAACACGACCATCAAGAAGCCGGCCGACATCAACGGCAAGAAGGTCAGCGTGCAGGTGGGCACCAAGTCCGTGTCGTACACGAAGGAAAAATTCCCGCAGGTGCAGCTGCTGGAAGTCGAGAAGAACCAGGAGATGTTCAACCTCGTGGACATCGGCCGCGCCGACGCCGCCGTCACCGGCAAGCCCGCCGCCTTCCAGTACGTGCGCACGCGCGGCGGCCTGAAGGTGCTCGACGAGCAGATCACCACCGAGGAATACGGCATGGCCATCCGCAAGGACACGCCCGAGCTCACCAAGGCCGTGAACGGCGCGATCGAGAAGCTCAAGGCCGACGGCACCTACGCGGCCATCGTCAAAAAGTGGTTCAGCGCCAACGCCAAGTAAGCGGACCATGGATCTCGATTTCTCGCCCGTCTGGCAGGGCTGGCCCGACCTGCTGCGCGGCGCGCTGGTCACGGTGGAAATCACCGCCTGCGCGCTGGCGCTCGGTTGCGTGCTGGGCCTGCTGGTCGGCATCGGCCGGCTGAACCCGAAGCGGCGCTGGATCTACGGCGTGTGCACCGCCTACGTGGCGGCCATTCGCGGCACGCCGCTGCTGGTGCAGCTGTTCATCCTGTTCTTCGGCCTGCCGCACTTCGGCATCCTGCTGCCGGCCTTCTTGTGCGGTGTGCTGGGGCTCGGCGTGTACTCGGGCGCCTACGTGTCGGAGATCGTGCGCGGCGCGATCCAGTCGATCGACAAGGGCCAGACCCTGGCCGCGCAATCGCTGGGCATGACGCCCGGCGTGGCGATGCGCCAGATCGTGTTGCCGCAGGCCGTGGTGCGCATGATTCCGCCGCTGGGCAACGAGTTCATCGCGCTCATCAAGAACTCGGCGCTGGTCTCGCTGCTGACCATCCATGACGTGATGCACGAAGGCCAGAAGATCATCAGCGTGTCGTACCGCTCGCTGGAGGTGTACCTGGCGATTGCGGTCGTGTACTTCGTGCTCACGGGCACGATGACCTTGATCCTGCGGCACTTCGAGCAGAAGCTGCGCCAGGGCGGGTTGATGCGATGAGTGGCTTCGCTGTTTTCTCCCTCCCTCTGGGGAGGGCAGGGGTGGGGCACGACGGCCTTGATCCAAGCGCGGCGCTCGTTGGGCGCTGCCCCCATCCCAACCTTCCCCCAGAGGGGGAAGGAGCAATGACCGGCGTGCAACGCTTTTCCCGTGCCACCCTGCGCGCCACGCCCTGGAAAAACGGCGGCGGCACCACGCAGGAAATCGCCAGCTGGCCGCCAGGTGCGGGGCTCGACAGCTTCGGCTGGCGCGTGAGCATCGCGACCATCGCGTCGCCCGGCCCGTTCTCGGTGTTCCCCGGTGTCGACCGCCAGATCATGCTGCTCGAAGGCGACGGCGTGCGCCTCTTCACGCACGACGGCCGCGTGTCGCACCGGCTCGACGTGCCGCACCGGCCCTTCGCCTTTTCCGGTGACGACCCGATCGACTGCACGCTGCTCGGCGGCGCCTCGAACGACTTCAACGTGATGACGCGCGGCGGCCAGTGGCGCGCCGACGTGCAGGTGCTGGACCATGCCGTCGACATCGCGCCCGCGGCGCACGGCGTGCTGCTGGCGTTGCGTGGCGATTGGCGCTTGAATGACGACGAAGCCCTGGCTGAAGGCGAAGGCCTGTGCTGGACCGATCACGCGCAAGCGTGGCAAGCCGCACCGGGCAGTGAAGACGCGCGGCTCGTGGCCGTGCGCTTCGTGCCCGGCTGACCGGCGAAAGGACACAAAGAGATGACGATGAAACCCCCCAGCGAATTCCCCTCGGCCGACGGCCTCTGGACCGGCCTGCGCCTCGCACCCGGTGCGGCGCCTGGCCTGAGCTTGGCGCCCGATGCCGAAGCCGCCCTCGTGGTCGCGCAGGGCACGATCCGCTGGGTCGGTGCGCGCGCCGATCTGCCCGCCGAGTTCGCGGGGCTCGCGCCGCACGACGGCGGCGGCGCGCTCGTCACGCCTGGCCTTGTCGATTGCCACACGCACCTGGTCTACGGCGGCCAGCGTGCCAACGAGTTCGCGATGCGGCTCGCGGGCGCCACGTACGAAGAAGTGGCGAAGGCCGGCGGCGGCATCGTCTCATCGGTGCGCGCCACGCGCGAGGCCGACGAGGACACGCTGTTCGCACAGGCCGCATCGCGCCTCGAACAGCTGCTGGCCGACGGCGTCTGCGCCATCGAGATCAAGTCGGGCTACGGCCTCGCGCTCGAACACGAGCGCAAGCAGCTGCGCGTGGCGCGGCGCCTGGGCGAGGCCTACGGTGTCACCGTGCGCACCACCTTTCTCGGCGCGCACGCGCTGCCGCCGGAATACGCGGGCCGCAGCGGCGACTACATCGACCTCGTCTGCAAAGAGATGCTGCCCGCGCTCGCGGCCGAAGGGCTGGTCGATGCGGTCGATGTGTTCTGCGAACGCATCGCCTTCTCGCTCGCGGAAACCGAGCAGGTTTTCAAAGCCGCCCAGGCGCTGGGACTGCCAGTCAAGCTGCATGCCGAGCAACTCTCGGACATGGGCGGCGCCGCGCTCGCCGCGCGCTACGGCGCGCTGTCGTGCGACCACATCGAGCACCTGTCGGCCGACGGCATCGCGGCCATGCGCCAGTCGGGCACCGTGGCCGTGCTGCTGCCCGGCGCCTACTACACGCTGCGCGACACGCACCTGCCGCCCATCGACGCGCTGCGCGCCGCGGGCGTGCCGATGGCCGTGTCGACCGACCACAACCCCGGCACCTCGCCGACGCTGAGCCTGCTGCTGATGGTCAACATGGCCTGCACGCTGTTCCGCCTCACCGTGCCCGAGGCGCTGGCCGGCGTCACCGTGCACGCCGCGCGCGCGCTGGGCCTGCAGGCCACGCACGGCGCCATCGCGCCCGGCTTGCCCGCCAACTTCGTGCTGTGGAACGTGCGCGAAGCGGCCGAGCTGGCCTACTGGTTCGGTCAACGTCCACTGCGCACCGCGGTGCGCCAGGGCCGTATTTGTATTTCTTTCCCCTCTCCCTCTGGGAGAGGGCAGGGTGAGGGCCAGCGGCCATGAATACGACGACAGTGATATCGAAGGCCGACAGCCCTCACCCCAACCCTCTCCCAGAGGGAGAGGGCGCAAGACAAACACTTTTCGCAGCCGATGCGCTGCTGCCCGCGGGGTGGACGAAGAACGTCCTGCTGTCGTGGAATGACGCCGGCCAGCTCACGCAGGTCCAGTCCGCCACGCAACCACCCGCTGGTGTGCAAGTGGCGACCGGCCCGGTGATCCCCGGCATGCCCAACCTGCATTCGCATGCCTTCCAGCGCGCCTTCGCGGGCCTCACCGAGCACCGCGCCGAGCAGCAGGACAGTTTCTGGAGCTGGCGCACGCTGATGTACCGCTTTGCCGCGCGCCTCGGCCCGCAGCACATGGAAGCCATCGCGACCTGGCTCTACGCCGAGATGCTTGAGGCGGGCTACACCAGCGTGTGTGAGTTCCAGTACGTGCACCACGACACCGATGGCCGCCCCTACGCCGACGACGCGGCGCTGAGCCGCGCGCTGCTGCGCGCCGCGCACAACACCGGCATCGGCTTCACGCTGCTGCCGGTGCTCTACCAGACCAGCGGCTTCGGCGACCAGCCGCCCACCGACGGGCAGCGCCGCTTCATCCGCTCGACCGAGTCGATGCTGCGCCTGCTCGACACGCTCAAGCCCGACTGCGACGCGCAGGGCGCGCGCCTGGGCCTGGCGCCGCATTCGCTGCGCGCCGTGCCGCCCGAAGCGCTGCGCGAGGCACTCGCCGGCCTCGACGCCATCGACCGCACCGCGCCGGTCCATATCCACATCGCCGAGCAGACGAAGGAAGTGGACGACTGCGTGGAGTGGAGCGGCCTGCGCCCGGTCGAATGGCTGCTCGACCACGCGAGCGTCGATGCGCGCTGGTGCCTCGTGCACGCCACGCACATGAACGACGCCGAGTACGAATACGCCGCACGCAGCGGCGCGGTCGCGGGCCTGTGCCCGACGACCGAAGCCAACCTCGGCGACGGCATCTTCGACTTCGCGCGCTGGCGCAGCCACGGCGGCGCCTGGGGCGTGGGCTCCGACAGCCACGCCAGCGTCAACGCGGCCGAAGAACTGCTGATGCTCGAATACAGCCAGCGTTTCGCCAGGCGCCAGCGCAACGTCGGCGCCAGCGCAGCGCAGCCGCACGTGGCCACCGCGCTCACGCTCGAAGCCGTGCAGGGCGGGGCGCAGGCGGCGGGCCGCACGGTCGGCGGGCTGGCCGCGGGGCAGCAGGCCGACTTCGTCGTGCTCGATGCCAACCACCTCGCGCTGCGGGGCCTGTCGGCCCCCGACATGCTCTCGGCCCATGTGTTTGCAAGCCACCGCACCTCGGCCGTCGACGCGGTCTGGGTGGCGGGCCGCGCGCGCGTCACGGCCGGCCGCCACGCGCTGCACGACAGCGCGGCTTCCGCCTTCGTGGCGGCACGCACCCACCTTCTGCAAGACTGAGAATTCACCCATGGCTCTCTTCACCACCACCGAACCGGCGTTCCGCTTTCGCCAGGGCACGCGCCCGCTGCTGATCTCGATGCCGCACGTCGGCACGCATGTGCCGCCCGCGCTGGCCGCGCGCTTCACCGACGAGGCACGCCACGTGCCCGACACCGACTGGCACCTCGAACAGCTCTACGACTTTGCCGATGCACTCGGCGCCTCGGTGCTCGTGGCCACGCACTCGCGCTACGTGGTCGACCTGAACCGTCCGCCGGACGGCGCCAGCCTGTACCCGGGCCAGAGCGTCACCGGCCTGTGCCCGGTCGACACCTTCGACGACACGCCGGTCTACGCGAACACCGGCGAGCACCCGTCCGACGCCGAGATCGCCGAACGCCGCGACGCCGTCTGGCGCCCCTATCACCAGCAACTGCAGGCCGAGCTCGACCGCCTCACGGCCGCGCACGGCACCGTCGCGCTGTGGGATGCGCACTCGATCCGCTCCGTGCTGCCGCGCTTCTTCGAAGGCAAGCTGCCCGACCTGAACCTGGGCACCGCCGACGGCAAGAGCTGCGACCCCGCGCTGGCCGCCACGCTGCGCGGCATCGCCGAATCGGCGCCGGGCTACACCGGCGTGCTCAACGGCCGCTTCAAGGGCGGCCACATCACGCGCCAGTACGGCAACCCGGCCGGCGGCGTGCACGCGGTGCAGCTGGAGATGACGCAGTCGAGCTACATGCAGGAAGCGCTGCCCTTCGACTACCTGCCCGACGTGGCGGCGGGCGTGAAGCCGCATGTGCGCCGGATGCTGGAAGCGGTGCTGGCCTTCGTCGAGGGTCAGCGAAAGGGCTGACGGGCATCAGGGCCGGGCCCCGGTTTCTACAATCGGGGTCTATGAAGCCCGTCATCTACACCCGCGGCCAGGCCCTGCCTGGCATCCTCGCCCAACGCATCGCCATCCTCGACGGCGCGATGGGCACGATGATCCAGCGCTTCAAGCTCACCGAAGAACAGTACCGCGGCGAGCGCTTCAAGGACTTCGAGCGCGACGTGAAGGGCAACAACGAGCTGCTGTCGCTCACGCGGCCCGACGTCATCACCGACATCCACGAGGCCTACCTCGCGGCCGGCGCCGACCTCATCGAGACCAACACCTTCGGCGCCACCACCATCGCGCAGGAGGACTACAAGATGGCCCACCTGGCGCGCGAGATGAACCTCGAGTCGGCCAAGCTGGCGCGCGCGGCCTGCGACAAGTACAGCACGCCGGACAAGCCGCGCTTCGTGGCCGGCGCCCTCGGCCCGACGCCCAAGACGGCGAGCATCAGCCCCGACGTGAACGACCCGGGCGCACGCAATGTCGATTTCGAATCGCTGCGCGCGGCGTACTACGAGCAGACCGAAGCGCTCGTCGAAGGCGGCGCCGACGTGATCCTGGTCGAGACGATCTTCGACACGCTCAACGCCAAGGCCGCGCTGTTCGCGGTGGACGAGTACTTCGACAACAGCGGGCACCGCCTGCCGCTGATCATCAGCGGCACGGTGACCGACGCCTCGGGCCGCATCCTCAGCGGCCAGACCGTCACCGCCTTCTGGCACAGCGTGCGCCATGCGCAGCCGCTGGCCATCGGCCTGAACTGCGCGCTGGGCGCGACGCTGATGCGCCCCTACATCCAGGAGCTGGCGCGCGTGGCGGGCGACACCTACATCAGCTGCTACCCGAATGCCGGCCTGCCCAACCCGATGAGCGACACCGGCTTCGACGAGACGCCCGACGTCACCTCGCGCCTGCTGCACGAGTTCGCGGCCGAGGGGCTGGTGAACATCGTGGGCGGCTGCTGCGGCACGACGCCGGACCACATCGCGGCGATCGGCGCGGCGGTGGCACCGGCCAAGGGCCGCCTGCTGAACACCAACGGTTTCTACAAAGAAGCTGCCTGAAGCCAGGCGCCGCGCGCGCCTTCGGCTGATTGACGGCTCCGCGCCCCGCGCCTACGCTGGCGCGCACAGGAGCCACCCAATGAACGTCACATCCTTCTTGCGTCGCGCCGCCTTGGGCGCGCTCGTTTTGCTGCTGCCGCTCGCGGCGGCGGCGCAGCAGGCCTTCACGCGCGGCGCGGTCAACATGCGCGCCGGGCCCTCGGGCGACTACCCGCTGGTGGCACGGCTCGGGCCGGGCCAGCCGGTCGACGTGGTCGGCTGCACCAGCGGCTACGGCTGGTGCGACGTGGTGCTGCCCGACGGCGGGCGCGGCTGGGTCTGGTCGAGGAACCTCGACTACGCCTACCAGCAGCAGCGCGTGCCGCTGGCCACCTACGGCGCGGTCATCGGCGTGCCCATCGTGACTTTCGTGATCGGCAGCTACTGGGCCGACTACTACCGCGACCGCCCCTGGTACGGCGACCGGCGCTGGTGGGGCCAGCGGCCACCGCCGCCACCGATTGCAGGCTGGCGCCCGCCGCCGCCCGTGCGCCCGGCCTGGCAGCCGCGGCCCTGGCCGCCGGGGCAGGGCGTGCGTCCGCCGCACGGGCCTGGGGTCCGTCCGCCGCACGGACCCGGTGTGCGTCCACCCGGTGGACCGGGTTACCGCCCGTCCGTCGACCCTGGCTTCCGCCCGCCGCGTCCGCAGCCGGGCTTCCGGCCCGGACCACCGCCGGGCGTGTCGCATCCGCATCCGGGCGGGGCCGGCCCGGTGGGGGCGGCGGTGGTGGCGGAGGAGGGCGTCCACACGGAGGTGGTGGCAAGGGTGGCGGGGGCGGTGGGCACGGCCACGGCAAGAACTGACCTGCCTTACACGGCCGGCGTCGCGATGCCGGCCGCCGCCTGCCGGTCGCGCGCGATCAGCGCCACGAAGCGCTGCGCGCCCAGGCCCAGCGGCCGTTCGCGCGACCACACCACGTCCACCCACAGGTCGAGCCCGTTGCTAAGGTTTTCGAACGGAATCTCGACCAGCGCGCCGGCCGCCACATGCGGCCGCGCGAAGTTGCGCGGCAGCCAGCCCCAGCCCAGTCCGGCGGTGATCAGGCTCAGCGCCGCCAGCGCGTTGTCGGTGCGCCAGACGTGCCGCGCGAACACGAAGCGCGGGTCGCTGGTGCCCAGGTCGCGCCCGGCAACCACGATCTGCCGCGTGTTGGTGAGGTGTTCCTCGCGCAGGCGCTCGCCGGCCGCGGCGCGCAGCACCGGGTGGTCGGGCGCCATCACGGCCACCATGGTGTCGCTGCCGACCTCCTGGAAGCCCTCGCGGCCGTCGAGGCTGGGCCGCTCGAACACCAGCGCAAGCTGCGCCCGGCCGCTGTGCAGCAGCGCCAGCGCATCGGCCTGCGGCGCGGCCAGCACCTCGACCTGCAGCAGCGGGTAGTCGTCGGCCAGCGCCGCCAGCGGTCCGCTCCACGGCGCGGCCAGCAGCTCGGGCGCAATGGCCAGCGTGAGCCGGTCTTCCAGCCCCTGCGTGAGCGCCAGCGCCTGCACCTGCAACTGCCGCAACTGGGCCGCGAGCAGCCGGGCCTGGGGCTCGAGCGAGCGCGCGGCCGACGTGGGCTGCGGCTCGCGGCCGCTGCGGTCAAACAGCGGCAGCGCCAGCTCGGCCTCGAGGTTGGCGATGGCCATGCTCACGGCCGACGGCACCTTGCGCAGCGCCCGCGCGGCGGCCGAAAACGAGCCGTGGTCGATCACAGCCAGGAAGACCTCGACGTTGTCGCTGGAGAAAGCCATGGCGCCCCGATCTGTCTGATCTATCAATAAAACTGAAACAAGTTAACTTTTTATATCAGCAAATCACAAATAAAGTCTACCCATCGCAGTCAAACACACAGAGAAATTCATGCAGGGCATTCAGCGTCGGATCGTTTACATCTCCCTCTACGAGGGCATCGCCATCGTGGCGGCCAGCGCCGGCCTGGCCCTGATGTCGGACGCGGGGCTCGGCCATTCGGGCCTGCTGGCCGTGGGCGCCTCGGTCATCGCGGTGATCTGGAACCTGACGTTCAACGCCCTGTTCGAGCGCTGGGAGTCGCGCCAGGCGGTGCGGGGGCGCAGCCTGAAGCGCCGCATCGCCCACGCCATCGGCTTCGAGGGCGGCCTGATCGCCTTCCTGGTGCCGATGCTGGCCTGGGGCCTGGGCGTGTCGCTCTGGCAGGCGCTGGTGATGGACCTGGGCCTGGTGGTGTTCTTCCTGGTCTACACCTTCGTTTTCAACTGGGCCTTCGACCGCGTGTTCGGCCTGCCGGCCTCGGCGCTGGGCGAAGCGCAGCCTGCGTAAGCCTGCGCTTACTTGGCGGATTCATCGCGCCGGCTTGGGCGCAGCGGACGAGCGCATCGCCAGGGCACCGCTCAGGCGCAGGCGCTCGTTCTCGTTGAAGAGCGTCTCGCGCAGTTGGGCCCGCTCGGCCTCGGGCGCGTTGGCGTAGCGGTCGAGCCGGGCGTTCCACTCCTGGGTTTCCTGGTCGAGCGTGGCCAGGCCGCGCGCCACCTCGTAGCCGTAGGTCTCACTGCGCGCGGCAAAGCGCTCCTGGGGGCTGGCGCCGCGCGCCTGCAGCGCCTCGGTCTGGCGCATCACGTCGAGGTGGGCCACCGCGTCCTTGCGCACCTCGCGCTGCGCGGGCGACAGCCAGGCCTGCTCGCTCTGCGCCAGCGCCGCGGCGCGCTGCTCGGGCGTGAGGTCGGGGTTGGACAGCAGTTCCATCTTCTCGGCCATGAACTGGTCCTGCCGGATCTGGTCGCCGAACAGGCCTTCGATTTCCTCGGGCGCGAAGAACTGGCGGCGCACCGCCTCGCGCGCCTCCAGGCTGCGGCGCAGGAAGGCCGGGTCGTCGGGCGCGGGCGGCTGCAGGGTGCGCAGGGCCTCCTGCATGTCGACGTAGCGCTCCAGCAGGCCCAGCGCACGCACGCGCCAGTCTTCGCGCAGGTGCTTGGCGAGCAGGGCGGGCGCGCGGGCCATGAGCGTGGCCTTGCTGTCGGCCTGCGCTTCGGCGAGCACCTGGTCGAAAAGGGTGATGAGGTCGCTGGTGAGCAGGGCGTCGGGGGCTGCGGCGGTGGAGGCCGGACGTTGCGCGGGAGACGGTGCGGCGGTGGTGGTCGCTGCTGCGGGCGCGGTGGCCCGCGGCGCATCGACCGCCTCGGGGCCGAGCGCCAGCCATCCGGTCCCCACGGCCACCAGCGCGACCGCGCCGAGGGTCAACGCCACACCGCGCATGCGCTGCGTCCTCAGAGCCCCGCGCTCTTGAGTCGCGCGGCCTGTTCCCTGAACAGCGCCGGCGGCTTCTTCTCGTAGTACGGGAACTGGCTGCCGTAGGTGTTGCCGAAGGCCTGGTTCACTTCGTCGAGGTGGTTCTGGCGGTAGTCGCCCAGGTGCGTGCCCAGTCGCGTGGTGCAGACCGCGAGCAGGCCGTCGTTGGCCTCGCCGAAGAAGAACAGGCCGCCCAGCGTCGACAGCGCCGTGTCGCTCGGGTCGAACAGGTTGAAGCTGGTCGACACGCCCGACCACGAGTAGTAGCGCACGCCATTGGCCACCGCCGCGCCGCTCTTCACGTCGCACGACGAGCCCGCGGCGGGGCGCCCCTGCGGAAACTTGGCGTCGAAGGCCGCGCCGCCCGCCGTGGTGAGCGAGGCCAGCGCGTTCAGCGGCACCTCGGGCAGCTGGCTCGGGTCCTTGCCCGAGAGAAAACCGATCATCCCCGTCAGCAGGCCGATGGCTTTCACCACCAGCGTCTGGGCGATGCCGCCTTCGGGCAGTTTGGCCAGCAGGTCGGCCACCTTCGAGCCGCCGTTGGCGCCGCCCACCGACGTGACCGACGCCACCATGTCGGGCGCCACCGCCGCCACGTAACGCACCGTGGGCGAGCCCTGCGAATGGCCGATGAGGTTGAACTTGAGCGTGGGGTTCTGCTCGAGCGCGCGGATGGTCTTGAGCTCTTGGAGCAGTTGCTCGCCGCGGATCTCGGAGGTGTTGGTGCCCGACACCTGCGCCACGTACACCCTGGCGCCCGCGCCGGCCAGCTGGCCGGGGATGTCGTAGAAGTAGTCGACACCCAGCAGGTTGTCGAAACCCAGCAGGCCGTGGACCAGCACGATCGGGTAGCGGGTCTTCGCGGTGTCGGAGGTAACGAAGGCCTCGACGCGCGTGGCGGTGTCGCTGGCCGCGGCACGGGCCGGTGGCGTGTGAACCGTGAGGGCCGCGGCGGCCAGGAGGCCGCAGCTCAGGGCCACGGCGCGCATCGGGGTGGCTGCACGCTGCAACCGGGCAATCGACTTCCTGACCATCTGGCGCTCTCCCTTACGTCTGGTTAAAAACACGAACGTTCGTTCGGAAACGGTGGGCGCATTCTGTTGACACATGCAGGAATGAAAACTGGGGTTTTCCCAGGGCGCCATCGAATCGACCTAAAATGCGCGACTTCCCAAGGAGCGTTGCAGCGGTTCGCCACAGAGGCGAATCGTCAGGCTTGGGGCGACAACGACGCTCGCCTGTTCGACTCTTCCGCAGGTGAGGCCATGTCCCAGATTCCCGCATCCGTTTCCGCTCCCGTCGCTCCCCCTCCCATGAAGCTGTCCGGCCTCGAGCCGGTCGCCATCGGCGCAGGGACGCTGTTCGTCAACATCGGCGAGCGCACCAACGTCACCGGCTCCAAGGCCTTCGCGCGGATGATCCTCAACGGCCAGTTCGAGGACGCCCTGGCCGTTGCGCGCCAGCAGGTCGAGAACGGCGCGCAGGTGATCGACATCAACATGGACGAGGCCATGCTGGACAGCAAGGCCGCGATGGTCCGCTTCCTGAACCTCATTGCCAGCGAGCCCGACATCGCGCGCGTGCCTGTGATGGTCGACAGCTCCAAGTGGGAGGTCATCGAGGCCGGCCTGCGCTGCATCCAGGGCAAGGGCATCGTCAACTCCATCTCCATGAAGGAGGGCGTCGACAAGTTCAAGCACGAGGCCAAGCTGGTCAAGCGCTACGGCGCCGCCGCCGTGGTCATGGCCTTCGACGAGAAGGGCCAGGCCGACACCTACGCACGCAAGATCGAGATCTGCGAGCGCGCCTACCGCGTGCTGGTCGACGAGGTGGGCTTTCCGCCCGAAGACATCATCTTCGACCCGAACATCTTCGCCATTGCCACCGGCATCGAGGAGCACGACAACTACGCCGTCGACTTCATCAACGCCGTGCGCTGGATCAAAGAGAACCTGCCGGGCGCCAAGGTGTCGGGCGGCGTGAGCAACGTGAGCTTCAGCTTCCGCGGCAACGACCCGATGCGCGAAGCGATCCACACCGTGTTCCTGTACCACGCCATCCAGGCGGGCATGGACATGGGCATCGTCAACGCCGGCATGGTCGGCGTGTACGACGACCTGGAGCCCGCGCTGCGCGAGCGCGTCGAAGACGTGGTGCTCAACCGCCGCCCCGACGCCGGCGAGCGCCTGGTCGAAGTGGCCGAGACCGCCAAGAGCGGTGCCAAGGACGAGAGCAAGCGCCTCGAATGGCGCGGCACGCCCGAGCACCCGGTGCACGTCAACCAGCGCCTCTCGCATGCGATGGTGCACGGCATCACCGACTTCATCGTCGAAGACACCGAAGAGGCCTACCAGCAGATCCTGGCCAAGGGCGGCCGTCCGCTGCACGTGATCGAAGGCCCGCTCATGGACGGCATGAACATCGTGGGCGACCTGTTCGGCGCCGGCAAGATGTTCCTGCCTCAGGTGGTGAAGTCGGCGCGCGTGATGAAGTCGGCCGTGGCCCACCTGCTGCCCTACATCGAGGAAGAAAAGCTGCGCGACGAGGCCGCGGGCCGCGACGTGCGCACCAAGGGCAAGATCATCATCGCCACCGTGAAGGGCGACGTGCACGACATCGGCAAGAACATCGTCACCGTCGTGCTCCAGTGCAACAACTTCGAAGTGGTGAACATGGGCGTGATGGTCCCGTGCCACGAAATCCTGGCGCGTGCCAAGGTCGAAGGCGCGGACATCGTGGGCCTGTCGGGCCTCATCACGCCGAGCTTGGAAGAAATGCAGTACGTGGCCGGCGAAATGCAGCGCGACGACCATTTCCGCATCAAGAAGATCCCGCTCATGATCGGCGGCGCCACCACCAGCCGCGTGCACACCGCCGTGAAAATTGCGCCGCACTACGAAGGCCCCGTGGTCTACGTGCCCGATGCCTCGCGCAGCGTGAGCGTGGCGCAGAGCCTGCTCTCCGACCAGGCCACCGCGTACATCGACGAGATCAACGCCGACTACGCCAAGGTGCGCACGCAGCACGCCAACAAGAAGCAGGTGCCGATGTGGCCGCTGGCCAAGGCGCGCGCCAACAAGACACCGGTCGACTGGTCGAGCTACACGCCGCCCGTGCCCAAGTTCATCGGCCGGCGCCTGTTCAAGAACTTCGACCTCACCGAGCTGGCCAGGTACATCGACTGGGGTCCGTTCTTCCAGACCTGGGACCTGGCCGGCCCGTTCCCCGCCATCCTGAAAGACGAAGTCGTCGGCACCGAGGCCGTGCGCGTGTACGCCGACGGCCAGCGCATGCTCAAGCGCCTCATCGAAGGGCGCTGGCTCAGCGCCAGCGGCGTGGTCGGCTTCTGGCCCGCCAACACCGTGAACGACGACGACATCGAGCTGTACACCGACGAGACGCGCAGCGAAGTCGCGCTCACCTGGTACGGCATGCGCCAGCAGACCGAGAAGCAGATGATCGACGGCGTGATGCGCCCCAGCCGCTGCCTGGCCGACTTCGTCGCGCCCAAGGACAGCGGTGTGAAGGACTACGTCGGCGTGTTCGCCGTCACGGCCGGCCTGGGCGTCGAGAAGAAAGAGAAGTTCTTCATGGACGACCTCGACGACTACTCGGCCATCATGCTCAAGGCGCTGGCCGACCGGCTGGCCGAGGCCTTTGCCGAGGCCATGCACCACCGCGTGCGCACCGACCTGTGGGGCTACGCGAGCGACGAAGGCCTGAGCAACGACGACATGATTGCCGAGAAGTACCGCGGCATCCGCCCCGCGCCCGGCTACCCGGCCTGCCCCGACCACAGCGTGAAGGGCCCGATGTTCGACCTTCTGAACTGCGCGGACATTGGCATGACCCTGACGGAGAGCCTCGCTATGATGCCCGCCGCCAGCGTGAGCGGCTTCTACCTCGGGCATCCCGATGCGACGTACTTCAACGTCGGCAAGATCGGGCACGACCAGTTGCAGGACCAGGCTGCGCGGCGTCGCACGAGCGAATCGGAGCTCGAGCGCCTGCTGGCGCCGAACCTTTGAACCTGCCGGCCGGTCGGCGCGACCGGAGTGACCGGCCACGGGAGTTGATATTCAGAAGCTGATCTTTGCCGCCGCGCACTACGCCCAGTTCGCGATCTTCGTGATCGCCTGCTGGGGTGCCGGCCGTGCGGTGCTCGCGCACCTGCGTCCCCCGTCGCGCCGCGACGCCTGGCTCGAAGCCGCCATGGCGGCCGCACTCGGCGTTGGCCTGTACATCTGTGCCTTCCAGGCGCTCGCCATCTTCGGGCTGTTCCGCCTCGAGGCCACGCTGGGCCTGGTCGGTGCGGGCGTCGTGGCCGCCGCCTGGCAGTGGCGCGGCTGGCGCGCCGACATCCGCGCATTGCGCACGCTGCGCGCGGCCGCACCCGCTGCTCCGCCATGGACCCGCTTCGAGCGCATCGCCGCCATCGCACTGGCGCTGGTCGCGCTGCCCGCGCTGGTGGCGCCGCTCGCACCGCCGGCCGCCTTCGACGAGCTCATGTACCACCTGCCCTATGCGCGGCAGGTAGCGCAACAGGGCTCGCTGGGCATCCACGAGTGGCTGCGCTACCCCTGGTTCCCGTACAACTACAACCTGCTGTACGCCGCCGCGCTGCAGGTGGGCGACGACGTGCTGCCGCACTTCCTCAACGCGCTGGCGGGTGCGCTGTCGGTGGTGATGATCTTCCGCCTGGGCATCCTGCACGCCAACCGGCTCACCGCCTGCATCGGCGCGGCCATCTGGCTGGGCCTGGGCGACTACGCCAACGCGCTGATCGACATGGGCGTGGCGCTGTTCGTGCTGACCGCCTGCGTGGCGCTCTGGTGGTGGCGCGAGTCCGAGCCTTTGCGCGACGGCACGCGCTGGCTGTCGCTGGCGGCGTTCTGCCTCGGCGTGGCAGCAGGTTCGAAGTACCAGGCGCTGATCTTCCTGCCGCTGGTGGCGCTGTTCGTGGTGCGCCACGAGCGCCGCGTGTGGCGGGCCTGGGCGCCGGCGCTGCTGTGCTTTTTGATCCCGTGCATCTACTGGTACGCGCGCAACGCCATCATGACGGGCGACCCCTTCAACCCGATCGGCGCGCGCGTGTTCGGCTTCACCGAGTGGACCCCGGCCGACTACGTGCAGCAGGTGGCCGACGTGCGCGTCCACGCCGAGATGCCCAATGCACTGATCTGGTCCGTGTTCCTCGCGCCGTTCAGCGTGTGGTGGAAGCGCTCCGCCGCCGTGCGTGCGGCGGGCTGGTTCTGCCTGTACTCGGTGGCTGTGTGGGTGGTGACTTCGCGCTACCCGCGCTACCTGACGGCTTCGTTCCCCTTGCTGGCGTTGACAGCGGCCGTGGGCTGGCAGGCACTGGGGGTCTGGATCGCGGCGGGCGTGCGCCGCCTGCGCGGAGCGAAGGTTGCCGCCGCACCGGTCGGCCCGCGCAGCGGCGCCGGTGTGGGCGACTGGGTCGTGGTGCTGCTGCTGGCCGTGCTCGCGGCCGTGTCGGTCGGGCAGACCGCCAGGAAGGTGGCCATGGTCTCGCCCACGCCCGAAAGCCGCGAAGCCTTCCTGCGCAAGCACGTGCCGGGCTACGCCGTGATGGACTACCTGCGCGCGAACGCAAAGGGGCGGGTCTACCAGATCGCGCTCAACGAGGCGATCTACTACGGTCCCAACCCGATCTGGGGCGACACGCTCGGGCCATGGCGCTACACCGATTTCGGCAAGCTCTCCGGCGGCGACCTGGCGCGCAAGCTTGGGGGCCTGGGGTTCGTCGCCGTCGTGCTGCCGGACAGCGTGGTGCCCGTGTTCAGCGCGCGCACCGACTTCGACAAATACTTCGCCGTGCAGTATGAAAAAGACGGCTGCCGCGTCTACCGTATTCTTTCCGCTGCACCATGACCGATTCTGATGTCTCCCCTCGCAGCGCCGGCAGCCCCGCCATGCCGCGCATTGCCGCCGTCATCCCCTGCTTCAACGAGGCCCTGGCCATCACCCAGGTGATCGAGGGCTTCCGCGCGGCGCTGCCCGGCGTCGAGGTCCACGTCTTCGACAACAACTCCACCGACGACACGGCCGCCGTGGCCCGTGCCGCCGGCGCGATCGTCACGCACGTCACCGCGCGCGGCAAGGGCAACGTGGTGCGGCGCATGTTCGCCGACGTCGAGGCCGACATCTACGTGATGGTCGACGGCGACGCCACCTACGACACCACCGCCGCGCCGCGCCTCATCGCGCGGCTGGTCGAGGGCAACCTCGACATGGTGGTCGGCAGCCGCGTCGACGACGGCCAGGACGCGCTCACCTACCGCGCCGGCCACCGCTTCGGCAACTGGCTGCTCACGGGCACCGTGGCGCAGCTCTTCGGGGGCGGCCTCACCGACATGCTCTCGGGCTACCGCGTGTTCTCGCGCCGCTATGCCAAGTCGTTCCCCGCGCTGTCGCAGGGGTTCGAGATCGAGACCGAACTCACCGTGCACGCGCTCGAACTGCGCATGCCCTATGCCGAGGAAGGCACGGCCTACAGCACACGCCCCGAAGGCTCGCACAGCAAGCTCTCGACCTACCGCGACGGCTGGCGCATCCTGAAGACCATCGGCAAGCTCTTCGTGAGCGAGCGGCCGCTGCAGTTCTTCTCGATCGTCGCCGCCGTGCTCGCCATCGGTGCGCTCGCGCTGGCCGTGCCGCTGTTCATGACCTACGCCCACACCGGCCTGGTACCGCGGCTGCCCACGGCGGTGCTCGCCACCGGCGCGATGCTGGCGGCGCTGCTGTCCTTCGTCTGCGGCGTGGTGATGCACACCGTCACGCTGGGCCGGCAGGAGGCCAAGCGGCTGCGCTACCTGGCGCAGCCCTGCGTGCGCGAGAGCCTGCGCAGCCGATGAAGATCGGACGCGAGTTCCTGTCGTTCGCCGTGGTCGGCGCGGCGGGGTTCGTGGTCGACGTGGTGGTGCTGTACCTGCTGGCGCCGCTGCTGGGGTGGTACGGGGCCCGGGTGCTGTCTTTCCTGGCGGCCGCGACGGCCACCTGGGCGCTGAACCGCCGCTACACGTTCAGCGCGCGGCGCTCCGACGGTTCGGTGCTGCGCGAGTACCTGGGCTATCTCGTGACGATGCTGGGCGGCGCGGTCGTCAATTACGGCGCCTATGTGCTCGTGCTGCATTGGGCGACGGGCCAGTGGGCGCCTGCGGCCGGCGTGGCGCTGGGGAGCTGCGCGGGGCTGGGGGTGAACTTTCTGTCGGCGCGCTACCTGGTGTTCCGCGCGAAGTAAATCTCGCTCCCTCCCCTCTGGGGAGGGCTGGGTGGGGCACGCGGCGCATCCATCGAGCGCTCTGCCTGCCCCCATCCCGACCTTCCCCCAGAGGGGGAAGGAGAAAGACAGGCGCAGGCGCTCAGTGCCCGCCCGACACCACCACCGGAATCTCCGTCGCAGGCGGCGTATTGCGGCTGCGCCCGCAGCGCACCAAGCCGTCGATCATCACCATGCCCACGCCCGGGATGTCGCCCAGCTGCACGCTTTCGAGCAGGCCCGGCGCGGGCGAATGCTGCGCGCGGTCCATGAAGACGAAGTCGGCATCGCGGCCCACTTCGATCAGCCCGCAATTCAGCTTGCGGATCTTCGCCGTGTTGCCCGTGGCGAAGCAGAACACCAGCTCGGCCGGAATGTTCGCGATCGACGACAGCATCGCCACCATGCGCAGGATGCCCAGCGGCTGCACGCCCGAGCCCGCGGGCCCGTCGGTGCCGAGGATCACGCGGTGCGGGCACTTCAGTTCGAGCGCCGCCTTGGCCGCCGCAATCGCGACCTTCTCGTTGCCGTTGTGCACGATCTCGATGGCGCGCGTGCTCTTCTCGCACAGCTCGCACACATGCGCCTCGGGCAGCGAGGTGTGGCCGCCGTTGATGTGGCCGATGATGTCGGCGTCGGCCTCGAGCACCACGTCCTTGTCGATCAGGCCCGAGCCCGGGATCGACGGGCCGCCCGTGTGGATCGTGCTCTGGATGCCGTACTTGCGCGCCCAGGCCACCATCTGCTTGGCCTCGTAGCCGGCCTTCACCGAGCCCAGGCCCACTTCGCCCAAGAGGCCCACGCCGGCTTCGGCGAGTTCCTTGAAGTCGCTCTCGACCATGCCCTTTTCGATGACCGGTGCGCCGGCGAGAACTTTCACGCCGCCGGGGCGGAAGTTGTCGAACGCGCGTTGCGCGGTGATGGCCAATGCCTTCAGGCCGACGATGTCTTTCGGGCGACCGGGCAGGTGCACTTCACCCGCCGAAATCATCGTGGTCACGCCGCCGTGCATGGTGGAGTCGATCCAGCCGATCTGGCCCTGGCGCGGCGTCCAGTCGCCGAACACCGGGTGCACGTGGCTGTCGATGAGGCCGGGCGCCACGCAGGTCTTGCGCGCGTCGATGACGGTCTGCGCGCCTTCGAGGTCGCAGTCTTTTTCCTTGCCGATCGCGACGATCAGGCCGTCGTTCACCACGAGGGTGTCGGCGTCGAGGATGGGCTTGTCGATGTCGCCCGAGAGCAGCAGCCCTATGTTCTTGATGACGACCTTGCCCGACTTTGCGCCGGCTGCGATTTCTGCCATTTCGTGGTGTCCTCGTGGGGTGGGGTGGTGTTGTCTTGTTCCTGGATGTCGTCCGCGCGCACGGTGCGCAGCAGGGTCTCGATCACGAAATCTTCCCAGTGCCTGATCGCCTCGGGCGACTCCATCGGCTCGCCGAGGAAGGCCGTGAGCGTGTGCCGGTTCGAGGTGTAGAAATAGCCGGTGGACGCGATCAGCAGGTAGATGTCGCGTGCCACGAGGTCGGTGCGGAACAGGCCCTGGGCGGCGCCGCTGGCCAGGATTTCCGCAATGATGGCCACCGCCCGCGACGAGTACTCGCGCGCCCGCAGCGACTTCGAGATGTGCCGGCCCTTGTGCAGGTTCTCGGTGTTCAAGAGCGTGACGAACTCGGGGTTCTTGCGGTAGTAGCCGAGCACGAAGCGGATGACTTCGGTGAGCGCTTCCACCGGCCGGCTCGCGTCGAGCGCGATCGCGGCTTCGGCGTCGTCCATGCGCTGGTAGATGCCTTCGAGCACCGCGATGAACAGGCCCTCTTTGCTGCCGAAGTAGTAATAGATCATCCGGTCGTACGACTTGGCGGCCTTGGAGATCTTCTCCACGCTGCCGCCGTCGTAGCCGTACTTGGCGAACACCTTGGTCGCCGCCTTGAGGATGCTGTCGCGCGTGGCCTGGGCCGCGGCCTCGCGCACGCCGGTGCGGCGCTGGGGCTTGGGCTTGCTGACGGAGCGGGAGTCGGCCATCGTGCGCGCAGCGCCTCTTCTGTTGCTTGCTTACTTCTCGGCGAAGGCGCGTTCGACCACGAAGTCGCCCGGCGTCGAGGTGTTGCCTTCCTTGAAGCCGCGCTTTTCCAGGATGTGCTTCAGGTCGACCAGCAGGCCGGGGCTGCCGCACAGCATCACGCGGTCTTCCTCGACGTTGAGCGGGGGCAGGCCGAGGTCGTCGGTGAGCTTGTTGCTCTCGATGAGGTCGGTGACGCGGCCCTGGTTGCGGAACTCCTCGCGCGTGACCGTGGGGTAGTACAGCAGCTGCTTGGCGATCATCTCGCCCAGGATCTCGTGCTTGGGCAGATGGTCGGTCACGAGGTCGTGGTACGCCAGCTCGTCGACCTGGCGCACGCCGTGCACCAGGATGACTTTTTCAAACTTCTCGTAGGTCTCGGGGTCGCGGATGATGCTCATGAACGGCGCCAGGCCGGTGCCCGTGCCGAACAGGTACAGGCGCTTGGCCGGCAGCGTGTAGTCGATGAGCAGCGTGCCCGTGGGCTTGCGGCCCACGATGATGGTGTCGCCCACCTGGATGTGCTGCAGCTTCGAGGTGAGCGGGCCTTCTTCGACCTTGATGCTCAGGAACTCGAGATGCTCCTCGTAGTTGGGGCTCACGATGCTGTACGCGCGCAGCAGGGGCTTGTTGTTGACCTTCAGGCCGATCATCGTGAAATGACCGTTCGAGAAGCGCAGCGACGGGTCGCGCGTGGTGGTGAAGGTGAACAGGCGGTCGGTCCAGTGGTGGACGCTCAGGACGCGTTCTTCGCTGAATGCACTCATACAGAACTCAAGTGTTGGTTGAAGACAGGAAAGGGTGGCTGAGCCGAAATGCACGCCTTTGGGGCGTCCGCCATCGGCCGGCTAGCAACCCTCCATTGTCGTTGGTCGGAAAAACCCCGATGAACACCGCGAGAAAACACCATTGCAAGCATCGGGCCTGTTTGCTACATTGACCTTTGATGTAGTGAACGCAACATGAAAGTGTAGGGGATGCTACACAAACGACAGCCGGCGCACAAGCACTTGCACGGCACGTTTGTTGCAAACCTCCGGAGCCTGAAGACCCGCTCCGACAGCACCACACCACGAGATCGCCCCGATGACTGAACACACCAAGACAGACGGACTGCCCGGCATCGACATGCCGCAGATCGCCGAGGCCGGCAGCACCGCCTTCGGCAAGGCGCCGCCGCGCAACGAGAAGATGAGCACCGCCAAGGTCGAGTGCAACGCCTGCCCGGTGCTGTGCCAGATCTCCGACGGCCGCACCGGCGCCTGCGACCGTTACGCCAACCGCCAGGGCGTGCTGGTGCGTGTCGACCCGGTGGTGCTGCTGCGTCGCACGCTCGCCAGCGAGCAGCCGGCGCTGGTGCCCTTCGATCGCCCCGGTGCCGAAGTGGCCGAGGCCGACGCAACGCCCGACTGGAACGGCGACCTGCTGCACGCCGACGAGGTCTTCGTCACCGGCGTGGGCTCGTCCACCACGTACCCCGACTACAAGCCCGCGCCCTTCATCGTGGCCTCCAAAGCCCAGGGCGTCGACATGGTCACCGTCGTCACCGAAGGCATCTTCAGCTACTGCAGCTTCAAGGTGAAGATCGACACCGACCGCTTCCTGGGCGCCGAGCAGGCCAATGTTCGCTACAAGGGCGAGGTCGTGGGCCATGTCACCACGGCCGAGTACGGCTCGCAGATGCTGTCGCTGGGCGGCGTGCATCACCTCACGGGCGGCAGCAAGAAGGAAGGCCGCATGACGGCCGAACTCATGCAGCTGCTGGGCAACAAGCAGGCGGTCGAGTGCACCATCGACGGCGGCGCAAGCCTCGTCATCCAGGCCGGCAAGGCGCCCATCGTCAACGGCGTCGAAGAACAGCGCATGCGCGTGGGCTGCGGCTCGGCGGCCGTGGGCATCTTCGCGCGCCAGTTCGCCGGCGTGGCCGACGAGGTGGTGGTGGTCGACGACCACATCACCGGTGTGCTCACCGAACACCAGGCCGGCCGCTGCCTCGACATGACGCCCTCGGGCATCCAGATGCTGGGGCGCAAGTCGACGCCGGGGCGCTACTTCCAGGTCGCGAACCCCGGCAACGGCTGGGGCGGCACCGACATCGCCGATCCGCTTTCGATCATCGAAGGCTGGGAAGAGGGCGTGGCCCGCCCCGGCCTGCGCCTGCTCATGACCTCGACCACCGGCGAACACGCGCAGTGGTACGTGCTCGATGACGCACTCAAGCCCATCGAGCAGGAGATGCCCCCCGAGGTGCGCCGCATCGTCGATCGCATCGGCGAGAACTGCGAGCCTTCGCTGTGCACTGTGCTTTTCCTCGGCGGCGCCGGCGGCAGCCTGCGTGCGGGCGTCACCGAGAACCCGGTGCTGCTCACGCGCGCCATCAAGCGCGCGCTGGTCAACGTCACGTGCGGCGGCGCGCCGGCCTATGTGTGGCCCGGTGGCGGCATCACCGTGATGGCCGACGTCATGCGCATGCCCGACCACAGCTTCGGCACCGTGCCCACGCCGGCGATCGTCGCGCCCATCGAGTTCAGCATGCGGCGCGCCGACTACGAAGCACTCGGCGGCCACGTCGAACACATCTTCCCGCTAGAACAGGCGCTCGCGCGCGGTGCGTGGCAGGAAGACGGCGCACCGCTGGCGCGCCAGTGGCTCGTCATCGACGATGCCAATCCGTGGCCGCTGGGCCATGCCCCGATGCTGGGTTGAGCGATGCCCGACTCGATGCGCGTCTTGGCTCTTGCTCCTTCCCCCTCTGGGGGAAGGCTGGGATGGGGGCGGGCAGAGCGCTCAATGGATGCGCCGCGTGCCCCCACCCCGGCCCTCCCCCGGAAGGGGAGGGAGCAATGCATGAACCCCGAGGCTGCGCCATGAGCGCCCAACGCACGGCGCTCGACGCGAGCCGCTGGCATTTCAACCACGGCCCGATCGACATCGTGGCCGAGGCGCACGGCGACCCGTACGCCGTCGCCGCCGCGCACGACGCAGCCTGGGCGCGCTTCGGCCACGTGCTCGACGAACTCGTGCGCGAACTGCCGCAGCTGCGATTGCCCGTGACCGCACGCCAGCGTCCGCGCGGCGTCGTCGCGCGGCGCATGTGGGACGCCTGCGATGCTTTTTCGCCGCTGTTCCTCACGCCCATGGCGGCCGTGGCCGGCAGCGTGGCGCAGGAACTCATCGCCTTCTACGACCGGCCCGGCATCGAGCGCGCGTGGATCAACAACGGCGGCGACATCGCGCTGCACCTCGCGCCCGGCCACTCGGCGCGCGTGGGCGTGTTCGCCGACCTCGCGCGCTTCGATTGGCGCGACAGCCGCGTGCTCACCACCGACGGCCAGTTCGAGCTGCACGCCGACCAGCCCGTGCGCGGCGTTGCCACCAGCGGCTGGCGCGGGCGCAGTTTCTCGCTGGGCATCGCCGACAGCGTGACGGTGTTGGCCGCCACCGCGGCGCAGGCCGATGCCGCCGCCACCGTGATCGCCAACGCCGTCGATGTGGCCGATGCCCTCATCCAGCGCAAGCCCGCCAACGATTGCAAGGACGACAGCGACCTCGGCGACATCCTCGTCACCGTCGACGTGCCGACGCTGGCGCCCGCGCAGGTGCACCATGCACTCGATGCGGGCGCGGCGTGCGCCCACGCGCTGCAGAAAAGGGGGCTCGTGTGGGCCGTTCTGCTCGTTTGCCAGGGGCAGTGGCGGCTGGTGGAACCCTTATGCTCGAAGTCGCTGGACGTCGCGCTGCCCGATGCAGTTGGTTCAGTATTTGCTTAACGAAAAGCAAGGTTCTTTTTCATGATCGAAATCCGTCGCGTCTTCACCCATGTCGAGCACATCCACCACGAGTTCGGCCCACGTGCCGACACCCCGCTGGTGCGCGGTGCCATCGGCGCGGTGCTGACCAATCCTTTCGCGGGCCGCTACGAGCCCGACATCCTGCCGATGATGGCGCTGCTCGACCCCGTGGGCGTCGACATGGCGCACCAGCTGCACGCCGCCATGGACGTGCCGCTCGAGCAGATCGCCACCTACGGCAAGGGCGCCATCGTCGGTGCCGACGGCGAGCTGGAGCACGGCGCGCTGTGGCATGTGCCCGGCGGCTACGCGATGCGCGAACTGCTCGGCTGGAAGGGCAGCCGCGCCGCCTACACCGCAGGCAAGGCCGAAGAGAAAACCGGTCAGCCCGGCAATGCGCTGTCGATCGTGCCCTCGACCAAGAAGGTCGGCCCGCCCGGCGCCGCACTCGACGTGCCGCTCACCAACATCAACGCCAGCTACGTGCGCGGCCAGTTCGACGCCATCGAGGTGCGCGTGCCCGGTGCGCCGCTGGCCGACGAGATCGTCTTCATCCTCGCGATGAGCACGGGCTACCGCGTGCATGCGCGTGTCGGCGGCCTGCTCGCGAAGGACATCAGCAAGTGGGACGGCCTGCGCTGAGCCCGCAAGACAAGAGACAAGACAAGGAACACACAGACATGACCGCCAACATCCGCAAGCTCGTCATTCAAGTGGACGAAACCCGCAAGGAAATGGGGCAAGACGTGACGCCGCCCACGCGCCGCGCCGTCGCCATTGCCGTCATCGAGAACCCCTACGCCGGCCGCTACAGCGAGAGCCTCGACGAACTCATCGCCATCGGCGAAGAGCTCGGCGCGCTGCTCGGCCAGAAGGCCGTGAAGGCGCTGGGCATCGAGCCCGGCCAGGTGCAAAGCTACGGCAAGGCCGCCATCGTCGGCGAGCGCGGCGAGCTGGAGCATGCCGCCGCCATCCTGCATCCCAAGCTGGGCGCGCCGCTGCGCGTGGCGGTCGAGAAGGGCGCCGCGCTCGTGCCCTCGGCCAAGAAGCAGGGCACGCTGGGCACCGCCATCGACGTGCCGCTCGGCCACAAGGACGCCGCCTTCGTGCGCAGCCACTTCGACGCCATCGAGGCCCGCGTGGCCGACGCGCCGCGCGCCAACGAGATCGTCGTTGCCGTGGCCGTCACCGACAGCGGCCGACCGCTGCCGCGCGTCGGCGGCCTGCAGGCCAGCGAAATC
This sequence comes from Variovorax paradoxus, assembly GCF_009498455.1. NCBI lineage: Bacteria > Pseudomonadati > Pseudomonadota > Betaproteobacteria > Burkholderiales > Comamonadaceae > Variovorax > Variovorax paradoxus. The sequence continues at coordinate 1,338,217 of NZ_CP045644.1, read as the reverse complement.
AAGGGCGAAGACGGCCTTCGCTGACCTGTCATTGCATCGTCACCTGCATCGTGTTTTCTGTTCGAACTTCTAGGAGCTTCCCGATGAATCCATTGCGCCATGTCTTCTGCGCCGCTTCCGTCGTCACGCTGGCTTCGGCCCTGGTCCCCGCGCATGCGCAGGGCGTGATCAAGATCGGTGAAATCAACAGCTACAAGGCGCAGCCCGCCTTCCTCGAGCCCTACAAGAAGGGCATGGAACTCGCGGTCGACGAAATCAACGCCAAGGGCGGCGTCAACGGCAAGAAGCTCGAGCTCATCAGCCGCGACGACAACGCCAACCCCGGCGACGCCGTGCGCGTGGCCGAAGAACTCATCTCGCGCGAGAAGGTCGACGTGCTGGCCGGCGCCTTCCTGTCGAACACCGGCCTGGCGCTCACCGACTTCGCCAAGCAGAAGAAATTCTTCTACCTCGCCGCCGAGCCGCTGACCGACAAGATCGTCTGGAGCAACGGCAACAAGTACACCTACCGCCTGCGTCCCTCGACCTACATGCAGGTCGCGATGCTGGTGCCCGAGGCGGCCAAGCTCAAGAAGAAGCGCTGGGCCATCGTGTACCCCAACTACGAGTACGGCCAGTCGTCGGTCGCCACCTTCAAGACCTTGCTGAAGGCCGCGCAGCCCGACGTCGAGTTCGTCGCCGAGCAGGCACCGCCGCTGGGCAAGGTCGATGCGGGCAGCGTGGCGCAGGCCCTGGCCGACGCCAAGCCCGACGCCATCTTCAACGTGCTGTTCGGTGCCGACCTCTCCAAGTTCGTGCGCGAAGGCAACACGCGCGGCCTGTTCAAGGACCGTGAAGTCGTGAGCGTGCTGACCGGCGAGCCCGAGTACCTCGACCCGCTGAAGGACGAAGCACCCAACGGCTGGATCGTCACCGGCTACCCCTGGTACGGCATCAAGACCGCCGAGCACAAGGCCTTCAACGACGCCTACCAGGCCAAGTTCAAGGACTACCCGCGCCTGGGTTCGGTGGTGGGCTACAGCGCCATCTACTCGATCGCGGCCGGCGTGAAGAAGGCCGGCAGCACCGACACCGAGAAGCTCGTCGCAGCCTTCAAGGGCCTGCAGGTCGACACGCCCTTCGGCAAGATCAGCTACCGCGCGCAGGACAACCAGTCCACCATGGGCGCGTACGTCGGCAAGACCAAGAACGACGGCGGCAAGGGCGTGATGGTCGACTACGTGTACCTCGACGGCGCCAAGTTCCAGCCGACGGACGACGAAGTGAAGAAGATGCGCCCCGCCGACTGATTGCGCGCGGTTCCCGCAACGCGCCTGCCGTCGGTCGATGACGGCGGGGCGCGGTGTCTCCAGTTTCCTCAGGGTCTTTCATGAGCTTTTCAGGCTTCGTTGTTCAGTTGCTCAACGGGTTGGCCGGCGCGTCTTCGCTGTTCTTGGTGGCGGCCGGCTTGTCGTTGATCTTCGGCGTGACGCGCATCGTCAACTTCGCCCATGGGTCGTTCTTCATGGTGGGCATCTACACCGCGTACACGCTCGTCGAGAAGCTCGGCCCGAGCGTGGGCTTCTGGCCTGCGCTGCTGATCGCCGCGCTCGCGGTGGGCGTGCTGGGTGCGCTCATCGAGGTGCTGCTCTTGCGCCGCATCTACAAGGCGCCCGAGCTGTTCCAGCTGCTGGCCACCTTCGCGCTCGTGCTCGTCATCAAGGACGCGGTGCTGTGGCTCTGGGGCCCTGACGAACTGCTCGGCCCGCGTGCGCCGGGCCTCAAGGGTTCGGTCGAAATCCTCGGCCGCCAGTTTCCTTCGTACGACCTGTTCCTGATCGTCGTCGGCCCGCTGGTGCTCGGGCTCGTCTGGCTGCTGCTCACGCGCACGCGCTTCGGCACGCTGGTGCGCGCCGCCACGCAGGACCGCGAAATGGTCAGCGCACTCGGCGTCAACCAGGCCTGGCTGTTCACCGCCGTGTTCGCGCTCGGCGCGCTGCTTGCGGGCCTGGGCGGTGCGCTGCAACTGCCGCGCGAACCCGCCACGCTCGAGATGGACCTGAACACCATCGGCGCCGCCTTCGTCGTCGTGGTGGTCGGCGGCATGGGCTCTCTGCCCGGCGCCTACGTGGCCGCGCTGCTCATCGCGGAGATCAAGGCCGTGTGCATCTGGCTGGGCGTGGTGCAGATCTTCGGCATCGACGTGTCGTTCTCCAAGCTCACGCTGATGGTCGACTTTCTCGTGATGGCCATCGTGCTGGTGTGGCGCCCGTGGGGCCTGTTCGGCCGGCCGCAGGCGCCAAGCCGCTACGTCGGCATGCAGGAAGAACCGCTGCGCCGGCCCAGCACCGCCTACATCGTGGCCGCCGCCGGGCTTGCCGTGGTGCTTGCCGCGCTGCCGCTGCTGACGGCCGGTTCGCCCTACACCACGGTGCTGATGATCGACCTGCTGATCGCCGCGCTGTTCGCCACCAGCCTGCACTTCATCATGGGGCCGGCCGGCATGCACTCCTTCGGCCACGCGGCCTACTTCGGCCTCGGGGCCTACGGCGCGGCGCTGCTGGTGCGTGCGCTGCACCTGCCGATGGAACTGGCGCTCGTGGTCGCGCCGCTGGTGGCCGCGCTCGGTGCCTTTGTCTACGGCTGGTTCGCGGTGCGGCTGTCGGGCGTGTACCTCGCGATGCTCACGCTGGCCTTTGCGCAGATCACCTGGGCCATCACCTACCAGTGGGACAGCTTCACGGGCGGCAGCAACGGCCTCACCGGCGTGTGGCCGTCGGAGTGGCTGTCGGACAAGCAGGTGTACTACTGGCTCACGCTGGTGCTCGTGGGCGCGGGCGTGTGGTGGCTGCGCCGCGTGCTGTTCTCGCCCTTCGGCTATGCGCTGCGCGCGGGCCGCGACTCGGTGCTTCGCGCCGATGCCATCGGCATCGACGTCAAGCGCATGCAGTGGGCGGCCTTCGTCATCGCCGGCACCGTGGCGGGCCTGGCCGGTGCGCTCTATGCGTTCTCGAAGGGGAGCATCTCGCCCGAGAGCCTGTCGGTCGGCAAGTCGGTCGACGGCCTCGTGATGGTGCTGCTCGGCGGCATCCAGACCTTGGCGGGGCCGGTGGTCGGCGCCGTCACCTTCACCTGGCTGCACGACACCGTGGCGCGCAACACCGACTACTGGCGCGCGATGCTCGGCGCCATCATCCTGATCCTCGTGCTGCTGTTCCCGCAGGGCATTGCCGGGTCGATCAAGCAACTCGTCGACCGGTGGCGTGCACCGAAGAATGATGAAGCAGATGCGAAGCTCAAGGAGGTGAAGGCATGAGCCTCCTCAAGGTAGACAACCTCGGCAAGTCTTTCGGCGGCGTCAAGGCCGTGGACGGCATCAGCTTCGAATTGCCCGCGGGCGAGCTGCTCGCGCTCATCGGCCCCAACGGCGCCGGCAAGTCGACCACCTTCAACATGGTGAACGGCCAGCTCAAGGCCGACCAAGGCTCGATCACGCTCGACGGCCACGAACTCGTGGGCCGCAAGCCGCGCGAAATCTGGCGCAAGGGCGTGGGCCGCACCTTCCAGATCGCCGAAACCTTCGCCTCGCTCACCGTCGTCGAGAACGTGCAGATGGCACTGCTCTCGCACGACCACAAGCTGTTCTCGATGTGGCGCCGCGCAGCGGACCACAAGCGCGACGAAGCACTGGCGCTGCTCGACCAGGTCGGCATGAAGGCGCAGGCCGACCGGCCCTGCAGCGTGCTGGCCTACGGCGACGTGAAGCGCGTCGAGCTCGCCATCGCCATGGCCAACTCGCCCAAGCTGCTGCTCATGGACGAGCCCACCGCCGGCATGGCGCCCCAGGAGCGCAACTCGCTCATGGCGCTCACCAAGGACCTCGTCATTCAACGCGGCATGGCCGTGCTCTTCACCGAGCACAGCATGGACGTGGTGTTCGCGTACGCCGACCGCATGATCGTGCTGGCGCGCGGGCGCCTCATCGCGCAGGGCAAGCCGCTCGAGATCCGCGACCACCCGAAGGTGCAGGAGGTGTACTTCGGCAGCGGCAAGACCTTCGAGAAGATTGCAGAGAAAGCCGCAGCGCTTGGAGTTACCGCATGAGCACGCACGAACCGCTTCTGGAAGCCAAGGCCTTGTGCGCCTGGTATGGCGCCGCGCAGATCCTTTACGACGTCGACCTCGAAGTGCGGCGCGGCGAAGTCGTCGCGCTCATGGGCCGCAACGGCGCGGGAAAGTCGACCACGCTCAAGACGCTCATCGGCATGCTGAGCAAGCGCCGCGGCGCGGTGCGCTTTCTCGGGCACGACATCTCGAAAAGCGAGCCGCACCATGCGGCGCGCCTGGGCCTGGGCTTCGTGCCCGAAGACCGGCGCGTGTTCACCGACCTCACGGTGATGGAGAACCTCGAGGTCGGCAAGCAGCCCGCGCGCCAGTGGGCCGACGGCACCGCGGCACCGCTGTGGACGCCCGAGCGCCTGTTCCAGCTGTTCCCCAACCTCGGCGAGATGCCGAACCGCCCCGGTGGCCGCATGAGCGGTGGCGAGCAGCAGATGCTCACCGTCGCGCGCACGCTGATGGGCAACCCGTACCTCGTGCTGCTCGACGAACCGTCTGAGGGCGTGGCCCCGGTCATCGTCGAACAGATGGCGAACATGATCCTCGAGCTCAAGGCGCAGGGCGTGAGCATCCTGCTGTCGGAGCAGAACATGCACTTCGCCGAGCTGGTTTCCGATCGCGCCTACGTGCTCGAGAAGGGGCAGATCCGTTACCACGCGACGATGGCCGAGTTGGCGGCCAACGAAGAAGTGCGCAGGGCCTACCTCAGCGTCTGACTGTTTCCTTTCTTCCTTCCCTCAACCCACCGGAGTCCACGCCATGCATCGCAGAACCGTCTTGAAGTCCGCCGCTGCCCTTGGGCTCGTCGGCAGCCTCGGCAGCTTTGGGCTCTCGTCCGCTTTCGCGGCCGGCAAGATCAAGCCCGGCGGCAAGGCCGCGCTGATCGTGGTCGATGTGCAGAACTGCTTTCTCTATGGCGGCACGCTCGCGGTAAAGGGCGGCAACGAAGTGATCCCGGTCATCAATGCGCTGGCACCCGCGTTCCAGAACATCGTCGTCACGCAGGACTGGCACACGGCGGGCCACGCCTCCTTCGCGAGCACCTATTCCGGCAAGAAGCCCTTCGAGACCACCAAGCTCAACTACGGCACGCAGGTGCTGTGGCCCGACCACTGCGTGCAGGGCACCGACGACGCCGCGCTCGGCAAGGAACTCAAGGTGCCGACCGCGCAGCTCATCATCCGCAAGGGCTTCCACAAGGACATGGACAGCTACTCCGCCTTCGAGGAGGCCGACCACAAGACGGCCACCGGCCTGGCCGGCTACCTCAAGGCGCGCGGCATCAAGACCGTGTTCGTCACGGGTCTCGCCACCGACTTCTGCGTGGCCTGGACCGCGATGGACGCGCGCAAGGCCGGCTTCGAGGCCTACGTGATCGAAGACGCCACGCGCGGCATCGACCTCAACGGCTCGCTGGCCGCCGCCTGGAAGCAGATGACGGCCAAGGGCGTGAAGCGCATCCAGTCGGGCGACATCCAGGCGGCCTGATGCCGCCGGGCCGCGGCAGACGACAGCAACCACAACCACGACGACGGACGAGACAACGCATGAAGTTTTCGATCGCGGGCCACACCCTTCGCGGGCCTGGAGCCCGGTGCCCGTGACGGCCAGTTGCGGCGCTGAGCCGCTGCACCTGCAGGTCAACGGCCAGGCGCACACGCTCGCCGGCGTGCCGCGCGAAGCCACGCTGCTGCACCTGCTGCGCAACGACCTCGGGCTCAACGGGCCGAAGTACGGCTGCGGGCTCGGGCAGTGCGGTGCGTGCACGGTGCATGTCGACGGCGTGGCCGCGCGGTCCTGCGTGATCCCGGCGCATGGCGTGGCGGGGCGCAGTATTACGACGCTCGAAGGCTTGGGCATGCGCGGGCGCTGGCATCCGGTGCAGGCCGCGTTTGAAGACGCGCAGGCTGCGCAGTGTGGCTACTGCCTGAACGGCATGGTGATGCAGGCGGCGGCGCTGCTCGCGCGTGATCCGCACGCGAGCGAGGCGCGCATCCGCAGCGAGCTGTCGGGCAACCTGTGCCGCTGCGGGACGCACATCGAGATCCTTGATGCGGTGCAGCGCGCGGCGGTGCGCATGCGTGCTGAGGTCAAGCCATGAGCCGCTCGTGTTGTCCCCTCTCCCGCGTGCGGGAGAGGGCTAGGGTGAGGGCATCGGCCTTCGCACATGCACAGCCTTTGCCATCGCCGCTGGCCCTCACCCCAACCCTCTCCCAGAGGGAGAGGGAGAAAAACGAATGACACGCCGCGCCGACCTGCCGCAGACCCGCGCGGAATTCCTCGCCGCCGATGGCGTGCTGCTCGTGGTGCGCGACGCCCCGCCCCCACCACCCGCCAAGGGCCAGCCCGCCTTCATCGCCAGCAACCCCACCGAAGGCGACGAAGTGCTGCTCGCGCTGTGGGACGACGGCAGTGTCTCCGCGCTCAACGGCCACGTAGATCTCGGCACCGGCATCCAGACCGCGCTGGCGCAGATCGTGGCCGAAGAACTCGACCTCGGCATGCCCTGCGTGCGCATGATGCTCGGCGACACCGCGCGTGCGCCCAACCAGGGCGCGACCATCGCGAGCGCGTCGATCCAGATCCACGCGCAGCCGCTGCGGCTGGCCGCCGCGCAGGCGCGGGCCTGGCTGCTGGCGCGTGCGGCCGAGCGGCTGGGCGTGGCCGTCGATGCGCTGCAGGTGCGCAACGGCGTGGTGCGCGTGACCGAGGCACCGGACCGCCACGTCAACTACGCAGACCTCGTGGCGCACCAGCGCACGGTGCTGCGCCTCGACCTCGACGCGACACCCAAGAACCCGGCCGACTACCGCCTCGTCGGCACGCGCCAGGCGCGCGTCGACATCCCGGCCAAGCTCGCGGGCGACCTTGTGTTCGTGCACGACATGCGCGTGCCCGGCATGCTGCACGGCCGCGTCGTGCGCCCGCCGTACGCGGGCGCGGACCATGGCGACTTCATCGGCAACACGCTCGAATCGGTCGACGAATCGTCGATCGCGCACATCCCGGGCATCCGCGCCGTGGTCGTCGTCCGCGACTTCGTCGGCATCGTCGCCGAGCGCGAGGAGCACGCCGAGCAGGCGATGCGCGAACTGCGCGTGACCTGGAAGCCCTGGCCCGGCATGCCCGATCTGCGCGACGTGGCACAGGCGCTGCGCGACAACCCGTTGACGCAGCGCTTGCTGGTCGATGAGGGCGATGTCGATGGCGCCATGGCCGCCGCTGCGCAACCGATGCAGCGCACCTACGTATGGCCGTACCAGATGCACGCGTCCATCGGCCCGTCGTGCGCGCTGGCCGACTGGCAGCCCGCCGATGGCAGCGGAATGCAGCTGCGGTGCTGGGCCGGATCGCAGAACCCGCACGTGCTGCGTGCCGATCTCGCGAAGCTCATGGGCGTGGACGACGTACAGGTCGACGTGGTGCGCATGGAGGCCGCAGGCTGCTACGGCCGCAACGGCGCCGACGACGTGGCGGCCGATGCCGCGTTGCTCGCGCGTGCCGTGGGCGCGCCGGTGCGCGTGCAGCTCTCGCGCGAGCAGGAGCATGCATGGGAGCCCAAGGGCGCCGCGCAGCTCATGGAGATCGACGGCGGGCTCATGGCCGACGGCCGCGTCGCCGCCTACGACTTCGAAACCTCGTACCCCTCGAACGGCGCGCCCACGCTCGCGCTGCTGCTCACGCGCACGGTCGAGCCCGTGGCGCAGGCCTACGAGATGGGCGACCGCACCGCGCGCCCGCCCTACAGCTACGACAACCTGCGCGTGAAGGTCAACGACATGGCGCCGATCGTGCGCGCCTCGTGGCTGCGCGGCGTGTCGGCGCTGCCGAGTTCGTTCGCACACGAGTCGTACATCGACGAGCTGGCGACGGCGGCGGGTGTCGATCCGATGCAGTTCCGCCTGCGGCATCTGGACGACCCGCGCGCCATCGAACTCGTGCAGGCCACCGCGCAGAAGGCCGGCTGGCGCATGCGCACCGGACCGCAGGAGAACGCCGATGGCGGGCTCGGCGAAGGCGGCGACATCCTCTTCGGCCAGGGCTTTGCGTACGCGCGCTACATCCACAGCAAGTGGCCGGGCTTCGGCGCCGCATGGGCTGCGTGGGTGGCCGATGTCGAGGTGAATCGAAAGACCGGCGAGGTGCATGTGCGCCGCGTGGTGGTGGGGCACGACGCAGGCTTGCTGGTCAACCCGGCGGGTGTCGAGCACCAGGTGCACGGCAACGTGATCCAGACCACCAGCCGCGCGCTGATGGAAGAGGTGAAGTTCGCGCCGCAGCAAGGTAATGCTGATGGCGGTGCGCAGTTGCCGGGCGTGTTGCCGACCGGCGTGGTCGCGAGCCGCGAGTGGGGCAGCTACCCGATCATCAATTTCCGCGACGTGCCGGTGATCGAGATCATGCACATGCCGCGGCCGGGCGAGCCGTCGCTGGGGGCAGGCGAGTCGTCGTCGGTGCCGGGGACGGCGGCGATTGCGAATGCGATCTTTGATGCGACGGGGGTCAGGTTCAGGTCGCCGCCGTTCACGCCGGAGACGGTGCTGGCTGAGTTGAATAGGGTTTTGCTCCCTCCCCTCTGGGGAGGGCGGGTGGGGCAAGCGGCGCTCGAGTGGTGACGCCGCTGTGCCCCATCCCAACCTTCCCCAGAGGGGAAGGAGCAATGCGGGGACCATCTGGCCGAGGCGCAAAGGCCTGTGGGCCACCGGCGCCGCACTCTTCATCGGCGGCCTCGGCGTCATCGCCGGCCTGCTCGGCTGGCGCTCGGCCATCGCGCCCGTGTCGCTCAGCGCACCGGTCTACAGCGAGTCCACCATCGAACGCGGCCGCGTGCTCGCCGCGCTCGGCGACTGTGCCGTCTGCCACACCGCACCCGGCGGCGCACCCAGCGCCGGTGGCCGCGCGATGGAGACGCCCTTCGGCACGCTCTACACCACCAACCTCACGCCCGATGCGGAGACCGGCCTCGGCCGCTGGTCCTTCAGCGCCTTCCAGCGCGCGATGCGCGAAGGCGTCTCGCGCGACGGCCATCACCTGTACCCCGCGTTCCCCTACACCGCGTTCGCGAAGACCAGTGACGACGACCTGCAGGCGCTCTATGCCTACTTCATGGCGATGCCCGCCGTGCGCGCGGAAACGCCCAAGTCCGAACTCACGTTCCCGTTCAGCCTGCGTCCGCTGATGGCCGGCTGGAACGCGCTGTTTCACGACCCCGCGCCGCTGCAGCCCGTGCCCACGCAGAGCGCCGAGTGGAACCGCGGTGCCTACCTCGTCAACGGCCTGGGCCATTGCGGCGCCTGCCACACGCCGCGCAACGCGCTCGGTGCGGAGCAGGGCGGCAGTGCGTACCTCTCAGGCGCGATGGTCGATGGCTGGGAAGCCCCCGCGCTCACGCAGCTGTCGAAGGCCGCCGTGCCCTGGGACACCGACGCGCTCTACCGTTACCTGCGCAACGGCCACTCGCCGCGCCACGGCATTGCGGGCGGTCCGATGGCCGAGGTGGTGCGCGAACTCGCGCAGGTGCCCGACGCCGACGTGCGCGCGATGGCCGTCTACCTTGGGTCGTTCAACCCCAAGCCGGTCGCGCAGCCGCAGGCGCTCGCGCAGCAGGCCGTCGACAACGCGGCGCGCACGCAAGGCCAGCTGCTCGGCCCCGCGCAGCGCATGTTCGACAGCGCCTGCGCGTCGTGCCACCACGACGGCGACGGCCCCACGCTGCTCGGCGTGAACACGCCGCTCGCACTCAACAGCAGCCTCACGAGCACACGGCCCGACAACCTGCTGCGCACCATCCTCGACGGCGTGCGCGCGCCTGCGCACCGCGACATCGGCTTCATGCCCGCCTTCCGCGACGCGCTCGACGACCGCCAGATCGCCGACCTCGCGGGCTACATGCGCGCACGCTTCGCACCGCAGGAAGCGGCGTGGACCAACCTGCCCGCCGAGGTGGCGCGCGTGCGGGCCGCGCCGGGCCACTGACCCGCGGCGGACGCCGTCCCGAGGCCGCGGCTACGATGGCGCGCAGACCCTATTTCACGGAGACATCCCGCCATGCCATTGAACCTTTCGACCGCTTCGAGCCTGCCCCGCGACGCCCAGCGCGCCACCCTTGTCGGCCGCCTCTGGCAGCCCGGCGTGGGCCCGGTGCTGGTGGCCGTTCAGGGCGATGGCCTGCACGATCTGTCGAAGCTTGCGCCGACCATGAGCGATCTGCTCGAAGGCCAGGGCTCGCCGTCCGAAGCCGTGCGCGCGGCACTGCAGAGTGGCACCGCGCCGCGCATCGCCGCGCTCGAGGCCGTGCTCGCCAACAGCGACGAGAGCACGCGCGACAGCAACCAAGCCTGGCTGCTCGCACCCTGCGACCTGCAGGTCGTGAAGGCCAGCGGCGTGACCTTCGTCGCGAGCCTGCTCGAACGCGTGATCGAAGAGCAGGCGCGTGGCGACGCCTCCCGCGCCGAAGCCACGCGCGCGGCCATCGGCGATGTGCTGGGCGACAACCTCGCCGACATCGTGCCGGGCTCGCCCGAAGCGATGAAGGTGAAGGACGTGCTCATCGCGCAGGGCATGTGGTCGCAGTACCTCGAAGTCGGCATCGGCCCCGACGCCGAGGTCTTCACCAAGGCACCGGTGCTTGCGGCCGTGGGCACGGGCGCCGACGTGGGCATTCACGCGGACTCGGCCTGGAACAACCCCGAGCCCGAGGTCGTGCTCGCAGTGAACAGCCGCGGCGAGACGCTGGGCGCCGCGCTCGGCAACGACGTCAACCTGCGCGACTTCGAAGGCCGCAGCGCACTGCTGCTGGGCAAGGCCAAGGACAACAACGCCTCGTGCGCCATCGGCCCGTTCATCCGTCTGTTCGATGCGCACTTCGGCATTGCCGATGTACGCCGCATCACAGTCGCGCTGAACGTGACGGGCCCCGAGGGCTTCACGCTCGAAGGCTCGAGCTCGCTGTCGAAGATCAGCCGCGATCCGCTCGACCTCGTGGCACAGACACTCAACCGCCACCACGCCTACCCCGACGGTTTCATGTTGTTTCTGGGCACGATGTTCGCGCCGACACAAGACCGTCACGGACCGGGGCAAGGATTCACGCATGTCGTGGGTGATCACGTGCGCATTGCCGCGCCGGAATTGGGCGCACTGAACAACCGCGTGGTGCATGCAGACCAAGCGCCTCGGTGGTCTTTCGGCCTCGGTGCCCTGATGCGCAACCTGGCCGCTCGCCAGTTGCTGTAAACCGTATTTCTGCACTTTAAAAGCAGATGTACTCCTTTGGAATTCAGAGGCTGTACTTTGCATTCTGTTGCGGTTGACCATGCCTCTTCTTACCCTCAAGATAACTACCATCGCGAGTGGATAAATCAAGGGAGACGTGGTTGCTGCCGAACGAGATCGATCTATTGCAGACGCCCGTCGAAGGCCCGCTTCCCTGTGGTGAAGATCTGGAATACGACGCCGATTTCATGGCGCTTCAACAGGCGGCCACGGGCAAGCGCGAGCAGCAGTTCGGCGACACGATCATCCCCGCCGAGCCGCCCGACTGGGCGCGCGTAGACCGCATCGCACGGCAACTGTGCCTGCGCACGCGCGACCTGCGCGTGCTGGTGCCGCTCACGCTCGCATGGACCGAAAGCCGCGGCTTGCCCGGCTATGTCGACGGGCTGCGCCAGGTCGATGCGGTGCTGCAGACTTTCTGGAACGACGTGCATCCGCGCGTCGTGGATGGCACGAACGAAGACCCGCTGCCGCGCATGAATGCGCTGGCCGCACTGGCCGAAGCCGAAGGGCTCGGACGCAGCGTGCGCGATGCGCGGCTGCTCGAAGACGGCGGCACGGCGATGAGCCTGCGGCAGGTCGAGGCGCTGCTCGATTCGAGCAAGAGCGACCAGGTGGACTACCCCGGCGGCGTGGGCCGCCTGCGCGAGGCCGCGCGCCGCGCGCACGACAAGGCGGCGCCGCCGGTGGTGGCGCTGCGTGAGGCTCTGGCACTCCTGCAGCGCATCCGCGAGACCTGCGAGCGCGCGCTGGGCCAGAGCTGGGCGCCCGATTTTTCGCGGCTCGAACGGTCGCTGCGCACCGTGGGCCAGTTGCTGCCGGAGCAGCCGCACAGCGAAGTGCCGCAGGCGTCGGCCGCGGGCAGTGCAGAACAAACAAGCGGTGCGGCGCAAGTGCACGCACCGGGTGGCTCGTCCACCGCGCACGTTGCAGCGGCCCCGCAAATGGCTGCGCGTCCGCTGCGCATTCAAGAGATTGAAATATCGGCTCGTGAAGATGTGCAGGTGCTGTTGGAAAAAGCGTGCGAGTTCCTGGAGCGAACGGAACCGAGCCACCCGGCGCCCATGCTGATCCGCAGGGCCCAGCGGCTGCTGGACCTCAACTTCTTCCAGATCATCGAAGAGCTCGTGCCCGAGGGATTGCAGAAGATAGAAAGCCTTGCCGGCCGCCCGTTGAACGGCGGCACCGCATCGCCCTAGCGGTCGTTGCAGCCGGCACGTCCGAACGCCCCGGCATCGGCCGACCGGTACGACCCATGCATTCAGTTTCAAGAGGAAGCTTATGGCAGACAACCGTGTCAGAAACAGTGGTCAGAAGTTCATTGCGCGCAACCGGGCGCCGCGCGTGCAGATCGAGTACGACGTCGAGATCTACGGCAGCGAACGCAAGATCCAGCTGCCTTTCGTGATGGGCGTCATTGCCGACCTCGCCGGCAAGCAGACCGACCCGATGCCCGACCTCGCGGAGCGCGAATTCATGGCGGTGGACATCGACAACTTCGACGACCGCATGAAGGCCATCAAGCCGCGCGTCGCGTTCCAGGTGCCCAACACGCTCACCGGCGAAGGCCAGATGAACGTCGACATCACCTTCGACAGCATGGACGACTTCTCGCCCGCGCGCATTGCGCGCCAGGTCGATGCGCTGCAGCAGCTGCTCGAAGCGCGCACCGAGCTGTCGAACCTGCTCTCGTACATGGACGGCAAGAACGGCGCCGAGCAACTCATTGCACAGGCGCTGCAGAACCCGGCGCTGCTCAAGTCGCTGGCGTCCGCGCCCAACCCCGCGGTCGCGCAGGCGGCCGCAGATGCAGCAGCAGCAGCCAAGCAAGCCGACGACAGGACCGCACCATGAGCACCGCATCCCAGCAGAGCGCACGCGCGAAGACCGCGACCGTCGAAGCACTCGAACCGAACGAGTTCTCCGACCTTCTTCAGCGCGAGTTCAAGCCCAAGACCGAGCAGGCGCGCGAGGCGGTGGAGAACGCCGTCAAGACGCTGGCCGTGCAGGCGCTCGAGAACACCGTCACCATCTCGAACGACGCCTACCGCAGCGTGCAGGCCATCATCACGGAGATCGACCGCAAGCTGTCGGAGCAGATCAACCAGATCCTGCACCACGAAGATTTTCAGCAGCTCGAAGGTGCATGGCGCGGCCTGCACTACCTCGTGAACAACACCGAGACCGACGAGCAGCTGAAGATCCGCGTCATGTGCGCCTCGAAGCGCGAAGTGGCGCGCTCGCTCAAGCGCCACAAGGGCATCGGCTGGGACCAGAGTCCGATGTTCAAGAAGATCTACGAGGCCGAGTACGGCCAGTTCGGCGGCGAGCCCTTCGGCGCGCTGATTGGCGACTTCCACTTCGACCACAGCCCGCCCGACGTCGAGATGCTCGGCGAGATGGCCAAGATCGCCGCCGCCGCGCACTGTCCCTTCATCGCCGGCGCCTCGCCCACCGTGATGCAGATGGACTCGTGGCAGGAGCTGTCGAACCCGCGCGACCTGACCAAGATCTTCCAGAACACCGAGCACACCGCGTGGCGGTCGCTCCGCGATTCGGAAGACGCGCGCTACATCGGCCTGGCCATGCCGCGCTTCCTGGCACGCCTGCCCTACGGTGCGCGCACCAACCCGGTCGACGAGTTCGAGTTCGAGGAAGAAACCGATTCGGCGCTGCACACGCGCTACACCTGGGCCAACTCGGCCTATGCGATGGGCGTGAACATCAACCGCTCGTTCAAGCAGTACGGCTGGTGCACGTCGATCCGCGGCGTGGAGTCGGGCGGTGCCGTGGAGAACCTGCCCACGCACACCTTCCCGACCGACGACGGCGGCGTGGACATGAAGTGCCCGACCGAGATCGCCATCAGCGACCGGCGCGAGGCCGAGCTGGCCAAGAACGGCTTCATGCCGCTGGTGCACCGCAAGAACTCCGACTTCGCGGCCTTCATCGGCGCGCAGTCGTTGCAGCAGCCGGCCGAGTACTACGACGCCGATGCCTCGGCCAACGCCAACCTGGCGGCGCGCCTGCCGTACCTGTTTGCGTGCTGCCGTTTCGCGCACTACCTGAAGTGCATCGTGCGCGACAAGATCGGCTCGTTCCGCGAGCGCGAGGACATGGAGCGCTGGCTCAACGACTGGATCATGAACTACGTCGACGGCAGCCCCGGCACCTCGTCGCAGGACACGAAGGCGATGAAGCCGCTGGCGGCGGCCGAGGTCCAGGTGGAAGCCATCGAGGACAACCCCGGCTACTACGCCGCCAAGTTTTTTCTCCGGCCGCACTACCAGCTCGAGGGGCTGACCGTGTCGTTGCGGCTGGTTTCGAAGCTGCCGTCCAACAAGAAGGACAGCAGCTAATTCCACTGTCCCGCTACCGGGCAATTCATCGATAACTTTTGGGGGTCAATCATGGCAGTAGACATGTTCATGCGCGTCGAGGGAGCAAACGGTGAGTCCAAAGACTCGAACCACAAGGACTGGACCGACATCAAGTCGTTTGCATGGGGTGCGACGCAGCCGGGCAACATGGTCAGCGGCGGTGGCGGCGGCGTGGGCAAGGCGAGCTTCAACGACCTGCAGGTGCTCGCACGCATCGACAAGGCCGCGCCTTCCGTGCTGAAGAACTGCGCGAGCGGCAAGCACCTGAGCAAGGTCGAAGTGGCCGTGTGCAAGGCCGGCGGCTCGCAGATCGAATACACCCGCGTCACGCTCGAAGAGGTGCTCGTCACCTCGGTGCAGTACACGGCCGAGCAGGGCTCCGACGCCGTCTTCGTGCAGTACGCCTTCCAGGCCGCGAAGGTGAAGCAGCAGTACTGGGAGCAGACCGACAAGGGCGGCAAGGGCGCCGAGACGGTGCTGGGCTGGAACATCAAGGAAAACAAGGAAGCCTGATTTCCTTTGTTGCGCGGCAGGTCGACGGGGCCACGGCTCCGCGGCCTTCGCCGGCGGTCCACAGCCGTTTGTCTGTCTCCTGCGGCGGCCCTTCGCGGCGCGCCGCCTTTCACCTTTCAGCCAGTCAACGGGGAAGTTTCATGGGCGATGGGTTTGCAGTGCTGGGCGAGCGCTCCGTGGCCGAGCACACCGAATGGGTACAGCGGCAGATCCGCGCCAGTCCCCAGAACGCCGGCCTGCGCCTTGCCCTGTGCCACTTCCTCGCGCTGCGCGGCGAATGGCAGCGGGCCGAAGACCAGCTCAAGCTCGCGACGAAGCTCGACCCCACGTTCACGCCGGCCAGCGTCACCTGCGCGATGGCTCTCAGGGGTGAGCAAGCGCGCAGCGACTTCTGGGCCGGCGGCGGACGCACGCCGGCCATCGTCTCGGGCAATGCCGACTGGGTCGAGCAACTGCTCGGTGCCGCCGTGTTGCCCGCTGATCGTGCCGACGAGGCCGCGGCACTGCGCGAGGCGGCACGCGACGCAGCGCCCGCGCTGCAAGGCACGCTGACCACCATCGACCGCTCCGACGCGCGCGGCGTGCAGGCGCTCGACGGCGAGCCCGCGGCCCACAGCGACTTCGCCTGGCTGTGTGACGGCGACGCGCGCATCGGCGCCGTGCTCGAACTGTTCACGCCTTCGGGCTATGCGTGGCTGCCGCTGCCCGCGGTGCGCCGCATCAAGTTCTCGCGCCCGCAGCATCTGGTCGACCTGCTGTGGGCGCCGGCCGAGATCGAACTGCACGACGGCCGCGGCCTCAGCGCCCTCGTGCCCGTGCGCTACCCGGGCGCGCTCGACAGCCTCGACGACGAGACCGCGCTGGGCCGCCGCACCGACTGGCAGCCGCTCGCGGGCGACGACCAGTTCGCGGGCATCGGCCAGCGCACGCTGATCAGCGAGGCTGGCGATCACTCGCTGCTCGACCTGCGGCGCATCGAATTCGAAGCCGCAGCACCGGAAGGCCCGGCCCCATGAGCCCCGCCATCACCACCGACCTCGACGGCGATGCACAAGAGAGCGTCGCGCGCGACCGCCTGCAACCGGTGCTGCTCGACCGCCTCACCGACAAGGCGCCGCAGAACGGGCAGGAGCGCGCGGGCGCCTTCCTCATGAGCGGCAAGCTGCTGCGCGACTCCGTGCTGCGTGACCTGCAGTGGCTGCTCAACACCACCAACTTCGGCGCCGACCACCGCATCAACGGCATGCCGCGCGCGCGCGGCTCGGTGGTGAACTACGGCGTGCGCGGCTGGGCCGGCGGGCGCATGTCGGAGGTCGACTTCGCCGACGTCGAAGCCGCCATCCGCGCGGCCATCATCGACTTCGAGCCGCGCATCATGAAGGACAGCATCGACGTGCGCTGCGTGACCGATGCGACCGACCTGGAGCACCACAACCTGCTCGCGCTGGAGATCCGCGGCACGCTGTGGTCGGTGCCGTACCCGATCGAGTTCATCCTCCGTTCGGAGCTGGACCTGGAAAGCGGGCACATGGTGCTGCGGCCGACGGGAGGGCTGTGATGCAGAACTCTGCGCGCGCTCCCCGGATTGACTCCCTCTCCCTCTGGGAGAGGGCGGGGGTGAGGGCAGACGGCCTTGCAACGGGTGGCGGCGTCGTCGAGGCCGCTGCCCTCACCCTAACCCTCTCCCAAAGGGAGAGGGGACAAGACGAAGCGCGGGGCCACTGATGGACGCGAAGCTTCTCGACTACTACAACCGCGAGCTCACCTACATGCACGAGCTCGGGGCCGAGTTCGCGCAGCGTTACCCGAAGATCGCGGGCCGCCTGGGCATGCGCGGCATTGAGGTCAGCGACCCCTACGTGGAGCGCCTGCTCGAAGGCTTCAGCTTTCTCACGGCGCGCATCCAGCTCAAGATGGACGCGGAGTTTCCGCGCTTCTCGCAGCGCCTGCTCGAGGTCGTGTACCCCAACTTCCTTGCGCCATTGCCGGCCATGGCCGTGGTGCAGATCGACGGCAACCTCAACGAAGGCTCGCTGAAGGCGGGCTACGAGCTGCCGCGCCACACGCTCTTGCGCGGTCGCATGATCAAGGGCGAGCAGACGGCCTGCGAGTTCCGCACGGGCCACGCCGTCACGCTGTGGCCGATCAGGATCGCCGATGCCAGCCTCGGCCCCGTGCCGGCCGAGGTTGCGCATGCGCTGCCGATGGCGGCGCGCCAGGCGAAGAGCGCCATCACCATCAAGCTCGAAGCCGTGGGCGGCGCGCGCTTTGCCGAGATGCCGCTCGATCGGCTCGAGTTCTTTCTCTCGGGCGCGGAGCTGCATGCGCTGCGCGTGCTCGAACTGGTTGCTCACCACAGCGTGGCCACCGTGTGCCGCGCGGGCCCCGGCAGCACGGCGCGCATCGTGCCGCTGGGCGACGAGGCGATCCGCCACGAGGGCTTCGACCCCGAGCAGTCGCTGCTGCCCTACGACGCGCGCTCGTTCCAGGGCTACCGCCTGCTGCACGAGTACTTCGCCTTTCCCGAGCGCTACCTGTTCTTCAGCGTGAAGCACCTCCGCGCGGCGGCCTCGGCCATCGGCGGCACCACGATGGAGATCGTGATCCTGCTCGACCGCGCCGACGCCGACCTGGAGCGGCTCGTCGACGCCAAGCACTTCTCGCTGTTCTGCACGCCCATCATCAACCTCGTGCCGCGCCGCAGCGACCGCATCCCGGTCGGGCCGGGCCAGCACGAGCACCACGCGGTGATCGACCGCACGCGCCCGCGCGACTTCGAGATCTTCACCGTCGAGCGCGTCACAGGCCACATGGCCAACGGCTCGGAGGAGCGCGAGTTCCGGCCCTTCCTCGGTTCGTTCGCATCCGACGACGGCGACTTCGGCGCCTACTTCTCGCTGCGCCGCGAGCCGCGCCTCGTGTCCGACCGCGCGCGTGCGCAGGGCACACGCACCAGCTACACCGGCAGCGAGGTGTACGTGTCGCTGGTCGACCAGCACGACGCGCCGTTCCCGCACAGC
The DNA here is from genome assembly GCF_009498455.1 of Variovorax paradoxus. Taxonomy (NCBI): domain Bacteria; kingdom Pseudomonadati; phylum Pseudomonadota; class Betaproteobacteria; order Burkholderiales; family Comamonadaceae; genus Variovorax; species Variovorax paradoxus. Next base: position 1,319,931 of record NZ_CP045644.1, on the reverse strand, counting down.
CTGCGCCACATCACCCTCGATGCGCTGTGCACCAACCGCGACCTGCCGCTGCTGCTGCCCACCGGGCTGGAGTCCGATTTCACGCTGCGCGTGTCGGCGCCCGTGCGCGGCGTGCGCATATTGCGCGGCCCGTCGCGGCCGTACCCGGCGCTGGCCGAGGGTGCGCTCACGTGGCGCCTCATCAGTCACCTGGGGCTCAACTACCTGAGCCTGACCGACGTCGATGCCACGCAGGGCGCTGCCGCGCTGCGCGAGATGCTCGACCTGTACGGCAACCTCGCCGACCCGGCCGTGCGCCGGCAGATCCAGGGCGTGCGCTCGATGGCGCTGGCGCCGGTGTTCCGCCGCCTGCCCGAGCCGGGCCCGATTGTGTTCGGGCGCGGCGTGGAGATTGCGCTGCAGATCGACGAGGTCGCGTTCTCGGGCGCGAGCCCGTACCTGTTCGGTGCCGTGCTGGAGCAGTTCTTCAGTCGGCACGTGTCGCTCAATGCGTTCACCGAGTTCGCGCTGTCCAGTTTGCAGCGCGGCGAGATTGCACGCTGGACCCCGCGCGTGGGACGCCGCCCCGCCGTATGAGCACGACCGGCCTCACCGACGACACGATGCCGCGCGTGCTGCCGGCAGAGGCCGAGGCGCGGGCCCGCACGAAAGCGAAGGCGAAAGCCGCACCGCGCCGCGGCGTGCCCGAGGCCGACCCTGTGCTGTGGGCCCAGCTCGTCGAGCAGCCCTTCGAGCACGACCTGTTCATGCTGTTGCGCCGGCTCGACGCGCAGGGCGACCATCCGCTGCTGGGTCGCGCGCCGCGCCCGCTCGACGAGCCGCTGCGGCTGGGGCAGGAGCCCTCGATGGCCTTTGCGCCGTCGAACGTGTCAGGCGTCGAGGTCGACCACGACGGCGCACCGCGCATCTCGATCTACGGCTTCGGTCTGTTCGGTCCCAACGGCCCGCTGCCGCTGCACCTGACCGAGTACGCACGCGAGCGCAAGCGCCACCATGCCGACAACACGCTCAGCGCGTTCGCCGACCTGTTCCATCACCGGCTGATCCTGCTGTTCTACCGCGCCTGGGCCGATGCGCAGTCGGTCAACAGCCTCGACCGTCCCGACGGCCACCGCTTCGTCGACTACGTGGCCAGCCTCATGAACATGGGGCAGCCCGGCCTGAAGGCGCGCGACCGCATCGCCGACCACGCGCGCACCCACATGGCGGGCCACCTGGTGCGCCAGACGCGCAACCCCGAAGGGCTGATCCAGATCCTGCGCCTGTACTTCGACGTGCCCGTGCGCGTGGTCGAGTTCGTGAGCGACTGGGTGCGCATCGACGAGCGCCAGGTCAGCCGCATCGGCCTGCTCGGGCGCAACCACCGGCTCGGCAGCGGCGCCACCATCGGCCTGGCGGTGCGCGATGCGCAGAGCAAGTTCCGGCTCGAACTCGGCCCGCTGTCGCAACAGCAGTTCCGCGAGTTCCTGCCGGGCAGCCCGCGGCTGCGGCAGGTGGTCGACTGGGTGCGCCAGTACGTCGGCATCGAATTCGCCTGGGAGCTGCGGCTGGTGCTCAGCAAGCCCGAGGCGCGCGGCATGCGGCTGAGCAGCGACCAGCGCCTGGGCTGGGGCAGCTGGCTCGGCACGCGCCTGTCCGACACCGATGCCGGCGACATGGTGTTCCAGCCCGAGGCGCTCTTTTCCCGCAACGCACCGGCTACTTCATGACCGACATCCGCCGCGTCTCTCTTTTCTCCAAACTGAATCCGATGCTCTACAAGGCATTGGAGACTGCCACTGCGTTCGCCAAGCTGCGCGGCAATGCCTACGTTGAACTCGTGCACTGGCTGCACCAGATCCTGCAGCTGCAGGACAGCGACCTGCTGCGCATCGTCAAGCGCGCGGGGCTCAACCTCGATGCGGTCGAGCAGGACCTCGTGCGCGCGCTCGACCGCCTGCCGCACGGTGCCACCTCGATCAGCGATATCTCCGAGCACGTCGACCACGCCGTCGAGCGCGCGTGGGTGTACGCGAGCCTGCGCTTCGAAGCCACGTCGATCCGCGGCGCCTACCTGCTCGCGGGCATCGTGAAGACGCCGGGCCTGCGCCAGGTGCTCTCGGGCATCTCGCGCGAGTTCGACAAGCTCGTGCCCGACGTGCTCGTCGCGCAGCTCGCGGCATGGACCGAAGGCTCGCCGGAAGACGACTACGACGCCGCGTCGGAGGCGGGCACGGGCGCGCCCGTGGCGCAGCACCAGGGCGATGCGCCCGCCGCCGGCGGCTCGGCGCTCGCCAAGTACGCGAGCGACCTCACGGCCAAGGCGCGCGCGGGCGAGCTCGACCCCGTGTACGGCCGCGACGACGAGATCCGCCAGATCGTCGACATCCTCATGCGCCGCCGCCAGAACAACCCGCTGCTCACCGGCGAGGCCGGTGTCGGCAAGACCGCCGTGGTCGAAGGCCTGGCCTCGCGCCTGGCCGCAGGCGACGTACCGCCCTCGCTGAAGGACGTGTCGCTGTGGGTGCTCGACCCCACGCTGCTGCAGGCCGGCGCGGGCGTGAAGGGCGAGTTCGAGCAGCGGCTGCGGCAGGTGATCGACGAGGTCGAGAAAAGCCCCAAGCCCATCGTGCTGTTCGTCGACGAAGTGCACACGCTGGTGGGCGCGGGCGGCACCGCCGGCACCGGCGACGCGGCGAACCTGCTCAAGCCCGCGCTTGCACGCGGGCGGCTGCGCACCATCGGCGCCACGACGTGGTCGGAGTACAAGAAGTACATCGAGAAAGACCCGGCGCTCACGCGGCGCTTCCAGACCATCCAGGTGCACGAGCCCACCGAGCCGAAGGCCGTGGTCATGCTGCGCGGAATTTCGGCCGAGCTGGAAAAACACCACGGCGTGCTCATCCTCGATGCCGCGCTCGAAGCGGCCGTGAGCCTGTCGCACCGCTACATTCCCGCGCGCCAGTTGCCCGACAAGGCCGTGAGCCTGCTCGACACGGCATGTGCGCGCGTGGCGCTGAGCCAGCATGCCCTGCCCGCAGCGCTCGAAGATCTGAAGCGGCGCATCGAGGTGCTCGGCATCGAGTCGGGCATCGCGGGACGCGAGGCGGCGATCGGTGTCGGCGAGCACCAGCGCGTCGAAGATATCGCGGCGCAAGTGGCGGCGGCGCAGGCCGAACTCGAACTGCTGGAGCAGCGGCGCGTGGAAGAGGCCGCGCTGGTCGAGCGCATCGTTGCGTTGCGCAAGCTGTTGTCGCCTGCGGCGGTGCCGGTGCAGGCTGAGGTCGAAGACCACAACGAAGAAGAAGCGCCCGCCGAGCCCGAAAGGACACCCGAAGAAATTCGCGCCGAACTCGACGAGGCACAAGACCAGCTCGTGCAGCTGCAAGGCGAGACACCGCTCATCCTCGCAGCCGTCGATGCGCAGGCCGTCGCCACGGTGGTTGCGGACTGGACCGGCATTCCCATCGGCCGCATGGTGCGCGACGATGCGCAGTCGGTGCTGCGGCTCGGCGAGATTCTGTCGGCCCGCGTGGTCGCGCAGCCCGATGCGCTGGAGACCATCTCGCGGCGCATCCGCACCGCGCGTGCGCGGCTGGACAACCCCAACAAGCCCGTCGGCGTGTTCCTGCTGTGTGGCCCCTCGGGCGTCGGCAAGACCGAGACCGCCCTCGCGCTGTCCGAGGCGCTGTACGGCGGCGAGCAGAACCTCGTCACCATCAACATGAGCGAGTTCCAGGAGTCGCACACCGTCTCCACGCTCAAGGGCGCACCGCCCGGCTACGTGGGCTATGGCGAAGGCGGCGTGCTCACCGAGGCCGTGCGCCGCCGGCCTTACAGCGTGGTGCTGCTCGACGAGATCGAGAAGGCGCACCCCGACGTGCACGAGATCTTCTTCCAGGTCTTCGACAAGGGCTGGATGGAAGACGGCGAAGGCCGCCACATCGACTTCCGCAACACCGTGATCATCATGACGTCGAACGTCGGCACCGACCTCGTCATGCAGCTGTGCGAAGACCCGACGTTGCGCCCCGACCCCGAGCCGCTGGCCGCCGCGCTGCGCGAGCCGCTGCTGAAGGTGTTTGCGCCCGCGCTGCTCGGGCGGCTCGTGGTCGTGCCTTACTACCCGCTGCAGGCCGATGCGCTGCACCGGATCATTCGCCTGCAGCTGGACCGCATCGCGGCGCGCCTGCAGGCCAACCACGGCATTGCATTGGCTTACAACGACAGCGCCGTCGCGCTTGTCGCACGCCGCTGCACGGCCATAGAGTCGGGTGGACGGATGATCGACGCGATCCTCACGCACACCATCCTGCCCCGACTGAGCGAAGAAGTCATCGGCGCCACCGTCAGTGCGCGCAAGCTCGCCGGCGTGCAGCTGGGCGCAGCAGGCGACGACTTCACGTACGAGTTTTCCGAAGCGTAGAAAGACAAGGAGACACCTTCGTGACCAGGATCGTGCGCGCCCATACATCGCTGGGTGAAGACCGGCTGAAGTTTCGTTCGATGCATGGCAGCGAGGGTTTGTCGCAGCTGTTCGAGTTCGAGGTGGACCTGCTGAGCCCGAGCGCGTCGATCGATCTGAAGTCGGTGCTGGGCAAGCCGCTGGCGCTGGAGATCCTGACGGCGACAGCGCAGCCGCGCTTTTTGAACGGCCAGGTGGTGCGCTTCTCGATGATCGGACGCGAAGGCGACACGCCGCGCTATACCGTGTACCGGGCGACGGTGCGCCCGTGGCTGTGGTACCTCACGCGCTCGAGCGACAACAAGATCTTCCAGAACAAGAGCGTGGTGGAGATCCTGGAAGAGGTGTTCGGCGACTACGGTTTCGCGTTCGAGAAGAAGCTCAGCAACAGCTATCGGCAGTGGGAGTACTGCGTGCAGTACAACGAGAGCGACTTCGCGTTCGTGAGCCGGCTGATGGAGCTCGAAGGCATCTACTACTACTTCAAGCACGAGAAGAACCAGCACACGCTGGTGCTGGCGGACGACATCGCCGCGCACGAGGCGATGCCGGGCTACGAGACCATCGACCACTTCGCGGCGGACCGCGACATCGGCGAAGACCTGGAGGTCATCCGCGAGTGGCAGCCCAGCGAGGAGGTTCGCTCGGGCCGCTACACGGTGGACGACTTCAACTTCACCACGCCCAAGGGCGACCTGGTGAATGTGCGTAGCCAGCCGCGCGGGCACGACAACGGCGACTACGAGATGTACGAGTGGCTGGGCGACTACCCGCAAGCCGGAGACGGCGAGCATTACGCGCGCGTGCGGCTGGAAGAGTCGCAGGCGCTGGCGCAGCGCAGCGTGGGCCGCGCGACCGTGCGCGGCCTGGCGCCGGGCGGCACCTTCACGATGCGCAACGCGCCGCGATCGGACGACAACCGAGAGTACCTTGTGGTGGCTGTCGACTACGCGCTGCGCGAGGGCGGCTATGCGAGCGGTGCGGCGCCGGGGGAATACAACTTCGACTTCGTGGTGCAGCCCAGCGCGCAGGCGTTCCGGGCACAGCGGCACACGCCGGTGCCGCGCACGAGCGGGCCGCAGACGGCGACCGTGGTGGGGCCCGAGGGCGAAGAGATCTGGACCGACGAATATGGGCGTGTGAAGGTGCAATTTCACTGGGACCGCGTGGGCCAGCGCAACGAGAACAGCTCGCGCTTCGTGCGCGTGTCGCACATCTGGGCGGGCGAGCGCTTCGGCGGTGTGTTCACGCCGCGCATCGGCCAGGAGGTGGTGGTGGACTTCATCGGCGGCCGCATCGACCGGCCGGTGATCGTGGGGCGCGTGTACAACGCCGACCAGATGCCACCGTTCTCGTTGCCGGGCGAGGCGACCAAGAGCGGCATCGTCACGCGTTCGAGCAAGGGCGGGTCAAGTGCGAACGCGAACGCCTTCGTGTTCGAGGACAAGAGGGGCGCCGAGCAGGTCCTGCTGCACGCCGAGCGCAACCTCGATGTGGAGGTGGAAGGCGACGAGACGCACACGACCGACAAAACGCGCACGACGCTGATCAAGGGGCACGAGTCGGCAACCTACGAGGCGGGCGAGGAGCGGCACATCACCGCCGGTGCGGTGGAGACGATCGACGGCGGCGAGGAGCGCACGGTGACGGGCGGCGCGACCGAGACGGTGGCAGGCGGCGAGCAACGCACGATCGCGGGCGGGGCGACCGAGACGATCACGGGCGGGGAGATGCGCACGGTCACCGGCGGCATCACCGAGACGGTCAATGGCGGCGTGACGCTGACGGTGAACGGCACGGTGGTGCGGCTTCTCAGTGGCACCGACATCCGGATCGTTGGTGCAGGGCGTATCGAGATCGTCAACGCGATCGACGCCAAGGTGGTGATGGGGCCGAACATCACCACCGTGACCGGCCCCAAGATCGTGTTCGCGCCGTTCATCATCCACTACGCCGACACCTACACGATCAACACCGTCAACTACATCGTCAACGCCAAGGTGGTGATCCACAACAAGCCCACGCAGACGCTCCACATCCAGGAGCACAGCCACTGGCGCTGGACGCGCTACGACATCGAAGTGTGGCAGGGCGGGACGCACAACGTGGCGTTCGACATCTACGGCATGAAGCTGATGGTGAGCAAGTGGTTCTTGTCCGTCAATGGCATCTTCGTCAACCTCGCCGCGAAGACCGAGATCCAGACGATGAACAAGTACCAGGTCGGCTGGTTGAAGTTCGGACAGTTCCTGAAGGAGCGCAAGACCCATGGAATGAGGGCGGTAAAGGGAACGATCTTTGTCAAGACGAACTGAAAAAGGATGGCGGTGATGACCAGGATCGTGAAGGCGCACACCCCCTTGGGCGAAGACCGGCTGAAGTTTCGTTCGATGCATGGCAGCGAGGGTTTGTCGCAGCTGTTCGAGTTCGAGGTGGACCTGCTGAGCCCGAGCGCGTCGATCGATCTGAAGTCGGTGCTGGGCAAGCCGCTGGCGCTGGAGATCCTGACGGCGACAGCGCAGCCGCGCTTTTTGAACGGCCAGGTGGTGCGCTTCTCGATGATCGGACGCGAAGGCGACACGCCGCGCTATACCGTGTACCGGGCGACGGTGCGCCCGTGGCTGTGGTACCTCACGCGCTCGAGCGACAACAAGATCTTCCAGAACAAGAGCGTGGTGGAGATCCTGGAAGAGGTGTTCGGCGACTACGGTTTCGCGTTCGAGAAGAAGCTCAGCAACAGCTATCGGCAGTGGGAGTACTGCGTGCAGTACAACGAGAGCGACTTCGCGTTCGTGAGCCGGCTGATGGAGCTCGAAGGCATCTACTACTACTTCAAGCACGAGAAGAACCAGCACACGCTGGTGCTGGCGGACGACATCGCCGCGCACGAGGCGATGCCGGGCTACGAGACCATCGACCACTTCGCGGCGGACCGCGACATCGGCGAAGACCTGGAGGTCATCCGCGAGTGGCAGCCCAGCGAGGAGGTTCGCTCGGGCCGCTACACGGTGGACGACTTCAACTTCACCACGCCCAAGGGCGACCTGGTGAATGTGCGCAGCCAGCCGCGCGGGCACGACAACGGCGACTACGAGATGTACGAGTGGCTGGGCGACTACCCGCAAGCCGGAGACGGCGAGCATTACGCGCGCGTGCGGCTGGAAGAGTCGCAGGCGCTGGCGCAGCGCAGCGTGGGCCGCGCGACCGTGCGCGGCCTGGCGCCGGGCGGCACCTTCACGATGCGCAACGCGCCGCGATCGGACGACAACCGAGAGTACCTTGTGGTGGCTGTCGACTACGCGCTGCGCGAGGGCGGCTATGCGAGCGGTGCGGCGCCGGGGGAATACAACTTCGACTTCGTGGTGCAGCCCAGCGCGCAGGCGTTCCGGGCGCAGCGGCACACACCGGTGCCGCGCACGAGCGGGCCGCAGACGGCGACCGTGGTGGGGCCCGAGGGCGAAGAGATCTGGACCGACGAATATGGGCGTGTGAAGGTGCAATTTCACTGGGACCGCGTGGGCCAGCGCAACGAGAACAGCTCGCGCTTCGTGCGCGTGTCGCACATCTGGGCGGGCGAGCGCTTCGGCGGTGTGTTCACGCCGCGCATCGGCCAGGAGGTGGTGGTGGACTTCATCGGCGGCCGCATCGACCGGCCGGTGATCGTGGGGCGCGTGTACAACGCCGACCAGATGCCACCGTTCTCGTTGCCGGGCGAGGCGACCAAGAGCGGCATCGTCACGCGTTCGAGCAAGGGCGGGTCAAGTGCGAACGCGAACGCCTTCGTGTTCGAGGACAAGAGGGGCGCCGAGCAGGTCCTGCTGCACGCCGAGCGCAACCTCGATGTGGAGGTGGAAGGCGACGAGACGCACACGACCGACAAAACGCGCACGACGCTGATCAAGGGGCACGAGTCGGCAACCTACGAGGCGGGCGAGGAGCGGCACATCACCGCCGGTGCGGTGGAGACGATCGACGGCGGCGAGGAGCGCACGGTGACGGGCGGTGCGACCGAGACGGTGGCGGGCGGCGAGCAACGCACGATCACGGGCGGGGCGATCGAGACCATCACGGGCGGGGAGACGCGCACGGTCACCGGCGGCATCACCGAGACGGTCAATGGCGGCGTGATGCTGACGGTGAACGGAGGCAGCATCCGGCTCCTGAGTGGCTCGGATCTGCGCATCACCGGCAGTGGGCGCATCGAGACGGTCCATGCGATGGATCTCAAGCAGGTGAACGGGACCGACTGCACCTCGGTCACCGGTCCGAAGGTCGTGGTGGCGCCGCTGATCATCTATCACACGACGCAGCACCTCGACACCACGAGCACCTACACGATCAAGGCGACGGTAAGCATCACCCGGTCGCCCCATACGATCCTCAACGTCGCCGATGAGACGTGGCTCAAGTGCGATTTCCTGCGTTGGTCCAACCAGACCGTGCGGGCGATCGTTCTCGCAACCGATTTCTACGGCCTCAAGTTGCAGGCCTGCGGAATCAACACGCAAATCAACGGATGGTTCACCAACAGGGCGACGAACTTCCTGCTCGATGCGCCGGTCAAGTTCGAGACCTCGGCGCGCAGTTCGAAGAAGAAGGGACTGAACATCGGCATTTGCAAGCTGCACCTGTCGTGCGTCTACATGACGAAGAAGAAATGATCCTGCTGCATCGCAGCCGGCCTTGCACATCCACCCATCAGGAGTTTCCGAGCCCATGGACCGCATCGTGAAGACCCACACTCCACTGGGCGAAGATCAGCTGCTGCTGCGCTCGATGCAAGGCATCGAGCGCCTGTCGCGGCCCTACGAGTTCGAGGTCGAATTGCTCAGCACAGACGTGGCGATCGATCCGAAGTCGCTTCTCGGAAAACCGTTGTCGCTGGAGATCAAGACCGCAGTCGGCGCCCCGCGCTTCCTTGACGGCCAGGTGGTGCGTTTTTCAAAGGTGGGCCGGGAAGGCGGGACTTCGCGATACACGATCTATCGCGCCGTATTGCGCCCCTGGCTTTGGTATCTATCGTTCTCGAGCGGCAGCAGGATCTTCCAGAACAAGTCGGTCGTGGACATCCTCGAAGATGTGTTCGGCGCCTACGGCTTTGCGTTCGAGAAGAAGTTGAGCGGCAGCTACCGGCAGTGGGCGTACTGTGCGCAATACAACGAGAGCGACCTCGACTTCGTGAGCCGACTGATGGAGCTGGAGGGCATCTACTATTACTTCAAGCACGAGAAGGGCCGCCATACACTGGTGCTGGCCGACGATGCGGGGGCCCACGAGCCGATGCCGGGCTACGAGACCATCGACTACTTCGCGGCCGACCGCGACATCCGCGAGGACATGGAGGTCATCGACGACTGGCAGGTGACCGAGGAGGTTCGCACGGGCAGCTACGCGGTGAACGACTTCAACTTCACCACGCCAAAGAGCGACCTCGGCAGCACGCGCAGCCAGCCGCGCGCGCATGACAACGCCGGCTACGACATGCACGAGTGGCTCGGCGAGTACGTCGATGCCGGACAGGCCGAGCACTATGCACGCGTGCGGCTGGAAGAGGCGCAGTCGCTGGCCTCGCGCAGCACCGGCCATGCCACGGTGCGCGGCATGGCGCCGGGCGCCAGGTTCACCATGCGCAACGCGCCGCGCGAGGACGACAACCGCGAGCACCTGATCGTCTCGGTTGCCTACATGCTGCGCGAGGGTGGGTATGCCACCGGCAGCGCATCGGGCATGTACGGCTTCGATTTCGTCGCGCAGCCTGCGGACAACCCCTACCGCGCACCGCGACAGACGCAGATGCCGCGCACGAGCGGGCCGCAGACCGCGACGGTGGTGGGCCCCGAGGGCGAGGAGATCTGGACGGACGAATACGGCCGCGTGAAGGTCCAGTTTCACTGGGACCGCGAAGGCCAGCGCAATGAAAACAGTTCAGCCTGGGTGCGCGTCTCGCAGGCCTGGGCGGGCGATGGCTACGGCACCGTGCACGTGCCGCGCATCGGGCAGGAGGTGGTGGTCGATTTCATCGCGGGCCGTGTCGACCGTCCCCTCATCGTCGGCCGTGTCTACAACGCCGACCAGATGCCGCCGTTCGACCTGCCGGGCGAGGCCATCCAGAGCGGCATCGTGTCGCGTTCAACCAAGGGCGGCTCGCCCGCGAACGCGAACGCCTTCGTGTTCGAAGACAAGAGGGGCGCCGAGCAGGTTCTGCTGCACGCCGAGCGCAACCTCGACGTGGAGGTGGAGGGCGACGAGACGCACACGACCGACAAAACGCGCACGACGCTGATCAAGGGGCACGAGTCGGCAACCTACGAGGCGGGCGAGGAGCGGCACATCACCGCCGGTGCGGTGGAGACGATCGACGGCGGCGAAGAGCGCACGGTGACGGGCGGCGCGACCGAGACGGTGGCGGGCGGCGAGCAACGCACGATCACGGGCGGTGCGACCGAGACGATCACGGGCGGGGAGATGCGCACGGTCACCGGCGGCATCACCGAGACGGTCAATGGCGAAGTGCTGGTGACGATCAACGGCAGCGTGCTGCGCCTGGTCAGCGGGGCGGACATCCGCATCACCGGTGCAACCCGGGTGGAGGTGGTGAACGCGATCGACATGACGTTGGTGCAGGGTCCCAAGCTCACCACCGTGACCGGGCCGAAAGTGATCTTCGCGCCGACCGTTCTTCATCTGTCCGGCAGCAGCCATACGATCCACGTGCCAGGTACCCTCAAGATCAATGTGACCGGCGTCGATATCGAGAACACGCCGGTCAAGACCGTCAACTCGTTGGATGCCAAGTGGTGGCTCCATGCGGTCAAGGAAGGCATCGGCCACCAGGCCCTGTTCGTGGCGGGCTCGGCCGACTCCTACACCGCCAAGTTCCAGCTGGCGGTGCGCAACACGCTGCTGCAGAAGGGGGCGTTCGTGAATGTCTCAGCCGTCAACTGGGTGCAGGCAGTCAGCAGGCAGGAACTCGGTCACTACCATTTCTGGCTCGATCCATTGTTGATCGTGGCCGGAGCGGCGCAGTTCTTCAAGAGCGCATTCGACGTCGAGAAATGAAGCCATCACGAGGGAATCCCGGCGGATGCAGACCATGAGATGGCTGGAAATAGCGGTCGCCGTCCTCGGCGTTGCGGTCCTGATGGTGTCGACGTTCGGCAGCTCGCGCGTCTTTCGCGCCGGCAGCGCGACCAAGGCGGCGCATGTCGCGGAGGAGCAGGAGTGGGAGGCGCTGCGCCACGAGGGCGCGCGCGCGGTGGCCCAGATCCTGGCCCTGGCCCGGCCCGGATTCCGCCTGGTGACCTGGCGCGGAGGTTCGCCAAACATGGCGGCTGCGGAGCTGCTGATCACGTTCACGGATTCGGATGGCGAGCATCATCGCGTGACCCTGCGGACCTTCATCGACCAGGAACTGCTGGCCAACTTCTCGGGTGGCCGCCCGCTGCCCATCGTCTACGCCAAGAGCCCGACGGCGCTGCGCGTCGCGGTGGATCGCGACCGCACGCAGCTCGAGATTCCCTCCTCGATCGACGCATGAAAATCATCAAACCGTTGCGTCTGGGCATGCTGACCCGACCCTTCGCCAACGACGGACGCCACTGGCTGGCCGTGACCGCCATCGCGATGACCGATCGCCTGGGCAGCGATGCCCGGCTCATCCCGGAGCAGGAGTGCTGGAAGATCTTCGGCGAGGAGGTGGGCATCGACGGCGCGTTCGACCTGGGCATGCCGAAGCTGCATCCGGAATTCCTCGTCACGGGCTCGGCCTACACGCGCCAGCAGCAGGACAAGACGCAATGCGCGGTCCGTGTCCGCGTCGGCGCACGGCAGAAGGACCTGCTGGTCTTCGGCGACCGCTTCTGGGTCGATGGCAGGCCGAGCGCCCCGCAGCCCTTCGAGTCGATGCGCATCGACTGGGGCCATGCCTTCGGCGGCCCGGGGTTTGCCGAGAATCCGGGTGGCATCGGGCAGGCGCACGAGCAGGTCGGCGGTGTCCGGGCGCAGCGCCTTGCGAACATCGAGGATCCGCGCGCCCGCGTGCAGCGGCCCGACCAGACCGTGCAGCCCGCGGGGTTCGGGCCCGTCGAGGCCACGCGGCCCTCGCGCGCGGACCGGCTGGGCCGCCAGTACGACGAGCATTGGCAGAACCATCTCTATCCCGGCTACGCGAAGGACATGGACTGGGCCTTCTTCAATGCCGCGCCGCCGGACCAATGGTTCGGGCGCGAAGACGGCGAACTGGCGGGCGCGCAGTTCGAACTCTGGAACCTGCATCCCGACCGCACGGTGCAGCACGGCCGGCTGCCCGACTGGCGCGCTCGTGCCATCGTCGTGCGCGGCCCCATCAACAGCGTGAAGCTCGACGAAGGCACGCTGCACGACGTGCCGATGCGCCTGACTACCGCCTGGTTCTTTCCGCACCTGGAGCGCGTGGGCCTGATCTACCACGGCTTCGTGGAAGTCGAACAGGACGACGCGGCGGACGTCACGCACGCCATGATCGCCATGGAGGAGGCGGCCCTGCCGCCCCAGGGGCTCGATGGCTGGCGCGACGTGCTGGTGCTGCGCAGCGAGTCGGAAGACCGCGCGCTCTACGGCATGCGCGACGACCTGTTGCTGCCCGATCCGATCATCGGCCCGTGGCCCGACCTCGACGCGCAGTTCGAGCCATCGCCGATGCGACGCAACATGCAGGCGCGCGCCGACTACGAGCGCGAGCGCATGAAGGTGTCGTTCAAGTCCTCGGGCCTGGGCGTGGCCGGGCAGGAGGAGCCGCCCGCCGTCGATCTCATGGAGAAGGTGCCCACCCTGCGCGAACTGCCGGCCTACATGGCCCAGCGCAAGGTGCTCATCGAGGAGCATCGCCAGAAGATCGAGGTGGCGCGCCGCGAACTCGACGAGGCCGCCAAGGCGAACGCCGTGCACTCGCGCAAGGCGGGCTTCGACACGTCGGACCTGGTGCAACAGACCGAATCGTCGACACAGAAGGGCCCGCCGACGGTGGACAGGTGGGCGCGCATCGAAAGCATCGTCGCCCAGTCCGAGGGCAGCGGGTTTTCTCCGACGCCCGAGCAGATAGCGCAGTTGCGCGAGATTCATGACGCTGCCGCGCGCCAGTTGCTCGAGAACTACCGCCGCACGGCACAACACCAGGATGCGGCGGACAAGATGTCCGGGGAGCGGTCGGCCGAAACGCGCATGGACGTCGAGCGTCGCATGGCCGGCGCGCGCGACCTGTCCGACATGGATCTCACGGGCGCGGATCTCAGCGACATGGACCTGCGCGGCGCATGCTGGCACCGCGCGATGCTGGAGTGCGCCGATCTCAGCGGCAGCAGGCTCGATGGTGGCGATCTGTCGGATGCACTGCTCGCGCGTGCACGCCTTGCGGGCACCTCGATGCGGGGAGTGAACCTCAAGGACGCCAACCTGGCGCTGGCGCAGTGCGAGGACTCGGATTTCACCGGTGCGCGCTTCGAGTCCACCCAACTCGAAGGCATGGCCGCGCGCGGCTGCAGATTCGCCGACACATTTTTCGATCTCCATGAGGCGGAGGGCGTGGTGTGGGAGAACTGCGGCTTCGAGCGTGCGCAGCTGCGGAACCTGAGCTTCACCGAGGGCTCCCGTCTGAACGGCCTGGATTTCGAGGGCGCCAGCTTTCACAAGGTGGACTGGATCGAATGCCAGGCGGGCGGGCTGCGCTTTTGCGGCGCAACGCTCGACACCTGCGACTGGACCGATACCGACTGCACCGATGCGATGGACTTCTCCGATGCGCGCCTGGTCGCGACCTGTTTCGTGGGATCGACCGATTTGCGCAAGGCCGACTTCCAGGGCGCGACGCTGATCGAATGCAACCTGCAGTCGATCCGCCTGGACGAAGCCGACTTCCGCGATGCGAAGCTCGACAACACCGACTTCACCGATGCCTCCATGCGGGGCGCCCGCCTCGGGGGCGCCAACGCCGACGGTTCCGATTTCGTGCGCACCGATCTCACCGCCGCTTCGCTGGTCGATGCCAGCCTGATCGAGGCCGACTTCAGCAAGGCCATCCTCGTGGCCACCGATTTCCACCGGGCCAACCTGTTCCAGGCCGACCTGTCCCGGTGCCTGATCGACGACACCACGCGTTTCGACGAGGCCTACACCGTCAACGTGGTCACGGTGCCCAGGCGCAAGGCGCAGGAGGGCCCGCGATGACGCCGAAGGAGGTGCAGGTCATGGTCAAGCGCGGGCAGGAGATCGCCAACCAGAACCTGGCCGGCATGGATTTGCGCGGCCTGGACCTGTCGGGCGGCATGTTCATCGAGAGCGACTTCACGGGTGCGGACCTGTCGGGCGCCTCTCTCAAGGGCAGCGTCTTCGGGGACTGCGGACTGGGCCGCGCCAGGCTCGAGCGCGCCGTGCTGGACCGCTGCAACTTCTACGGCGTGAATGCCGAAGGCGCCGCGATGGACGGCGCCACCATGCATGGCACGAGCTTTTACAACACGCGGCTTGCGCACGCGCGCTTCGATGGTGTCGAGGGCGATGTGATCGGCATCTCCGACTGCGAACTGGTCGGGACTTCGCTGCGCGGCATCAAGTCCGAGATGCTGGTGTTCTACGGGGCGCGGCTCGACCGGACGGATTTCTCCGGCGCGCCGCTCGACGGCGCCATCTTCTACCGGGCCGACCTGCGCTCCGCAGTGTTCGCGCGCTGCAGTTTCGAGCGATGCGTCTTTTCCGAGTGCGATCTGTCGGGACAGGTGTTCCGTGGGCAGACCTTCAGCCTGTGCCAGTTTCCCGATGCCAACCTCGCCGGCTGCGACTTCGACGAAGCGACGCTGCGCCAGTGCAACTTCAAGGGGGCGCGCATCGAGGGCGGATCGTTCCGGCGCGCGGCCGCGGCGCACAGCGTGTTCGTGGGCGCGGACCTGGGCGGCGTGGCCTTCAACGGCGGCCATTTCTTCCAGAGCGTCTGGGCCGATGCGCGGCTGGACGGCGCCGATCTGGCGGGTGCCCAACTGGAGCAATGCGTCTTCCACCGCGCACGTTGCAACGCCGCGCAGTTCTCGGAGGCACAACTTGCCTATTCCGATTTCTCCTACGCCGATCTGCGCGGCGCCGATTTTCGTGGTGCCGCGCTGATGCGCACCAAGGTGCACCGCGCGGTGCTCGAGGGCACGCTGTTCTCCGACCGCGGCGGCCTGCTGCTCCAGGAGGATGCGTTGTACGAGGCCGAGGCCTACTCCGCGCGCCGACCGAGCCATCGCGATCCCTCCAGGCGGCGCGGCGAAGCTGGCGCGGCGCGGCAGGCCGCAGAAAAGGATTCCCGAACATGACGATCAGAGACACAGTTTCCGACGCGCCCCCCGCACGCCGCGACATGCGCACCCGCGCCGCCGCTGGCCCCAGGCCTGAGGGCGGCGGTGTGGTCAATGCGCTGGGTACCGTCACGGCCATCCTGCCCGGCGGCATCCACAGCGTGGACAGCGACGGGCATGTGTTGCGGTGCCTGCGCGCCGCCAGCTGCCTGTTGCGGCCCGAAATCGGCGACATCGTGCTCGTCAGCGGTCCCGACGAGCGTCGCCTCTACCTGACGGCGGTGGCCGAGCAGGCCGATGCAGGTGTCGCCCACATCGAGGTCGCGGGCGATCTCACGCTGGCCTCGCAGCGCGGTGCGGTCAGGGTGCAAGCGGCCAGCGAGCTGCAGCTGAGCGGCCCGCGCGCGCTGCGCATGGACACCGCGCAACTGCACCTGGACGCGCAGGCGGCCGAATGCCAGGTCGGCCACATGAGCTACCAGGGCGTGGAAGCGCGCGCGACGGTGTTGAACATGCGCGTTGTCGGCCGCGTCTACGAAGCCATCGTCGACCGCCTCGTGCACCTGAGCAAGTCGGCCTTCCGCATGACCGAGGGCGTGGACCAGGTGCATGCGGGCCAGATCGACTACAACGCCAGCGAGATGGCGCGCGTGCATGGAAGAAATACCGTGGTCACGGCCAAGGATCTGATCAAGGCGGATGCCAAGCAGATCCACATGGGCTGAATGCACCCGTCAACCGATCACTTTCCAAAGGAGCCCCGAGATGTTCTTTGCCGCCCAAGGTCCCAGCCTCGACATCGGCGTGCCCGACGTCTGCAAGACGCCGGCCGTTCCCATTCCCCACATCGACATCGGGCTGGGCCTGATGGCGATCCCCAACGTGCCGAACATCTTCTGGTCCTGCATGATGGCGCACAACAAGAAGACCAAGATCCCCCTCACCTTCGGCGACACGGCGGGGATCGGGCTCGGCGTGCGGGTGCCCAGCGTCATGGGGCAGTCGAAGAAGATCACCGCCTCGAACACCTTCCTGATCAAGGGCTCGCCGGCCACGCGCGTGACGAGCTTCACCAAGCAGAACCGCGGCAACGTCAACGGCATCCTGGGAACGCCGCCGCAGCTCACCAGCGTGAATCTGTGCGCCTGAACCGCGCGGCGAGGCGCTGAAGCCCTCGCCGCGGCGCAGGCTTCAACCGGCCGTCGCGGGCGGCCGTGCCACCCCCGCCAGCGTCACCTGCTGCGGCGCCCCCACCCACACCGCCAACGCCGAGTAGTTGTCCTGCAGCGCATCGGCCTTCGCCTCCGCCGCGCGCCGCAGCAACGCCAGCCATTCTTCCGCGCTGGCCGCCAGCTGCAGCGATCGCTCCATCACCTGCTGCGAGATGAGCTGCCAGAGCCCGTCGGTGCACAGCAGGAACGCATCGCCATCGGCGAGCCGCTGCGGTGTCGACACTGAGGTCTCCGCCGTTGCGCGCGCACCGAGCGCGCGGTACAGCAGGTTGCTCTTCACCAGGCGCTCGCCGCCGTTGGCGCCCTGGCCTGCGGCGGCCTCGCCGGAGCGTTCGGACAGGCTGTGGTCCTCGGTGCGCTGCATGAGCGCGCCGCGGCGGAACCAGTAGAGGCGGCTGTCGCCGACGTGAGCCCAGCAGGCTTCGCCGGTGGCGCGGTCGACGAACAGCGAGACGATGGTCGCGCTCATGCGGTTCTGGTCGGCCAGCTCGCGCTGCTTGGCGAGCACGGCGTCGTTGGCCTCTTTCACGGCATGGCGGATGTCGTCGGCGGCGACGGACGGGTGGTCGACGAAGGTGTTGAGCGCGGTGTCGACCACGATGCGCGAGGCCAGCTCGCCGCCCGCGTGGCCGCCGACGCCGTCGCTCACGACGAAGCAGGCGTTGCGTTCGTCCAGGTGGTAACCGATGGCGTCCTGGTTGCCGCTGCGTTCGCCCACGCACGAGAACTGCGAGGTCGAGATGGGCACGGCGAAGGTGCGGGTGGCTTCAAGCACGGCGCGCCTCCTTCAAGCGTTCCATCTCGCGGTCGTAGGCCTGCTGGAAAGCGCGGCCGAAGACGGCCTGGAAGTCGTCTTCGACGGCGGCGGTGGTGTGGGCGTGCAGCTGTTTCAGCTGGCGCCACAGCCGCGCTTCGCGCCCGCCGGGCAAAAACTTCTCGCCGAGCCCGCCGTCGTGCGGCGTGGCCTTGTCGAGACCGCCGGGGTCGAAGCGGTGCAGCAGCGTGAGCAGCGCGGCGCGCATGCCGGCGACCATGCCGAGCTGGTGCGACTGCAGGTCGCCCAGCGCGTCGTGCACGGCGGCCTCGGGCGTGAGAAAGCCGGGCATGCGCGCGCCGAACATCTGCATCAGCACGGCGCGGCCGTTGGGCAAAATCTTGAAGGGGTTGTTCTCTTCGTCCACGATCATGGTGATCTCGGCGCGCACCTCGCGCTTGAGCATGGCGCGTGACGACAGCAGCTCGATGGTGCCGTCGGTGAAGGCGCGCATCAGCCGGCCGAGGTGCCGCATCGCGTCGGCATCGAGCGGCTGCTGGCCCGCGATCTCGGGCACGCCGGCGCCTTCGAGGAAGGCCTTGAACAGGTCGTCGCCCGACGAGGATGTGCGGGGCGATGCGGGTGCCGGCGCAGCGACTGGCAAGGCAGGCGGCGCGTCATCCGGCACGACGGGCTCTGCGACCGCGACCGGAATCTCCGGCGCTGCGGCAACGACACGCTCTTCAATCACCGGCGGTGCAACCTCTTCCACGGGCTCTGGCGTTGCGACCGACGGCGTGATCGCCACCGGCTGCGGCGGATTGAACTGCGACGTCATCTCGCGCGCATGGTTCGCCAGGCTGTGGCCCGACGACGCGGCCGGCGGCCTGGCGATCAGGTCCATGGCCGGGTGCACATCATCGAGCGGGTTGTCCTGCGTCAGCGCCGTGGGGCGCGGGTCGGACAGCGGCGAGGGCGCATCGCGGTCTTCGGCGAAGAAGGAGAGCGGGTCCATGCTGCGCTTGAGCGCGAGGTCGGACAGGCCCTGCGTCGCCTGCGGGTTCAGCTCGGCGAGCGGATCGACGGGGTTGCGCTGCGCCTGCGAGGGCAGGGCGAAGGGCTCCTGCGCCATCGGGTCGGGCATCGGCGCCGCCGCATCGCCGACGCGGCGCGGCGCGTTCGCGAGGATGGCGTCCCAGTCGGCGGCCGACGGCATCTGCGCGGATGCCGGCATGGCCGCCGGAGCCGCTGCAGCAGCGGAAGAAAACGGGGGCGGTGGTGGTGGTGGCGGCGGTGCGGGCAGCGGCGCAGGTGCCGGCGCGTTCATCGGCGCGTTCACCGGCGGGGGCGCGAAGGTGGGCATCGCGACCGTCTTCTCGGGCGGGGCATCGCCGATGGGCAGCGCGCCCTCGCCGAACAGGTCCGCAAAGACATCGGACGCCGGCGAGGCGGCAGGCAGCAGCGCGCTGATCGATGAAGAAGGCGCTGGCGCTGCAGACATGGACACGGGCAACACAGGCGGCGGCTCCGTGATCGGCGCCACCGGATGTTCGCCGATCGGTTCGGTGATCGGTGCTTCGGTGACGGCGGGCGGCGCGGCCTGTGCGGCACTCGCGGCTTGGAGCACGTAGCTGCCGATGGTCACGCGGTCGCCTTCCGCGACGCGCGATTCTTCTTCGTGCCGCAGCATGCGTCCGTTCACGCTGATGGGCAGCACCGCGCTCATGTTGCGGACCACGGCGGCGCCTTCGTCGTCGAAGCGCACGGTGGCCTGCAGGCGCGAGATCTGCCGCTGTTCATCGGGCAGCACGAGGTGGTTGTCGGGGCTGCGGCCGATGGTGCCGCCCGGGGCGGCGAGCAGCGCCGAAGGCCCCGAGGCGACGGGCGTGCCGCCGTGTTCAATCACTGTCCAGCGCATGGCATCTCCATGTTCGTCGCGGCATGAGCACTGCGCGGCCGTGGCCGGCCGCGTGTCATCCGCGCTTCATCTTCTTCGCGGCCTCGAACGCGGGGCCCCACACGGGGTGGGTGCGTTCCGCGACGTTCAGGTCGAAGCTCGGGAACACATCGAGGAGCTTGCGGAATTGCGTGCGGCATTCCGGGATCTGGTTGTTCACGCAGTAGCTGAAGGCTTCGAGCTTCAGCGCGGCGAGCCGCGTCGCGGGCTCGGCCCCGTCGAACACCGACACGCCGCCGCTCTTGAGTGTCGAGATGGCCTTGGGGTAGTCGCCCGCATCGTAGGCCTGCTGCGCACGTTCGAGCGTGGTGCGCGCCACTTGCTGGCTCAGGCGTTCGGGTTGCTGCGATGCATCGGGGGTGCTCTGGCAGCCGCTCAACAGCGCAAGCGTGAAGGCAAAAGACAGAACAGGCAGGCAAGACTTCAATCTTTTCTCCTACTTCGCGAGAGGCAATGCGTGAGAGACAGTGTGCCGTGCATCGTGATGCAACAGCACGCAATGCACACCGTGCGCGTGCATGGTTTCGATAATATAGATCGCGAAGCTTTCAGGGAGATCTCATGCATCGACGGACCTTGATTCAAGGCGCATTGGCAACCTCGCCGTTGCTCGCAGGCCTCGCCGGCTGTGCATCGACAGCGAAGTCGATGCCCACGCCGTATGCCATCACCGTGCGCATCGACGAAGGCGTGAATCCCGATGGCCGCGGCCAGGCCGCACCGATTCTCGTGAAGGTCTTCGAACTGAAATCTTCCGGCAACTTTGAGACGGCAGACTACTTCGCGCTGCAGGACCGCGACCGCGAGACGCTCATGACCGAACTCGTGAACGCGGACCAGGCCATCATGCGCAGCGGCGAGGAACGCGTGTTCAAGCGCGAGGCCGGACTCGACTCGCGCGCCATCGGCGTGATCGCCGGTTATCGCAAGCTGGAAGCGGCTCGGTGGCGCATCGTGTTGCCGTTGAAGGAGCCCAAGCAAACGAATCTTTACAAGGTGTGGCAGTTTTCGCCGAGCGAGCAGGGCGTGCGTATCGCGGTGCGCAAGAGCGGCCTCGAAGTGCTACCAAGTCGTTAATTTTCAGCGCGCGCTAATACGAAAGTGCGGCGCATCTGCCTCTGAAAAGTCGTGCAGAACGCAAGAGGCGCCGTGTAGCATCAGGCGCGAAAGAAGATCGAGCGGGGAGCCGCTGTACAGCGCATTCCCCGCCTCCGTGTGAGCACTCCAGGAGGTTCTTTGGTGACAGTTCGCAACGCGGGCGCGGCCGTCCAGGGCGCCCAATCTCAGGCATTGGCGAATCGCGTGGTGTGGTCCGAAGGCATGTACCTGCGGCCCCAGCACTTCCAGCAGATGGAGCGCTATGTCGAGCAGTACGTCACTCGCCGCACCGCGGGCATGCAAGGTGCCTACTGGGGATGGCTGCACCTGGACATCGACCGCGATGCCTTCGCGCTCGGCCGCGTGTCGCTGCTCGCCGGCGCGGGCGTGCTGCCCGACGGCACGCCGTTTTCGTTCGGCCTCGAAGACGCACCGATGCCCTTCGACGTGCCCACCGACCTCACCGACGAACTCATCGTGCTGGCACTGCCCTTGCGCCGGCCCGGCAGCGAAGAGGTGATCTTCTCGGAAGACGAAGGCTCGGCCGCGCGCTTCGGCGTGGTCGAACGCGAAGTGGCCGACGGCAACGCGGTGGCGCTCGGCCCCGCGGTGCTGCAGCTGGCCAAGCCGCGCCTGCGGCTGGCGCGCGCGTCGTCGCTCACGGCCGAGTGGCAGGCCATCGGTGCGGTGCGCGTGATCGAGCGGCGCACCGACCACAAGCTGGTGGTCGATGCCAACTACATTCCGCCGGTGCTCGATGCCTCGGCGCACCCGATGCTGCGCAGCATGACGGCGGAGCTGCACGGCCTGCTCACGCAGCGCTCCGAGGCATTGGCCTCGCGGCTGTCGCAGCCGGGGCGTGGCGGCGTGAGCGAGGTCTCCGACTTCCTGCTGCTGGAGCTGGTCAACCGCTACCTCGCACTCACCTGGCATGCGCAGCAGGCGGTGCAGGTGCACCCCGAGACGCTGTTCGTCGACTGGCTCAAGCTGGGCTGCGACCTCGCCACGCACACCTCGCCCACGCGCCGTCCGGTGGTGTGGCCGGTGTACGACCACGACAACCTCAACGAGAGCATCCGCCCGTTGATGGAAGAGCTGCGGCGTTCGCTGTCGGCGGTGCTCGAGCAGAGCGCCATCGCCATCGAACTGGAAGAGCGCAGCCACGGCGTGCGCGTGGGGCGCATGCCCGACCCGGTGCTGGTGCGCAACGCGGCCTTCGTGCTCGCGGTGCATGCCGACCTGCCGGCCGATGCGGTGCAGCAGCGCTTTCCGACGCAGGTCAAGATCGGCTCGGTCGAGCGCATCCGCGACCTCGTGCAGCTGCAGCTGCCCGGCGTGGTCGTGCGCTCGCTGCCGGTGGCGCCGCGCCAGATTCCGTACCACGCGGGCTACCACTACTTCGAACTCGACAAGGGCGGCGACATGTGGCGCCAGCTCGAGAAATCGGGCGGCGTCGCCATGCACCTGGCCGGCGACTTTCCAGGGCTCGCCATGGAGTTCTGGGCCATCCGTCCGTGAGGGACCCTATGAACGGTGCCAATGACATGGCAGTCGGCCCGGGCGGCTTCGTGCCGCCCAACCCGGGCGGCGGTGTGAACACCAGCAGCGGCCCGGGGTCGCTGCAGCCGCAACCATCGCAGCCGCAGCCCGATGCCTTCACCGCGTGGCACGACGCGCGGCGCCCGCACGCGGGCGACACGGCATTGGCGGGCAACAACCCGCTGGTGGCGGCGGCCAATCCGCTGCTCGACCTGATTCCGCAGATCCGCGCCACCGGCCACCATCCGGCGCCGGCGCAGTTGCGCGAACACCTGGTCGACGAGGTGCGTCGTTTCGAGACGCGCGCGCAGCAGGCCGGCATCGCGCCCGAAGTGATCATCGGCGCGCGCTACTGCCTGTGCACGGCGGTCGACGAGGCCGCGGCGCTCACGCCGTGGGGCGGCAGCATCTGGTCGTCGCAGAGCCTGCTCGTGATGTTCCACAACGAGACCTGGGGCGGCGAGAAGTTCTTCCAGCTGCTGTCGCGGCTGGTGCAGAACCCGCAGCAGCACCTGCACCTCATCGAGCTCATCTACTTCTGCCTGGCGATGGGGTTCGAGGGGCGCTTCCGCGTCATCGACAACGGCCGCTCGCAGCTCGAGACGCTCAAGCAGCGGCTGCTGCAGATCATCCGGCAGACGCGCGGCGAAATCGCCGCGCCGCTGTCGCCGCACTGGCAGGACGCGAGCGCGCCCGTGCGCCGCACGCGCCATTGGCTGCCGGTGTGGGCCGTGGGCGCGGTGGCGGCGGTGCTGCTGGTGCTGGTGTTCGCGGTGCTCACCTTCAACCTCGCGGGCCATTCCGACGGCGCGTTCACCGCCGTGAGCGCGGTGCGCCTGCCGCAGACGCAGCGCGCGGTGGCCGCGCCCGTGGCGGTGCAGCCGCGCCTGCAGCGCTTTCTCGAGCCCGAGATCCGCGACGGCCTGCTCACGGTGCGCGACGAGGCCGACCGCAGCGTGGTGGTGCTGCGCGGCGACGGCCTGTTCGCCTCGGGCTCCGACCGCGTGCTCGACCGTTACGCGCCGGTGCTCGCGCGCGTGGCCGATGCGCTCAACGCGGTGGAAGGCCACGTGCTGGTCAGCGGCTTCAGCGACGACCAGCCGATCCGCAGCGTGCGCTTTCCGTCGAACTGGCAGCTCTCGCAGGCGCGCGCCGATGCGGTGAAGACCATGATCGGCCGGCGCCTCACGCGGCCCGAGCGCCTGCGTGCCGAAGGCCGTGGCGACGCCGATCCGCTGGTGCCGAACGACTCGGCGGCCAACCGCGCGCGCAACCGGCGCGTCGAGGTGACGCTGCTGGTGGCGCCGGTGGCGGGCGTGCCCGTGCCGGGGTCTGCGCCGCAACCGCAGCACCCGCAACAAGGAGGAACCCGCTGATGCTGCGCGCGCTCTTCCGTTTTCTCGTCAGCCGCGACCTTTGGGTGTTGTTGGGGCTGATCGCGCTCGCGTTCCTGATCTGGGTCATCGGCCCGGTGATCGCCGTGGGCCGCTACCGGCCGCTCGAAAGCGAGTTCGTGCGCATCGTCGTCATCGCGCTGATGTTCGGCGTGTGGCTGGTGCGCGTGGCCTACCGCAAGTGGCGCGAGCGCCGGCTCAACGCGCAGCTGCTGCACCAGCTGCGCACGCCGTCGCCCAAGGCGAAGGCCGCCAAGCCCGAAGACGCGCCCGAGATCAAGGAGCTGCACAGCGGTTTTTCCGACGCGACCGCGGTGCTGAAGAACATGCGCTTCGCCCCCGGCCCCGGCGGCAAGGCGGCCGGGCGCTTCGCGCTGTTCGACCGGCAGTACCTCTACCAGCTGCCCTGGTACATCTTCATCGGCGCGCCGGGCTCGGGCAAGACCACGGCGCTGGTCAACTCCGACCTGGACTTTCCGCTCGCCGACCAGCTCGGCAAGGCGGCAGTGCGCGGCATCGGCGGCACGCGCAACTGCGACTGGTGGTTCACCAACGAGGCCGTGCTCATCGACACGGCCGGGCGCTACACCACGCACGAGAGCCACCGTGAGACCGACGAGGGCGAGTGGAAGGGCTTCATCGAACTGCTCAAGAAGTTCCGGCCGCGCCAGCCGATCAACGGCGCGATCCTCACCATCAGCATCGCCGACCTGCCGCTGGCCGACGACGCGCAGCGCGCACGCCACGCGATGGCATTGCGCAAGCGGCTGCTCGAACTGCGCAACGACCTGGGCATCAACTTCCCGGTGTACGTGCTGGTCACCAAGACCGACCTGCTGGCCGGCTTCAACGAGTACTTCGGCTCGCTGGGCCGCGCCGAGCGTCAGCAGGTGTGGGGCTTCACCTTCCCGATCGAAGGCAACCCCGCCGACCCGGCCAAGGCCGACCTGCGCGAGCGCTTCCACCAGGAATACAAGCTGCTGCACCAGCGCCTGGACGAGCGCCTGCCCGAGCTGATGGCGACCGAGCCCGACCCGATGCGGCGCGCGCAGGCCTACCTGCTGCCGCAGCAGTTCGCGAGTTTCGAGGACATCCTGGGCACCTTCCTGGCCGACGTGTTCAACCCGTCGAAGTTCGAGGTGGCGCCGCTGCTGCGCGGCGTGTACTTCACCAGCGGCACGCAGGAGGGCACGGCCTTCGACCGCGTGATGGGCGCCATCAAGCGCTACCTGCAGGTGAACGCGCCGCCCGCGCCGCCGCCGGGGCCGGGCAAGAGCTACTTCCTGAAAGAGCTGCTCCAGCAGGTGATCTTCCGCGACGCAGGCGTGGCCGGCACCAACCTGCGCTGGTACCGCCGGCGCCGCGCGATCGACCTCGCGGGCTACGCGCTGGTCGGTGTGCTCGCGGTGGTGCTGCTGGGCGCATGGGCCAACAGCTGGCGCCACAACAAGGCCTACGTGGCCGAGGTCGACGGCAATGCCAAGGCCTTCAACAAGGCGGCGGCGCGCGGCGAGCTGCCGACGGTGGTCGATTCGAGCGGCGACGTCGCGAGCTCGCTGCTCATCCTCGACCGCCTGCGGGACCTGCCCAAGTCGGCCGAGTTCGACATCGGCGATCCGCCCGTGGGCTACCGCTTCGGGCTCTACCAGGGCGAGAAGCTGCAGGCCGCGACCGACGGCGTGTACCAGCGCGCGCTCGAAACCGTGCTGCTGCCGCAGGCCGCGCAACGCGTCGAGCAGTCGCTGCGCGAGGCCGCGAAGGCCGATGCCGAATACAGCTACGAGGCGCTCAAGGCCTACCTCATGCTGTACGACCCCGAGCGCTACGACGCCGACTTTCTGCAGGCCTGGCTGCTGACCGATGTCGATCGCAAGATCGGCGCCTCGCTCACGCGCGAGCAGCGCACCAACCTCGAGGCGCACCTGAAGACGCTGTTCGCCGACCGCGTCGTGACTTCGCCCTTCACCAAGGACGACAAGCTCATCGCGCAGACGCGCGAGCGCCTGGCCGGCGTGCCGCTCGCGCAGCGCTCGTACGCGCGGCTGCGCCGCATCCTCTTGCAGACCAGCGCGCCCAATGCCTTCACCATCGCCGAGGCGGGCGGTGCGGAGTCGGCGCTGGTGGTGCGGCGCGCGGGCGGCAAGCCGCTGACCGACGGCATTCCCACGCTCTTCACCTACCGCGGCTACTGGGACATCTTCGACAAGCGCATGGCCGAGACCACGCTCGGGCTGGAGCAGGAAGACCGCTGGGTGCTGCAGATCCGCGCGCCGGGCATGGCCGACATCACGTCGCGCGAGCTGCTGCTGCGCGAGGTGCGGCGCCTGTACCTCACCGACTACATCCGCACCTGGGACGAGTACCTGGCCGACATCCGGCTGGCCGAGAGCAAGTCGCTGCTGCAGAGCATCCAGATGACGCGCGTGCTGTCGACGGGCGAGTCGCCGATGTCGCGCATCATCCGCGGCGCCGCGCGCGAGACCGACCTGCTGCGCAACCACGACGAGGCCGCGCGCAGCCTGCTCGACCAGGCGCAGAACCGCGTGACGAGCACGCGCGAGCGCATCGAACAGCTCATCGGCCAGCCCGACGGCAGCCAGCGCCGCAACACCGCACCCGACCGGCCCGAGTCGCTGGTCGACAACCACTTCGCGCCGCTGCGCCGCATGGTGACCGCGCCCAAGGCCGGCGGCCAGACGCCGCTGGACCAGACGGCCGCGCTCATCAACGAGCTGTACACCTTCCTCACCGCCACCGACACCGCGCTGCGCAGCGGCAACATCCCGCCCTCGAGCGACGCCGTGACCAAGCTGCAGGCCGAAGCGGGGCGTTTGCCGGTGCCGTTCCAGGGCATGCTGAACGACCTCTCGGCCACCGCGTCGTCGAAGGCTGCGGCGGTGACGCGGCAGAACATCGGGCAGAACGCCGCCGCGACCATCGGGCAGTTCTGCAGCCAGGCGATTGCAGGGCGCTACCCCTTCGCGCGCGGCTCCAGCCGCGACGTGGCGGCCGGCGACTTCGCGCAGCTGTTCGCGCCCGGCGGGATGATGGACGACTTCTTCCAGAAGAACCTCGCCTCGCAGGTCGACACCTCGGTCAACCCGTGGACCTTCAAGCGCGGCGTGGACGGCAGCGCGTCAGGACGCTCGGCGTACCTCGATGCGTTCCAGAAGGCGCAGGCGATCCGCGACGTGTTCTTCTCGGGCATGGCGGGCGGACGCACGCCCTCGTTCACGCTCGACATCCGGCCCGAGGACATGGATGCCGCGCTCACGCAGTTCACGCTCGACATCGACGGCCAGACGGTGCGCTACGCCCACGGCCCGCAGGCGCCCAGCAGCGTCAAGTGGCCCGGTCCGCGCAACAGCAACCAGGTGCGGCTGCAGGTGACGGTCGCCAACGGCACGCCGGCCGGCGGCATCGTGACCGAAGGGCCGTGGGCGCTGCACCGGCTGTTCGACAAGGCCTCGATCTCGTCGGGCCGCACGCCCGAATCGTTCAATGCGACCTTCGACCTGCAGGGCAAGAAGGTGGTGCTCGCGGTGACGGCCAACAGCGTCTACAACCCGCTGCGGCTGTCGCAGATGAACAGCTTCTCGTGCCCGGGGAAATCCTGAGATGAACCACATCGTGCGCGCGGCGTGCCCTCTTTCTCCCTCCCCTTCCGGGGGAGGGTCGGGGTGGGGGCACGCGGCGTTTCCATCGGGCGCTCTGCCTGCCCCCATCCCAGCCTTCCCCCAAAGGGGGAAGGAGCAAGACAGAGGGGCGCGGGCATGAACAGCGCGCTTCCTCCGCAGGCCTGGTCGCCCGTCGACGAGCAGATCGGCTGGTACGGCAAGCTGCCGTCGGCCGGCGACTTTCTTTACCGCCGCATGCCGCGCGAGCTGCAGGCCTGGTGGGACCGCTGGATGCAGAACGGCCTGGGCAGCTTCAAGCGCTGGCCCGACGCGATGACGCGGCACTACGCGGTGGCGCCGGTCTGGAACTTCGCCATTCCCGCGACGCACGGCGTGAACGCGGTGCAGTTCGGCTGCATCGCGCCCAGCTGCGACCGCGTGGGCCGCTACTACCCGGCCTGCGTGACGCTGCAGGTGGACGCCAGCCGCTACCACCCCGCCGTGCTCGAGGGCTCGGCCGCGTGGTACTGGCAGTGCGGCAGCGCGCTGCTGCAGGCGATTCGCCATGGCGTGGCGCCCGACCTCTTCGACAGCCAGGTGCTGGCTGCGGGCCGCACGGGCTTTCGCACGGCCAGCGGCGGCTCGGACGACATCCTCTCGATCCTCGGCGCGGCGGCGGGCCCGGCAGCCCACGGTGCGCGCGGCGCGAGCGCGCAGCAGCGCCTGGGCTGGCCCGAACTGCCGCTGTGCTTCGACCCCTTCGGCGGCACCAGTTACTGGTGGACCAACCAGGCCGACGGCTCGCCGCTGCGCACCGCGGCGCACGGCGGCGGGCTCAACACGCCGCTGTTCTCCCAGTTGTTTTCGCAAGGCCACGTGCCATGGGCATGACGCGCCCGATCCACCCGCAGGAAAAAAGAGACATCCCATGACGACGCCCGCCAGCCCCAGCGCGACGCCCGACCCGCAGGAGGAGCGCCCCCATCCCCTCGGCACGGGCCACCGGCTCGACGAGTTCGAGCTGCTCGAAGTCATCGGCGAAGGCGGCTTCGGCATCGTCTACCGCGCGTATGACCACTCGCTGCAGCGCGAGGTGGCGGTGAAGGAATACATGCCCTCGATGCTCGCGCGCCGCGTGGGCGACAACAGCGTGCACGTGCGCTCCGAGCGGCTCACGGCCACCTTCGCGGCCGGCCTGCGCAGCTTCATCAACGAGGCGCGCACGCTCGCGCAGTTCAGCCATCCGGCGCTGGTGCGCGTGCATCGTTTCTGGGAGGCCAACTCCACGGCCTACATGGCGATCCAGCTCTACAAGGGCCGCACGCTGCGCAAGCTGGCCGAGAACGAGCCCGGCACGCTGACCGAACCGTGGCTGCTGGGCATGCTGGGGCCGCTGCTGGGGGCGCTCGACACGCTGCACCACAGCCAGTGCTTCCACCGCGACATCGCACCCGACAACATCTTCATCCAGCAGCAGGACGACCGCCCGGTGCTGCTGGACTTCGGTGCCGCGCGCAAGTCGATCGCCGACCTTGTCGACGAGGTCGCGGTGATGGTGAAGTCGGGCTACTCGCCGATCGAGCAGTACGCCGACGACAACACGCTGCTGCAGGGCGCGTGGACCGACCTCTATGCGCTCGGCGCCGTGCTGTACCGCGCCGTGACCGGCCATCCGCCGCCCTCGGCCGTGGTGCGCAGCGTGCAGGACGCCTACGTGCCGCTGTCGTCGATGGACCGCGACGACCTGAGCCCGGCCTTCTGCGCCGCGGTGGACCACACGCTGGCCGTGCACAGCAAGGACCGCACGCAGACAGTGGCCGCCTTTGCGGCCGAGCTGGGGCTGGTGAAGCTGGGCGACCTCTATGTGGTGGACCGGTCGGCGCCTGTGGCAGCGGCTGCTGCGGCGGCTGTCGTGCCCGTGGCGGCGCCCGTGCCGCAGGAACCGCCTGCGCCGGAGCCGGAAGTCGAAATGCCACCGCCAGCGCCCGAGGTGCAGCCCGTGCCCGTGGAAGCCGCGCCCGCGCCCGCGCGCGTGCAGGCCCCGCCACCGCCGGCACCGTCGCCTGTCGCACGGCCGAAGAAGCCGTCGAAGCCGTCGAAGCGTCCGCCGTGGTTCCTCGTGGGCGCGCTGGTGCTCGCGCTGTTCGCGGTCGGCGGCTGGATCGGCTGGCGGCTGACAGCCAAGGCGCCGTCCGATCCGATGATCGCCGCGGCACCACCGCCCGGTGTGCCGATGTCCGATCCGGGCGCGCCGCCCGCGGCGATGCCGCCCGCCGGGGCCGCCCCGGAGGCGCCGCCGGCGTCCGCGCCCGCCGCATCGGCCAGCGCCCCGCTGAGCCCGCTCGACAACGTGCCGGTCGCAGCCGCGCCCACGCCACCTGCGACGCCGCCGGCCAAGCCCGAGGCCCCGCCCGCACAGCCGGCGCAGCCCGAGCCGCCACCTCCTGCCAACCCCGCCGTGATGGCCGAGGTGGAGGCGTGGCTCCTTGCGCAGGCCGAGAACACGCGCGAAGGCTACGAGGCCTACCTGCGGCGCTACCGCCGCGGCCCGCACGCACGGGAGGCGCGCAACGCGATCGCCGAGTTCGACCGCCAGTCGGCGCCGCCGCCGGCCGCGGGCCCCACGAACCCCGTGCCGACCGTGATCGCCGGTGCGCCGCCCGTGTCACCGCCTCCCCCGGCCGCGGCACCCGGCATGGGCCGTGTGCAGTTCAACATCCGGCCCTGGGGCCAGGTCTTCGTCGACGGCGCGGACCGCGGCGTGAGCCCGCCGCTCAAGTCGCTGCCGTTGCGCCCGGGCATCTACACGATCGAAGTGCGCAACGGCGACCTCACGGCCTACCGCCAGCGCGTGACGGTGCAGGACAGCAAGTCCGCACCGGTCGTGAGCCACGAGTTCAAGTAGCAGAAGAGGGCCGGCGGGTCAGGGCGCGCCGGTGCGCAGCGCGCGGCGGTACTGCACCGCCTCCGCCACATGCGCGGCCTGCACGGCATCTTCCGCCGCGAGGTCGGCGATGGTGCGCGCCACCTTCAGTGCGCGGTGCGTGCTGCGCGCCGACCAGCCCAGCCGCGCGGCCGCCTGCTGCAACAGATGGCGCGCGGCGCTGTCGAGCACGGCGTGGGTGTCGATCGCGCGGCCCTGCAGCGCCTGGTTCGCATGGCCCTGGCGCCGCAGCGCGCGTTCGCGCGCGCTCACCACGCGCGCCCGGATGCTGTCGGTCGATTCGCCCGCCGGTGCATCGAGCAGCTGCGGCGCCGACACCGCCGCCACTTCGATGTGCAGGTCGATGCGGTCCAGCAGCGGGCCGCTGAGCTTGCTCTGGTAGCGCGCGACGCGCTCGGGCGTGCAGCGGCAGGGCTTCAGCGTGGAGCCGAGGTAGCCGCAGGGGCAGGGGTTCATGGCGGCGATGAGCTGGAAGCGCGCCGGAAACTCCGCGCGCCGGGCGGCGCGGGTGATCGTGATGGTGCCGGTCTCCAGCGGCTCGCGCAGCGCTTCGAGGGCGGCGCGCGTGAACTCGGGGAACTCGTCCAGAAACAGAACGCCGTGGTGCGCGCGCGAGATTTCGCCCGGCCGCGGCGGCGAGCCGCCGCCCACCAGCGCCACCGCGCTCGCCGTGTGGTGCGGCGTGGCCGTCGGGCGGCTCATCCAGCGCTCGGGTGCGAGGCGGCCGTCGAGGCTGGCGATGGCCGCGCTTTCCAGCGCCTCGTCCACGTTCATCGGCGGCAGCAGGCCGGCGAAGCGGTGCGCCAGCATCGACTTGCCCGAACCCGGCTCGCCCACCATCAGCAGGCTGTGGCCGCCGGCCGCGGCGATCTCGAGCGCGCGCTTGGCGCCCGTGTGGCCCTTGACGTCGGCCAGGTCGGCATAGCGCGGCGCACCGTCGCCGGGCGCGGCGCGCACGCGGGCCCAGCCGTCGTCGCTTGCATCGACGGGCCCGCCGCCGCTGGCGACGAATTGCCGCACCGCGTCGAGCAGGTGCCGCGCCCCGAACACCTCGGCGCCCGGCACCAGCGCGGCCTCGTGGGCGCTGTCCATGGGCAGCACCAGCCGCACGGCCGTGCCCTGCGTGTAGGTGGCCACGGCCATCGCCAGTGCGCCGCGCACGGGGCGCAGCTCGCCCGACAGCGACAGTTCGCCGGCGAACTCGTGGCCGGCCAGCCGGTGGTTCTCGATCTGCCCGCTGGCCGCGAGGATGCCGAGGGCGATGGGCAGGTCGAAGCGGCCCGAGTCCTTCGGCAAATCAGCGGGCGCAAGGTTGACGACGATCTTCTTGTTCGTCGGGAAGTCGAGGCCGGCGTTCTGGATCGCCGAGCGCACGCGTTCGCGTGCTTCCTTGACCTCCGTTTCGGCCAGTCCGACCAACGTGAAGCTCGGCAGGCCGTTCGCCAGATGCACCTCGACCGTGACGGCGGCGGCTTCCAGGCCGAGCAAGGCGCGGCTTTGCACCAAAGACAGACTCATTTTTCTCCCTCTCCCCAAGTTGGTGCGCCCGCGACATGCAGGCCCAGGACCGTGCAGCGTGCAAGCGTGTGCAACTGCCGGAAACAGGGCTTGTAACGATTTGGCGCTCACCGCCGGGCATCGCCGCCCTCTGGCCGGAGCGGTATTTGTGCACTTTGGCACGCTCCCTGCTTTGAGGGTGCTCAGGTCCAACAACACACTTGCGAGGAGTTCCCTGATGACGCACCGTACCGCCGCCCAGGCGTTGATCGTTCTGGCCACCGCACTGACCGCCTCCGGCGCCGCCATGGCCCAGGCCGCCGACGCCGCACCGGCGCCCGCGCCCCTGCTCACGGGCAATGTCACCCTGACCACGAACTACAAGTTCCGCGGCCAGGACCAGGACATGATCGGCAAGAACGACTACGCCAAGACCAAGGGCTTCAAGCCCGCCATCCAGGGCGGCTTCGACTACGCCTTCGGCGACAGCGGCTTCTACGTCGGCAACTGGAACTCCAGCGTCAACTGGCTCCAGGGCAACAGCATCGAGAGCGACCTGTACGGCGGCTACAAGTTCAAGGCCGGCCCGGTCGACATGGACGTCGGTGCGCTCACCTACATCTACCCGGGCAACTCGGTGGGCAACACCACCGAGCTCTACGTGGGCGCCACCTACGCCAACGAAGCCTTCGGCTCGTTCACGGCCAAGTACTCGCACACCGTGTCCAAGGACTACTTCGGCTACGCCGGCGCCAAGTCGGGCTCGGGCCTGAAGGGCCGCAACACCGGCTACCTGAACCTGGCCTACAGCAAGGAGATCGTGCCCAAGGTCACGCTCAAGGCTGCCGTCGGCTTCACCAACATGTCCAGCGACATCCGCAGCCTGGGCTACAAGAGCTACGTCGACTACAACGTCGGCGCGACCTACGACTTCGGCAGCGGCCTGACGCTCACGGGCTCGGTGCAGGGCGCCAACAAGAAGTCCAACTACCAGGTCGTGGCCTACCCGGGCATCGACATCCCCGACTTCGGTACCTTCGGCACCACCTACTACTCGCCCAACAAGGCGCGCTTCATCCTCACGCTGACGAAGACGCTGTAATCGACACAACAACCAGGCGCGGCCCACGTTGCCGCGCCGCCTTTCATCCATCCAGAAGGAGCAACTCATCATGAAGCTGGTCACAGCCATCATCAAACCGTTCAAGCTCGACGAGGTGCGTGAAGCACTCTCGGCCATCGGCGTGCAGGGGATCACCGTCACGGAAGTGAAGGGCTTCGGTCGCCAGAAGGGCCACACCGAGCTGTACCGCGGTGCCGAGTACGTGGTCGACTTCCTGCCCAAGGTGAAGATCGAGGCGGCCATCTCCGACGAGCTGGTCGACCGCGTGATCGAGGCGGTCGAGGGGGCCGCGCGCACCGGGAAGATCGGCGACGGCAAGATCTTTGTCTACAACCTCGAGCAGGTCGTGCGCATCCGCACCGGCGAAACGGGCCGCGAAGCCCTCTGACCGATTCCTGGCCCGAAAGAACAACGACCATGAAAAAACTTCTTGTCTCTCTTGCGCTCGGCTTGAGCGTCTTCGTCGCCGGCACTTCGGCGCTGGCCCAGGCACCCGCCGCCACTCCTGAGGCGCCGGCTGCATCGGCACCTGCTGCTGCAGCGCCCGCTCCTGCAGCGGCTCCCGCGGCTGCAGCCCCCGCTGCCGCCGAAGCTGCGCCTGCCGCTCCGGCTGCGGCGCCTGCGCCCAAGGTCGACTCCGGCGACACCGCCTGGATGCTCACCTCGACGCTGCTCGTGATCCTGATGACCATCCCCGGCCTGGCGCTGTTCTACGGCGGCCTGGGTCGCTCCAAGAACATGCTGTCGGTGCTGATGCAGGTCTTCGTGATCTTCTCGCTGATCAGCCTGCTGTGGGCCATCTACGGCTACAGCCTGGCGTTCACGGGCGACGGCAATTTCTTCGGAAGCTTCGACAAGATCTTCATGAAGGGCATCACGCAGGAGACCTTCGGCGCGCTGACCACGATTCCCGAATACGTGTTCTTCGCCTTCCAGGGTACCTTCGCGGCCATCACCGTGGCGCTGATCGTCGGCGCCTTCGCAGAACGCGCCAAGTTCTCGGCCGTGCTGCTGTTCTCGGTGATCTGGTTCACCTTCAGCTACGTGCCCATGGCCCACATCGTGTGGGGCGGCGGCCTGCTGGGCAAGGACGGCGCGCTCGACTTCGCCGGCGGCACCGTGGTGCACATCAACGCCGGTATCGCCGGCCTGGTCGGTGCCTACATGGTCGGCAAGCGCGTCGGCTACGGCAAGGAAGCGTTCACGCCGCACTCGCTCACGCTCACCATGGTCGGCGCCTCGCTGCTGTGGGTCGGCTGGTTCGGCTTCAACGCCGGCTCGGCCGGTGCAGCCAACGCCGCTGCCGGCCTGGCCTTCGTGAACACGGTGCTCGCCACCGCCGCCGCGGCCCTGTCGTGGATCCTGGGTGAGAGCCTGCACAAGGGCAAGGCCTCGATGCTGGGCGCTGCGTCCGGTGCGGTCGCCGGCCTCGTGGCCGTCACGCCTGCCGCCGGTTTCGTCGGCCCGATGGGTTCGATCGTGATGGGCCTGCTGGCCGGCCTGGTCTGCCTGTGGGGCGTGGGTGGCCTCAAGCGCATGCTCGGCGCCGACGACGCGTTCGACGTGTTCGGCGTGCACGGCGTGGGCGGCATCCTGGGTGCCATCCTGACCGGTGTGTTCGCAGCCAAGGGCCTGGGCGGCACCGGCGGCCTGACCCCCGACACCTTCACGATGGGCGGCCAGGTCTGGATCCAGGTCAAGAGCGTGCTGTTCACGATCGTGTGGTCCGGCGTGGTGGCATTCATCGCCTTCAAGATCGCCGACCTGACCCTCGGCCTGCGTGTGTCGGAAGAAGAAGAGCGCGAAGGCCTCGACATCTCCTCGCACGGCGAAACGGCTTACAACCGCTGATTCGCACACAGGAAGCGGGTGATCCGGCACGGCGCCGGCCCCGCTCCTCAAAGACCACCACCACCCTTTTCGATACAAAGAAGAACAACAGATCCCGATTTTTTCAGGCGAGTCTCCTTTGGATGTTCAGCCCGCGAGCGCTTCGGCGTCAGCGGGCTTTTTTTTGCCCGTGGCCCGCGTGGCCGGGGGCACAATCGCCCCACCATGTGGACCTCCATCGAAGACAGCCTTTGCGAACTGGGTGAGTCGCCGTTCTGGCACCCGCACGAACGCGCGCTCTACTGGCTCGACATCCCGGGCCGCGCCGTGCTGCGCACGCGCGGCGACATCGGTTCGCCCACGGCCACGGTCGAGCGATGGGCCCTGCCCACCGAGCCCGGCTGCATGGCGCCGGCACGCAGCGGTGGCTTCGTGATCGCGCTGCGCGACGGCATCTACCGCGCCCGTGAATGGGGCGGCCCGCTGGTCGCGATGGCACGCGTGGAGCACGACGTGCGCACCATGCGCTTCAACGACGGCAAGTGCGACGCGCTCGGCCGCTTCTGGGCCGGTTCGCTCAACGAGGCGAAAGACCGCGCCAACGCCGCGCTCTACTGCTTCGACGCCCGCCCCGGCGACGTGTCTCCCAACATCACGTCGATGCTGGAACACGTCACCACCGCCAACGGCCTGGCGTTCTCGCCCGACAACCGCACCCTGTACTGGGCCGACACCGCCGCGCACGCGGTGCGCGCCTGGGACTGGGATGCCGAGGCCAACACGCTGTCGCATTCGCGTGTGTTCCAGCAGTTCGACGCCAAGCCCGCGGGCTGGGTACCCGGTGCGCCGTCGCACTACGACGGCCGCCCCGACGGCGCCACCATCGACGCCGCCGGCCACTACTGGGTCGCGATGTTCGAAGGCGCGCAGCTGCTGCGCTTTGCGCCCACGGGCGAGCGCGTCGCGGCCATCGCGGTGCCGGTGCAATGCCCGACCATGCCCTGCTTCGGCGGCGACGATTTGCGCACGCTGTTCGTCACCAGCGGACGCAAGGGCCGCCCGGCCGATGAACTGGCGCAGCGCCCGGCCTCGGGCACGGTGCTCTCGATGCGCGTCGACACGCCGGGCCTGCCGGTGAATTTCTTCGAAGACTGAGTCGGGCAACTGCCGCGGATGGCCTTGCTCCACATCCCTCCGATCCAATGCCTGCTGACCTTCGAGGCCGTCGCGCGGCTGCGGCATGCGGGCCGCGCGGCCGACGAGCTGTGCGTGACGGCCAGCGCCGTGAGCCACCGCATCCGCCAGCTCGAGGCGCACGTGGGCTTCAAGCTCTTCGGTCGCAGCGACTTCAGCCTCACGGCCGACGGTGCGGCGTACCTTGCGAATGTGCGCGTTGGCCTGGCCGCGCTGCAGCAGGCCACGCCCGGCAGCCGTGACGCGGCGCTGCGTGCGCCGCGCCTGAGCGTGGCGGTCACGCCCACCTTCAGCCGCCAGTTTTTGATGCCGCGGCTGGAACTCTTTCGCAACATCTACCCCGACATCGAGCTGGCCCTGCATGTGTCGATTCCGCTGCTCGACGTCACGGCCGAACAGACCGACCTGCAGGTGCGCTACGGCATCGGCGCGTATGCCGACTGCGAGCACCGCCTGCTCATCGGCGAAGACGTGGTGCCCGCCTGCAGCCCGAGCTACCTCAACGAGTTCGGGCCCTTCGACGGCTTTGGCACCGCGGCCGAGATCGCCAGCGCGCGGCTGATCCGCAGCCCGCTCGAGCCCTGGAGCACCTGGTTCGCGAGCTGCGGCATCGACCAGCCCGAGCCGCACCTGGGCTCGCAGTTCAACGACCTGGGGCTCGTGTACGACGCGGCCGCGAGTGGCTTCGGCGTGGCGCTGGTGCGCCAGAAGCTGGGCGCCGCCTGGTTCGAATCGGGTCGGCTGGTGGCGCTGTCGGACCGGCCCGTGCCCTCGCCGCACCGCCACTACATCTGCTGGCAGCCGGGCACGCTGGAGCGCTGGGAGTGCGCGGCTTTCGTCGACTGGATCGTGCAGACGCTGCATTGACCGACAGGCCCGCGCGACAAATTTTTATCAACGCCCGGGCAAAAAACCTTCAATTCGAACGGCGTGCTTCTCCCTAGAGTGCGAGTCACAACAACAGACTCCCCGGAGACAACGCATGACCTGGCAGCAGATCTACGACCCGTTCGGCAACATGATCATTTCCACCGCGCTCGCCGCGATCCCGGTGGTGGTGATGCTCGCGTGCCTTGGTTTCTTTCACATCAAGGCGCACATCGCCGCTGGCCTCGGCCTGCTGGCCGCGCTGGTGGTCGCCGTGTTCGCCTACGGCATGCCGGCCGAAATGGCCGGGCGCGCCGCGCTCTTCGGCGGCTTCACGGGCCTGCTGCCGATCGGCTGGATCGTGCTGAACATCATCTTCCTGCAGCAGCTGGCCGAACAGAACGGCAGCTTCAAGGTGCTGCAGGACTCGCTCTCGGGCATCACCGAGGACCGCCGCATCCAGCTGCTGCTGATCGCGTTCTGCTTCGGCGCGTTCTTCGAGGGCGCGGCGGGCTTCGGCACGCCGGTGGCGGTCACGGCCGGCATCCTGATCGGCCTGGGCTTCTCGCCGCTGGCCGCCTCGGGGCTCTCGCTGATCGCCAACACGGCGCCGGTCGCGTTCGGCGCGCTCGGCACGCCGGTGATCACGCTGGCCAAGGTGCACGGCTACGACCTGATGGAAGTCACCGCGATGATCGGCCGCCAGTTGCCGTTCTTCTCGCTGCTGGTGCCGTTCTGGCTCATCTGGGCCTTCGCGGGGCGCAAGGCGATGATGGAAATCTGGCCGGCCATCGTGGTCACGGGCGTGTCGTTCGCGGTGCCGCAGTACCTGGTGTCGAACTTCATCGGCCCCGAGCTGGTCGACATCATCGCGGCCATCGTGTCGATGGCCAGCCTGGTGCTGTTCCTGCGCGTGTGGCAGCCCAAGAACGTGTGGCGCTCGCCCTCGCTGCGCGGCAAGGACGTGAGCGCGCACGAGGCCAAGCCGCCGGCCGCCATCGTCGTGCACAGCCGCGAGGCGCTGGTGCGCGCGTGGATGCCCTGGGTGATCCTCTCGGTGTTCGTCTTCATCTGGGGCCTGCCGTCGGTGAAGACCGCGCTCAACGGTGTCTTCGCACCGTCGTTCCCGATGGGCGGGCTGCACAACCTCATCGAGAAGATGCCGCCGGTGGTGACGGCGCCCACGAAGGAAGGCGCGGTGTACGTGCTGAACCTGCTGTCGGCCACGGGCACCGGCATCCTGCTGTCGGCGATCGTGAGCGCGCTGTTCATGAAGTACAACCCCGTCGAGATCGTGCGCACCTTTGTCCGCACGCTCTGGATGGTGCGCTACTCGCTCATGACCATCGTGCTGATGCTCGCGCTGGGCACGCTCACGCGCTACTCGGGCACCGACACCACGCTGGGCCTGGCCTTTGCCAACACCGGCGTGTTCTATCCCTTCTTCGGCACGCTCATGGGCTGGATCGGCGTGGCCATGACCGGCTCCGACACCGCATCGAACGTGCTGTTCGGCGGCATGCAGAAGGTCGCGGCCGACCAGCTCGGCCTGGCGCCCAACCTCATGGGCGCGGCCAACAGCTCGGGCGGCGTGATGGGTAAGATGATCGACGCCCAGTCGATCGTGGTGGCCTCCACCGCCACGCGGTGGTTCAATCACGAAGGCGACATCCTGCGCTACGTGTTCTTCCACTCGATCGCGCTGGCCTCGCTGGTCGGCCTGTACGTGACGCTGCAGGCCTATGTGTGGCCATTCACCCTGATGGTCGTCCGCTGAAAGTTGCTCCCGCCATGAATGCTCCCGTCACGACCGACCAGCACACGCAGCTGTCGAAGGCGGAGCGCCAGGCGCAGGTGGTGCGGGCGCTGCAGGCGCACCTGCCCGCGCATGCGCTCATCTGGCACGCCGAAGACACCACGCCCTACGAATGCGACGGCCTCACGGCCTACCGCCAGCGTCCGCTCGTGGTGGCCCTGCCCGAGACCGAGGCGCAGGTGGCCGCCGTGCTCAAGGCCTGCCACCAGCTCGGCGTGCCCGTGGTCGCACGCGGCGCCGGCACCGGGCTCTCGGGCGGCGCGATGCCGCACGCGCTG
Organism: Variovorax paradoxus; assembly: GCF_009498455.1. Taxonomy (NCBI): domain Bacteria; kingdom Pseudomonadati; phylum Pseudomonadota; class Betaproteobacteria; order Burkholderiales; family Comamonadaceae; genus Variovorax; species Variovorax paradoxus. Next base: position 1,281,041 of record NZ_CP045644.1, on the reverse strand, counting down.
GGCGTGACGCTCTCGCTCGCCAAGTTCAACCGCATCCTGAAGGTCGACCCCGTGAGCCGCACGGCCGTCGTGCAGTGCGGCGTGCGCAACCTCGCGATCAGTGAAGCGGCCGCGCCCTTCAACCTCTACTACGCGCCCGATCCGTCGAGCCAGATCGCCTGCACCATCGGCGGCAACGTGGCCGAGAACTCGGGCGGCGTGCACTGCCTGAAATACGGCCTCACGCTGCACAACGTGCTGCGCGTGCGCGGCTTCACGGCCGAGGGCGAGCTGATCGAATTCGGCGGCGAGGCGCTCGATGCGCCGGGCCTCGACCTGCTCGCGCTGGCCATCGGCAGCGAAGGCATGCTGGCCGTGACCACCGAGGTCACGGTGAAGCTCGTGCCCAAACCGCAGCTGGCGCGCTGCATCATGGCCAGCTTCGACGACGTGCGCAAAGCCGGCGACGCGGTCGCAGCGGTGATCGCGGCGGGCATCATCCCGGCCGGCCTGGAGATGATGGACAAGCCCATGACCGCCGCCGTCGAAGACTTCGTGCACGCGGGCTACGACCTCGACGCTGCCGCCATCCTGCTGTGCGAATCCGACGGCACGCCCGAAGAGGTCGAAGAAGAAATCGGCCGCATGACCGACGTGCTGCGCGGCTGCGGCGCCACCGCCATCGCCGTGAGCACCAGCGAAGACGAGCGCATGAAATTCTGGAGCGGCCGCAAGAACGCCTTTCCGGCGTCGGGCCGCATCAGCCCCGACTACATGTGCCTGGACTCCACCATCCCGCGCAAGCGGCTCGCCGACATCCTGCTGGCGATCCAGGAGATGGAGAAAAAATACAACCTGCGCTGCTGCAACGTGTTCCACGCGGGCGACGGCAACCTGCACCCGCTGGTGCTGTTCGATGCCAACGACCCCGATGAGCTGCACCGCTGCGAGCTGTTCGGCGCCGACATCCTCGAGACCAGTGTCGCCATGGGCGGCACCGTGTCGGGCGAGCACGGCGTGGGCGTGGAAAAACTCAACAGCATGTGCGTGCAGTTCACCGCGGCCGAGAACGAGCAGATGTTCGGCATCAAGCGCGCCTTCGACCCCGCCGGGCTGCTCAACCCCGGCAAGGTGATTCCCACGCTGCAGCGCTGCGCCGAGTACGGCAAAGAAGTGGTGCGCGGCGGCCGGCTGAAGCACGCCGACCTGCCGAGATTCTGAGAAGTTGATGACGAACATGGACACCGCCCTCCAGCAGGTCGTCGAGCGCGTGCGCGCCGCCGCGGCCGACGCCACACCGCTGCGCCTGCGCGGCGGCGGCACCAAGGATTTCTACGGCCAGCCGCCGCACGGCGAACTGCTCGACCTGCGCGCGCTCGCCGGCATCACGAGCTACGAACCCAGCGAGCTGGTCGTCACCGTGCGTGCCGGCACGCCACTGGCCGAACTCGAAGCCGCACTCGCCGAACAAGGCCAGTGCCTGCCGTTCGAGCCGCCGTGCTTCGATGTCGGCGGCACGGTGGGTGGCATGGTCGCCGCCGGCCTCAGCGGCCCGTCGCGCGCCGGCGTGGGCGCGGTGCGCGACTACGTGCTCGGCACCACGCTCGTCAACGGCCGTGCCGAGGTGCTGAGCTTCGGCGGCCAAGTGATGAAGAACGTGGCCGGCTACGACGTCTCGCGCGTGCTCGCGGGTTCGCTCGGCACGCTGGGCGTGATCGCCGAAGTGAGCCTCAAGGTGCTGCCCGTGCCGCCGGCCGAGGCCACGCTCGCGTTCGCCTGCACCCAGGCCGATGCGCTGCGCCTGCTCAACGAATGGGGCGGGCGCCCGCTGCCGCTGAATGCGAGCAGCTGGTTCGAACACGCGCCCGGCGCGGGCGTGCTGCGCCTGCGGCTGCGCGGCGCCGTGGCGGCCGTGGAAGCGGCCTGCACGCAGCTCGGCGGCGAACGCCAGGACCCGGCACGCGCGGCTGCCGGCTGGGCCGCGTTGCGTGACCAGCGCATGCCGTGGTTCGCGCGCGACGCCGACGCCGACGGCTCGTTGGCGCTGTGGCGCCTGTCGGTGCCGCAGACCGCGCCGGTGATCGCCATTGAGGGCTGCGCTGCGCCGCTGGTCGAGTGGCACGGCGGGCAGCGCTGGTACCTCGCGCCGCCCGCGCAGGCCGCGCGCCTGCGTGAAGCTGCGCAGGCCGCCGGTGGCCACGCCACGCTGTTCCGCGTGCCCGCGGCGCAAGCCGCCGACGGCAGCGTGCCGCGCTTCGACGCACTGAGCGCGCCCGTGGCACGCATCCATCGCGCGCTGATGCAGGAGTTCGACCCGCACGGGGTCTTCGACCGCGGCCGGCTCTTCGCAGGCGACCAGTAAAAAAAGAAACGACACCACCCCGCGATGCAAACCGAACTAGCCCCCGAATTCCGCGACACCGACGCGGGCCGCGAAGCCGAAGCCATCCTGCGCAAGTGCGTGCACTGCGGCTTCTGCACCGCCACCTGCCCGACCTACCAGCTGCTCGGCGACGAGCTCGACGGGCCGCGCGGGCGCATCTACCTCATCAAGCAGGTGCTCGAAGGCCATGTGCCCACGCGCAGCACGCAGCTGCACCTCGACCGCTGCCTCACCTGCCGCAACTGCGAGAGCACCTGCCCGAGCGGCGTGCAGTACGGGAACCTGGTCGACATCGGCCGCAAGATCGTCGACGAGAAAGTGCCGCGCCCCGCCCTGGAGTCGGCCACGCGCTGGCTGCTGAAAGAGGCGCTGCCATCGCCGCTGTTCGGCCCCGCGATGAAGCTCGGCCAGTCGGTGCGCGGGCTGCTGCCCGAAGCGCTGAAGGCCAAGGTGCCCGCCAAGCAGGACGCCGGCCGCTGGCCCACCGGCACGCATGCGCGCAAGGTGCTGATGCTCGCGGGCTGCGTGCAGCCGTCGATGATGCCGAACATCAACACCGCCACCGCGCGCGTGCTGGATGCGGCCGGCATCCAGACCGTGATCGCGAAAGAGGCGGGCTGCTGCGGCGCCGTGAAGTTCCACCTCAACGACCAGGAAGGCGGCAAGGCGCAGATGCGCGCCAACATCGACGCCTGGTGGCCCTTTGTCGAAGGCAACGAGGTCGAAGCCATCGTGATGAACGCCTCGGGCTGCGGCGTCACCGTGCGCGAGTACGGCCACCTGCTGCAGCACGACGCGGCCTATGCCGCGAAGGCCGCGCGCATCAGCGCGCTCACGCGCGACCTGAGCGAACTGCTGCCCGACCTCGTGCCCGCATTGAAGGCCCGCGTGCGTGCGCCTGAAGGCGTGGTGGCGTATCACCCGCCATGCACGCTGCAGCACGGCCAGAAGCTGCGCGGCGGCGTCGAGACGCACCTGCGCGCGCTCGGCTTCGATGTGCGCGTGGCCATGAACGAATCGCACCTGTGCTGCGGCTCGGCCGGCACCTACTCGGTGCTGCAGCCCGAGCTGGCGTATCCGCTGCGCGACCGCAAGCTCGGCCACCTGAAGCAGCTGCAACCCACGACCATCGCCTCGGCCAACATCGGCTGCATCACGCACCTGCAAAGCGGCAGCGGTGACACGCCCGTGCGGCACTGGGTCGAGCTGCTCGACGCGGCGCTGCAGACGCCCGCAGGGTAGGGCGCACGCGCACGGCAGGGCACGTTGCCGTCCGACGTGCGCAGCGCGCGTTCGGGGCGCATCATGGCGCACCGAAGACGCTGCAAGGAGTTCGCGCCATGTCCTTCGTTTCTGCTTTTCCGCTGCGCCGTGCATTGCTGGCCGCTGCCTGTATCGCAGGCACCTTCGCTGCGCAGGCGCAGCAGCCGCCGTCGGCGCTGCCGCCCTGGCAGGGCGCCGGCCCCACACGCCATGTGTGCGGCGGCATCGGCTCCGACGAGTCGATCGCAATGCGCGCCGCCATGAAGAACCATCCGCTGGCGCTGCTGTTCGCGCGCGCCGACGGTGCCTACCTGGCCAACCTGAATGTCGCGATCAAGGGCGGCGACACAAACACGTCGGCCGCCATGGCCTTCACGGCCACCGGGCCGGTCTGCCTGATCGACCTGCCGGCGGGGCGCTATGTGATCGACGTGAGCACGTCGACGGGCGAGACAAAAAGCCAGACCGTGACGGTCGGCGGCGCGCCGAAGACGGCGGACTTCCGCTTCTGATCAGCCGGCCGCGAGCGCCGCCTCGATATCGCGCGTGAGCGAGGCCGGCGTGTCCAGCGGCGCGTAGCGCTTGAGCACCGTGCCGTCGCGCCCGACCAGGAACTTGGTGAAGTTCCACTTGATGGCCGTGCTGCCCAGCAGGCCCGGCTTTTCCTTGGTGAGCCACTGGAACAGCGGCAGGGCGCCGCTGCCGTTGACGTCGATCTTCTCCATCATCGGAAAGCTCACGCCGTAGTTGGTCATGCAGAAGGCACCGATTTCCTCGTTGGTGCCCGGGTCCTGTCCACCGAACTGGTTGGACGGAAAACCCAGCACCGCGAGGCCCTGGCCGGCGTACTTTTCGTGCAGCGCTTCCAGGCCTTCGAACTGCGGCGTGAACCCGCAGTTGCTTGCCGTGTTGACGATCAGCAGCACCTTGCCGCGGAAGGTCGAGAGCTTCACCGGCTTGCCGTCGATGCGGGTGGCCTGGAAGTCATAGACGCTGGTCATGGGGGAGTTCCTCAGGTGGACGCGGAAACGCGATCATCGCGCGCGGGCGGGGTTCGCGCAAACGCCGACCACACAGCCCCCAGCACGATCAGCGCGCCGCCGACGAGGATGCGCGAGTTCATGGTCGACGCGCCCAGCGCCACCGACGAGACGCTCGCGAACAGCACTTCCGACAGCATGATCACCGAGGTCGCGCTGGCCGCCAGCTTCGGTGCGCCGTACTGCAGGCACACGTTGGCGACGATGAAGCCCGTGCCCAGCAGTGCGGCCCAGCCGAACCAGCCGGGCGAGGCGAGCAGCGGCGAATCGATGCCGCCGAACGCGGTGCCGCTCACCGCCCCGACGCCCGCGACCACGGTGCAGCCCCAGAACATCGCCAGCGCGCGCGACTCGCCCGGCGCATGCCGCAGGTGACGCAGCACGATGTTGGTCACGGCAAAACCGAAGCCCGCCGCCACGCCCAGCCAGTCGGGCAGGCTCGAGGGCACCGGCCAGTCGGTGCCCGGCGCCTTCAGCACCACCACCACGCCGGTGAGCGCCAGCGCCACGCGCGCCAGCGCGCCGCCCGTCGGCCGCTCGCCCAGCAGCAGCCAGGCGAGCATCACGCTCCACAGCGGCATCAGATAGAACAGCAGCACCACGCGCACCACGTCGCCCTGCGTCACGGCCCAGTTGAATCCCACGTTGGTGAAGCCCGCTGCCAGGCCCAGCGCCACCAGCATCGGAAAGGCTGTGAAGGCCTTCCAGGCATGCCGGCGCACGAGGCCCATCGCCGTGGCGATGACAAGGTAGATGAGGCAGGTGGTCCACAGCGGATGCAGCCCGTGGCTGGCGATCTGGCGGAATGGAATCCAGGACACGCCCCACACGAAGGCGTTGAACATCAGGGCGAGGGCGGGCATGGGGGCGTTGGAATGGAGGGCGCTCGGCGCGCCGGCCATTCACCAACGCGGTCGCGCGAAATCAGTGGTGCTTGTCGCTGCGGGCGATCGCCAGCAGGTGCTCGACTTCCTCAGGATACTTCTTGAGGTTGTTCTCGTGCCAGCGCTTGATGATCCACATGCAGCCCGCCACCACGAGGCCGAAGGCGCTGATGGCGCCGTAGGCCGACAGGCCCAGGCCCGTGCACACGCTGTAGAAGCCGCCCAGCAGAAGAATGCAGGCCTGCTCGTTGAAGTTCTGCACGGCGATGGAGCGGCCCGCGCCCATCAGGTTGTGGCCGCGGTGCTGCAGCAGCGCGTTCATCGGCACCACCAGGAAGCCGCCCAGGCCGCCCAGGATGATGAGGAACGGCACCGCCAGCCAGACGTTGCCGATGAAGTTCATGCCGATGACCATCACGCCCATCGCGATGCCCATGGGGATCACGCGCGTGGCCATGTCCAGCCGCATGTACATCGAGGCCACGATGGCGCCCACCGCGGTGCCGATGGTGACCACGCCGGTCAGCGCCGAAGCCTGGGTCGTGTTGTATTCGAGCGCCACGGCGGCCCAGGCCAGCACGATGTACTTGAGGTTGCCGCCCGCGCCCCAGAAGAGCGTGGTGGTCGCCAGCGAGATCTGGCCCAGCCGGTCGCGCCACAGGCGGGCGTTGCAATGCCAGAAGTCGGGCAGCAGGCCGGCCAGGTTGCGCGCCATGCTCTGCGCGGGGTCGGAGCGCAGCGGTCGCATCTCGACGCCGGTGTGCGGGATGCGGGTGTTGAACCAGGCCGCGAGCGCGTAGACGAAGATCAGCACCGCAATGGCGGCTTCGGCCGGCGAGTCGATGCCGGTGTCGATGAGCGGCAGGTCGATGAGCAGCAGCTGGCTCGACACCGCATGCCCCACCAGCACGCCGCCGAGCACGATGCCCAGCAGGATCGACGCGATGGTGAGCCCTTCGATCCAGCCGTTGGCCTTGACCAGCTGCGACGACGGCAGCAGCTCGGTGAGGATGCCGTACTTGGCCGGCGAGTAGGCCGCGGCGCCCAGGCCCACGATGGAATACGACAGCAGCGGGTGCGAGCCGAACAGCATCATCAGGCAGCCGATCACCTTGATCGCGTTGCTGATGAACATCACCTTGCCCTTGGGCAATGCGTCGGCAAAGGCGCCCACCAGCGGGGCCAGCACCACATAGAAGACCGCGAAGATCGGCACCAGGGCGGCCCGTTGCCATTCAGGGGCGCCCGAACTTCGCATGAGATCGACGGCAACGACGAAAAGCGCTTGGTCGGCCAGCGACGAAAAGAACTGGGCCGACATGATCGTGTAAAAACCGCGCTTCATCGATGGGCTGGCTGGCCAGAGGGTCTGCTGGCGGTAGTGAAAAAGTGTCGCGTCAGGCGCGAATGGGCGGTTATAGCATGGGGGTACGACGCGAATTCAGGCATCCCCACGGGATTCGACCCCATTCCCGAAGATGCTAAAACGTGGTCTGAAATCACCCCAACACCCCCATGCCGCGCCCCATCCTTGCCACCGTCCACACCGCCGCCCTGCGCCACAACCTCGACCGCGTTCGCCGTTCGGCGCTCGACGCCCGCGTCTGGGCCGTGGTCAAGGCCAATGCCTACGGGCACGGCATCGAGCGCGTCTTCGAAGGCTTGCGCGGCGCCGACGGCTTCGCGCTGCTCGACCTGGCCGAGGCCGAGCGCGTGCGCGCGCTGGGCTGGCGCGGCCCGGTGCTGCTGCTCGAAGGGGTGTTCGATGCGCGCGACCTGGAGCTGTGCTCGCGGCTCGACCTGTGGCATTCGGTGCACTGCGACGAGCAGATCGACATGCTCGCGGCCCACAAGACCCTGAAGCCGCAGCGCGTGTTCCTGAAGATGAACTCCGGCATGAACCGCCTGGGCTTCACGCCCGAGCGCTTCGGCTCGGCCTGGACGCGCCTGAACGCGCTCCCGCAGGTCGACGAGATCTCGCTCATGACGCACTTCAGCGACGCCGACGGCCCGCGCGGCGTCGAGCACCAGCTCGAGGTGTTCGAGCGCGCCACGCGCGACCTGCCCGGCGAGCGCTCCATTGCCAACAGCGCGGCCACGCTGCGCCACGCGCCGCGCACGCGCGGCGACTGGGTGCGCCCCGGCATCGTGCTGTACGGCAGCGCCCCAGACTTCCCGGAACATGACGCAGCGCACTGGCAGCTGCAGCCGACCATGACGCTGTCGACCCGGCTCATCTCGGTGCAGACGCTGAAGGCCGGCGACACCATCGGCTACGGCTCGCGCTTCAAGGCCGAGGGCCCGCTCACCATCGGCATCGCGGCGGTCGGTTATGCCGACGGCTACCCGCGGCACTGCGACACCGGGACCCCGGTGCTCGTGAACGGCGTGCGCACCCGCATGGTGGGCCGCGTGAGCATGGACATGATCACCGTCGACCTCACGCCCGTGCCCGACGCGCAGTTCGGCGCCGAAGTCACGCTGTGGGGCCGCTCGGCCCTGACCGGCGCGGTGCTGCCGATCGACGAGGTGGCGCAGGCCGCCGGCACCGTCGGCTACGAACTCATGTGCGCGGTCGCGCCGCGGGTGCCCTTCGCACCCGCCGACGAATGACGTGAAGGTTCTTTCCAACTGGCGCTCCGTGCGCCTGTGGGAAACCCAGGTCGAACGCGACCTGCACCGCGATCACAGCCTGCGCACGCACGGCCTGCTGATCGGCACTTTCACGCTGCTCCTGATGTGGGGTGTGTCGGCGCTGCAGATGCACCTGCTGCATGTCGAGTCGCTGGCCATTCGCTACCTCGTCACGCTCGGCGTGGGCTACGTCGGGTATCTGTGCGTGCTGCGCTGGTGGGCGCAGCGGCTGGTGGAGCGGCGCACCGAGTTCGAGCCGCCCGATGCGGACCTGGGCATCGACAGCACCGGCGATCAAGGGTCCGCGACCGACGCCGCCGACGGCGGCAGCGCGCTCTCCGACGTGGCCGGCGGCGCACTCGATGCCGCGGGCAGCGCCGACGAGGGCGCCATCATCGTCGTGCCGGTGCTCGCCATCTTCCTGCTGTGCGTGGCCGTCGTGCTCGGCGCGGGCTCGCTCGTGCTGCTGTACTTCAGCTGGGACGCGCTGCTGGCCGTGGCGATCGAGGTCGCCTTCTCTTATGTGTCGGCCCGCGCCGCGGTGCGCGTGGCGCGCGAAGGCTGGCTCATGGCGGCGGTGCGGCTCACCTGGAAGCCGCTGCTGGGCGCCGTGGTCTGCGCGGTGGCGCTGGGCGCGCTCATCGATCACTTCATGCCGCAGGTCCACTCGCTGCCCGAGGCGGTGCGCGTGCTCACGGGCGCCCGAAAGGGCTGACGCGCACGACCCGGTCCCCCTGACGATGGAAGGGGCCCCGCTGTGCGAGGCCTCCGGCTCGTGGCATCCTCGGGGGCTGCGGCGTTTCGCCGCCCCCCAACAACACCAAGGAATGCAGACATGGGCGCGCAATGGAAAGCCAAGCACAAGGACGTGGCCGCGAATGCCAAGGGCCGGCTGTTCGGCAAGCTGGCCAAGGAAATCATGATCGCCGCGCGCAACGGCGCCGATCCGGGCTCGAACGCGCGGCTGCGGCTGGTCGTCGAGCAGGCCCGCAAGGTCTCGATGCCGAAGGACACGCTCGACCGCGCCATCAAGAAGGGCGCCGGCCTCACGGGCGAGGCGGTGCACTTCGACCACGTCATGTACGAGGGCTTCGCCCCGCACCGCGTGGCCGTGATGGTCGAGTGCCTGACCGACAACGTGAACCGCACCGCACCTGAAATGCGCGTGCTGTTCCGCAAGGGCCAGCTCGGCACCTCCGGCTCGGTCTCGTGGGACTTCGACCACCTCGGCATGATCGAAGCCGAACCCGCCACCCCGGACGCAGACGCCGAAGTGGCCGCCATCGAAGCCGGCGCCCAAGACTTCGAGCCGGGCGCCGAAGACGGCACCACCCTGTTCCTGACCGAGGCCGCCGACCTCGACCTCGTGAGCCGCGCACTGCCGGCCCAGGGCTTCACCGTGCTGTCGGCCAAGCTCGGCTACCGGCCCAAGAATCCGATCGACCCGGCGAGCCTGAGCGCTGCGGACCTGGAAGAGGTCGAAGCCTTCCTTGCCGCCATCGATGCGAACGACGACGTGCAGAACGTGTACGTCGGGCTGGCTGGTTGAACTGAACGGCTGACGTTCAGGGCGACGCTCCCGCCGACGGGGAGCCTTGCTCCGCGAATGTCCCCCGCCCTTCGGGCTCCTCCTTGATTTCGCTGCGCAAGGCACCCCATCGACGTGAGCTTTGGGCAGTGCGGCTGTTGATCGGCCGCACACCACCGCCGCGTCCCGTGCGCAGGACACTGGGTGCTTCCCGCAGCGAAATCAAGGGGGAGGGCGAAGCCCGGAGGACATTCGCGGAGGGAAGTACCCGGTGGCCTGTGCACACGCCCTGAACATCGTCGATAGAACCGAGCCTCCCGCCGGAGACAATCCGCCCCGGAGGAAAACAGCTCACATGATTCATTCGACGAAGAAACGAACGCCGTCGCGTGCCGCACGGCATGCCCTCGGCCTGGCACTGGCCATCGCCGGCTTCTCGGCGCAGGCCCAGACCGAAGCGCCCGCGCCACAACCCATGGCCGCAGCTTCAGCACCCGCCGAAGCAGCACCCGCCGCACCCCTGCAAACCCGTCTGCGCTTCAACCGCGGCACCTACAAGCCCGGCATCGAGCACCTGCGGGTGGTGCGCCGAGAGAACACGATCAACAACGTCGCCGGACAGGTCGCGCTGAACGTCGCGTTCGCGGTGCTTTCGGGCGGCGTGGGTGCGCAAGGCTTCTCGAAAGACGACCTGGGCGGCACCACGCTCGAGGAACTCAAGGACGACCCGCTGGGCGTCAACCCCGCCATGAGCGAACTCAACGACGCCTTGAGCAAGGTCGCCACCGATATCTACCGGAAGCGCGCCGAGGCCGCGTTGGCCACCGCCTTGACGGACGGTTCCACGCCCGAGGAGATCGAGGCGGCGCGCCAGATTCCGAAGGAAGCCGACACCCTGCTGCTCCCGGGGCCGTGGCACCTCGTCTACGAAAACCTGCTGGGATCGGACGAGCTGTTCCGCCTCAAGTTCGGCGCCGACCTGGGGCGCCCCGGCTTCATGCGCCCGCCGATCGAATGCCGCTACCAGTCGGAGGCGGTTGCGTGGGCGCGGTGGCAGGCCGACAACTGGCAACTGCTGCGCGAAGAGCGCGCGAAGGCCGTGGAGGCCTGCACCAAGTTCATCGCCGCCGCGCCCGAAAAGCGCTGGTAAGTCAGCGGCAGTCCGCTCAGTACAACCCGAGCTGCCGCGTCCGCAGCCGCGCCAACCCCAGCAGCGCATCCGTGAACGGCGTGGCCACACCCGTCAGTTCGCCGAGTTCGCGGACCACGGTGACAAGCGCGTCGAGCTCGACCGAACGGCCCGCTTCCACGTCCTGCAGCATCGAGGTCTTGAACGCGCCGAGCTTCATCGTCACCGCGTGCCGGTCTTCGGGACTCTGCGTGATCTCGATGCCGATGCGCCGGCCGATCTCCTTGGCCTCGAGCATCACCGCCGAGATGAAACCGCGCACGTAGTCGTCGCCCATGATCAGGTCGGTGGTGGCACCCGTGAGCGCGCTGATCGGGTTCACCGTCATGTTGCCCCACAGCTTGAACCACACGTCCTTCTGGATCTGCGGCGACAGCGTGGTGTCGATGCCCGTGCTTTTCAGCAGCTCCACCAGCTTCTGCACGCGCGACGTGGCCTCGCCCGAAGGCTCGCCCACGATCAGCCCGTTGCCGAAGTGGTGCCGCACCACGCCCGGCCCGTCGAGCGAGCAGCTCGCGTGCACCACGCAGCCAATCACGTTGCGCGACGGAATGGCCTTGGCAATCGCGCCTTCGGGGTCGACGGCCGCGAGGCGATGCCCCGTGATCTCGCCGCCGAAGCCGCCTTCGAGGAACCACCACGGCACGCCGTTCATCGCGACCAGCACGATCGTGTCGGGCCCGATCAGCGGCCCGATGCGTTCGGCCACGCCGGCCAGCGCGGGCGCCTTCACGGCGATCACCACCAGGTCTTGAACACCGATTGCCTCGGGGTCGGCCACCGCGTTCACCGGCACGCGCGTGCGCACTTCGCCGCGCATGAGCGAGAGGCCGTCCTTCTGCAGCGCGTCGAGCGTGGCGCCGCGCGCCACCACGTTGAGACGCTGGCCTGCCTGTGCAAGGCCGACGCCGATCCATCCGCCGATCGCGCCGGCGCCGTAAATGCAAATCTTCATGGGAACAGGCGCCTCAGTTGCGGTAGCTTGGGTCGATGCGGTCCACTTGCCGCACCAGTGCATTGAACACGTCCTGCCCGGCGCCATGCGCGGGGCTGAACTGCAGTGCGTCGCGCGTGCAGCGCTGCGCAATCTCTTCGCTCACCGGAATCGCAGCGCCCATCGAGAAGGTCGCCATCTGGATCTCGCAGGCGCGTTGCAGCGTCCACAGGATCGCGAAGGTCTGCGGCAGCGTCTGGCCCCAGGCCAGCAGGCCGTGGTTGCGCAGGATCACCGCGTTGCGGTCGCCGATGCTCTTCAAGAGGCGCGGGCCTTCGTCGGCATGGATCGTGATGCCCTCGAAGTCGTGGTACGCCACCATGCCGTGCAGTTGGGCGGTATAGAAATTGGTCTGCTGCAGGCCGCCCTGCAGGCAGGCCACGGCCACGCCGGCCGTGGTGTGCGTGTGCATCACGCAGTGCGCGCCGGGCAGGCCGTCGTGGATGGCCGCGTGCACCACGAAGCCGGCCGGGTTCACCGCGTGCGTCGAACCGTCGAGCACCTTGCCTTGCAGGTCGATCTTTACGAGGTTGCTGGCCGTCACCTCGCTGTAGTGCAGGCCGAAGGGGTTGATGAGGAACTGCTTCTCGCCACCCGTCACGCTGTCGGGCAGCCGCACCGTGATGTGGTTGTAGATCATCTCGACCCAGCCCAGCATCGCGAACACGCGATAGCAGGCCGCGAGCTCTTCGCGCGCGGCGCGCTCGTCGGGATGGATCGAGGGATGGACCAGCGCCGACGGCGCAGTGGTGGCGAGTGTGTTCATGGCAGTTCCTTCATGTGATCAACCTTCAGCCGTGAAGCCGACTTCCTTGACGATCGGCGCCCACTTGGCGGTGTCCTTCTTCAACAGATCGCCCAGCTCGGCAGGCGTGGAAGACATGGCTTCCAGGCCGAAGGTGCCGAGGCCGTCGATCACGTCCTTCTGCGCGAGCGCGTTCTTCATCGCCGTGTTGAGCTTCGTGACCAGTTCGGGCGAGGCCTTGGCCGGCAGGAAGAAGGCGAACCATTCGCTGTGCGCCATGTTCTTGATGCCCTGCTCGCCGAAAGTGGGCACATCGGGCGCGAAGCGGTTGCGCTTGGCACCCGACACGCCCAGGATGCGCACCTTGCCCGATTGCAGATGCTGCGTGATGTCGCCGATGGGGCCCGACACCGCCGAGATGTTGCCGCCCAGCAGGTCGAGCATGGCCGGCTGCGTGCCGCGGTAGGCCGCGTGCTTGAGCTCGACGCCGCCTTGCTTGCCCAGCAGCGCGCCGATGAAGTGCGGCGTGGAACCCGCGGCCGGCGAGCCGTAGTTGGCGCCGGCCGGGTTGGCCTTGGCCCAGGCGAGGAACTCGGGCACCGTCTTGACGGTGGCCGGCACGGCCGGACCGACCGCGAAGCCGAAGTCGAAGATGCAGGCCAGGCTCACGGGCGTGAGGTCGACCATCGGGTCGTACGGCAGCTTCTTGTAGATGTGCGGATAGATCGTGAGGATCGACGTGGGCGTCTGCAGGATGGTGGTGCCGTCGGCCGGACGGCCTTTCACATAGCTCACGGCAATCTGGCCGCCCGCGCCGGTGCGGTTCTCGACCACGGCGGTCTTGGCGTAGTCGGGGCTCAGCTTCAGCGCGATGCGCCGGCAGGTGGTGTCCGAGGTGCCGCCGGCCGCAAAGCCGGTGACGATGGTCGCGTTCTCGAGCGCGGCAGCCTGCGCAAAGGCCTGCTGGCCGAGGCTGGCAAGCAGCGCCGAAGCGCCGGTGGACTGCAGCATGTGGCGGCGGGTGAAGGTCATGTCTGTCTCTTTTCTGGAGGGTGAGGAGGGAGCAGGATCACGACTCGTCGCGCAGCCAGGTGACCGCGCCCGAGTGGGTCACGGCGCCCTGGTGGGCAGGGCGCACGGTGAGCGCGTATTTTTCCAACAAACCACCGTGCACCACCCCCGCGTTTACCTCACGTCCGGCCAGCCGTGAGGCGATTTCTTCGGCGCTCAGTTCGACCGAAATGCTGCGCGCCGCGGCGCGTGCATCGATGGCCACCATGTCGCCGTCGCGCAGCACCGCAATCGGCCCGCCGTCGGCCGCCTCGGGCCCCGCGTAGCCGATGCACAGGCCGCGCGTGGCGCCCGAAAAACGCCCGTCGGTGAGCAGCGCCACCTTGTCGCCCATGCCCTGGCCGTAGAGCAGCGCGGTGATGCCCAGCATCTCGCGCATGCCGGGACTGCCCTTGGGGCCTTCGTTGCGGATGACGATCACGTCGCCCGCTTCGTAGCGGCGGTTCTGCACCGCCGCCTGCGCTTCTTCTTCCGAGTTGAAGACGCGCGCCGGGCCGCGGTGCACCAGCGTCTGCAGCCCGGCCGTCTTGAGCAGCGCGCCATCGGGGCAGAGGTTGCCCTTGAGCACCGCCAGCCCGCCGTCGCGCGTGATCGGGTTGCCCGCTGCGCGCACCACGCGACCATCGGGCGCGGCGGCGTCGGCCACTTCCTCGGCCAGCGTGCGGCCGGTGAAGGTGAGGGCGTCGCCGTGCAGGAAGCCTTGCTCGAGCAGCGTGCGCAGGATCACGCCCGCACCGCCGATGTAGTACACGTCGCGCGCCAGGTACTGGCCGCCCGGACGCAGGTCGGCAATGAGCGGCGTGCGCGCGAAGATTTCGGCCACGTCGTCCAGGTGGAACTTGATGCCCGCCTCGTGCGCAATGGCCGGCAGGTGCAGCGCCGCGTTGGTCGAGCCGCCCGTGGCCGAGACCACGGCACAGGCGTTCTCGAGTGCCTTGCGCGTCACGACATCGCGCGGCAGCGGGCCATCGCCCAGCACCGCTTTCATGAGCTGTTTCGCGGCGCGGCGCATCAGCGGCGCGCGCTCGCTGAACACCGCCGGCACCATGCTCGAGCCGATGGGCGCCAGGCCCAGCGCCTCCGACACCATGCCCATCGTGTTGGCCGTGAACTGCCCCGCGCAGGCGCCGGCCGTGGGCAGGCAGGCGCGGCTCATGGCGTCGAGTTCGTCGTGCGTGGCGGTGCCGGCCAGCACCTTGCCGATGGTCTCGTAGGTGTCGACCACGTTGAGGTCGCGGCCATCGGGACCGGGCATCTGCCCGGGCAAAGCCGAGCCACCATGCACGAACACGCTGGGCACGTTGCAGCGGACCATGCCCATCATCAGCCCCGGCAGGTTCTTGTCGCAGGCGCCGATGGCGAAGATGCCGTCCCACTGGTGGCCGCGCGTGGACGCTTCCACGCTGTCGGCGATGAGTTCGCGCGAGATCAGCGAGAAGCGCATGCCCGAATGCGCCATCGTCAGGCCGTCGCTCACCGACACCACCGGGCATTCGTGCGGCGTGCCGCCGCCCGCGTAGATGCCGGTCTTGGCGTGCTGCGCCTGCTCGCGCAGGTTGAGGTTGCACGGGCTCATCTCGCCGCCCGTGTGGAACACGCCGACGTGCGGGCGCGCGATGTCCTCGTCGTCCTGCCCCAGCGCGTGCAGGAAGCTGCGCGTGGTCGCGCGGATCGTGCCCTCGCGGATGGTGGCGGAGCGGAAGCGCTTGGGGGTCGGGTCGGTGGGCGTGGTCATGCGGCTGGCGGAAGCTGGCTCGTGAAAGGGCGTGAGAGGTCAGTAGCCGTTGGGCGCGGTGGCGCCCGGTGCGGCCTTGTACTTCGTGAGCAGCTGCTTGGCCGCCGCCGCGAGCAGGATGGTGTCGACGCCCACGGCCACGAACAGCGCGCCGGCCGCGAGCCACTTGCGCGCCTGCTCTTCGGTGGTCGACAGGATGCCGGCCGCCTTGCCGGCCTTGCGGATGCGCGCGACGGCGTCGGCGATCACGGCCTGCACCTCGGGGTGGTTGGGCTGGCCCACGAAGCCCATCGAGGCCGACAGGTCGGCCGGGCCGATGAACACGCCGTCCACGCCCGGCGTGGCCGCGATGGCGTCGAGGTTCTTCATCGCCTCGACCGTCTCGGCCTGCACCAGCAGGCAGGTCTGCGCGTTGGCTTCGTGCAGGTAGTTGGGATACGCCTGCCAGCGCGACGCGCGCGCCAGCGCACTGCCCATGCCGCGGATGCCTTCGGGCGGGTAGCGCATGCCCTGCACCAGCTTGGCGGCCTGCTCGGCGGTGTCGACCATCGGCACCAGCAGCGTCTGCGCGCCGATGTCCAGGTACTGCTTGATCAGCGTGGTGTCGCCGACGGGAATGCGCACGATGGGGTGCGAGCGCTGCGCGTCGGGCTGCGCCGACCACGCGCTGGAAATGCCCTGCAGCTGCGCGAGCACCGAGCGCACGTCGTTGGGCGCGTGCTCGCCGTCGACCAGCAGCCAGTCGTAGCCGGTGCCGGCCAGCAGCTCGGCCACGTAGCCGTCGCCCAGGCCGACCCACAGGCCGATTTGCGGTTGGCCGGCCTGCATGGCCTGCTTGAAGGTGTTGAGTGGGGTGTGCATGAAAAGAACTCGTCAGACGAAACGGAAAGCGATGGAGCCCAGGGGGCCGTAGTCGGCATGGAAGGTGTCGCCCGGCACGGCGGTGGTGGGGCGCGTGAACGAACCGCCCAGCACGATCTCGCCGGCCTCGAGGCATTCGTCCCACGGCGCGAGCTTGTTCGCGAGCCAGGCCACGCCGGTGGCCGGGTGGTTGAGCACGGCCGCGGCCACGCCCGACTCTTCGATCACGCCGTTCTTGTAGAGCAGCGCGCTCACCCAGCGCAGGTCGACCGCGTCGGGCTTCACCGGCCGGCCGCCCATCACGATGCCGGCGTTGGCCGCGTTGTCGGAAATGGTGTCGAACACCTTGCGCGGCGCCTTGGTGTGGCGGTCGAACTGCTCGATGCGCGCGTCGATGATCTCGATGGCGGGCACCACGTAGTCGGTGGCGGCCAGCACGTCGAAGAGGGTCACGTTGGGGCCCTGCAGCTTCTTGCCGAGCACGAAGGCCAGCTCGACCTCGATGCGCGGCGCGATGAAGCGCGTGAACGGGATGTCGCCGCCCTGCTCGAAGAACATGTCGTCCAGCAGCGTGCCGTAGTCGGGCTCGTCGATCTGGCTGGACTGCTGCATCGCGCGCGACGTGAGGCCGATCTTGTGGCCCTTGACGATGCGGCCTTCGGCGATCTTGTGCTTCACCCATTCGCGCGAGATGGCGTAGCCGTCCTCGATCGTCATCTCGGGAAAGCGCTTGGAAAAATGCTCGACTTGCACGCGCGACTTCTCGCTCTCGTGCAGTTCGGCGGCCAGTTGGGCGATGGTGGCGGTGGAGAGCATGGGGGCTCGCTTCTCGGTGCTTAGGTCTTGTTGAACAGGGGATGCAGGTTGCTGTGCTTGCCGTCGTACACCTGCCCCGGGGCTTCGTCGATCTGCAGTGTGATGCCGATGTGGCGCTGCGAGAAGATGGGCTCGAAATGCGTGCGCACCGCGGCCAGCAACTCGTCGCCGGCCTTCTTCTTCACCGCCTCGGAACGGCCCGAGGCCATGCGCAGGTTGAGGTACACGAAGGCGTAGTCGGCCTGGCCGTCGGCCACCGCGTAGTGCGCGGCGGGGTAGGCCAGCACGCGCGTGCCGCCGGTGGGGAACACCGGCTTGCCGGCCTCGTCGCGCTGTTCGAGCATGGTGTCGGCCAGCGTGCGGCACAGCGCCGACACGTCGGTCTCGGCCTCGATGTTGGGCGTGTACAGGATCACGAGGTGCGGCATGCGTGTTCTCTTTTTCTCTTGTTCAGGCCACCGACATCACGGCGGCCGTGCAGGTCACCGCGAAGATCGGGATGGCCTTCATGTGGAAGATCTCGCCCTTGCCGCGCGCGGCCGCGGCCACGCTGAGGAAGGTGCGGATCTCGAAGCCGCCCTGGCCCGCTTCGCGGTAGGTGGCTTCGTCGTTGTAGTCGACCTGCGAAAGCAGCGCCTCGCGGTCGTTGGCGCACCAGCGGCGCATGAACTCGGCGTCCCACTCGGCATTCACCTTGCCCGAGTCGGGCGTGGCCGGCCAGTGCGAGATGCCGCCCGTGCCCACCAGCGCGATGCGCTCGGGCGCCTTGTCGCAGGCGCGGCGCAAGGCCTCGCCGAAGGCCCACGCGCGGTGCAGCGGCGTGAGCGGCGGGCCCTGGCAGTTGATGTTCACGGGAATGACCTTGGTGTCGAAGTTCGGCGTGAGGAAGTTCAGCGGCACCATGATGCCGTGGTCGAACTTCCACTCTTCCGCGTAGGCCACGTCCACGGTCTGCATCACCTCGCGGATCAGGCGCTGCGACAGCGCGGCGTCGCCGGGGATGGTGCGCGCCTCGATGCCCAGCCACTTCGGGTCTTCGATCGGGCCCTCGTAGCGGTCGGCCATGCCGATCGCATACGCGGGCATGTTGTTCATGAAGAAGTTCGCGAAGTGCTCGGCCGCGATGACGATCACCGCGTCGGGCTTGGTCGCGCGCATCGCCTCGCCGAAGCGATGGAACTGCGCGTGGAACTCGTCCTTCACGGCAGGGTCGGCCAGATGGGCGCGGCCCGTGATGCCGGGGGCGTGGCTGCACACGCCTGCGAATACGAGACTCATACGCCTGCCACCTTTTCGTCTGTGCCTGTCGTCATCGCGTAGATGCCTGCGCGGACCGGGCCGTACTTGCGAACGCCCTCGCGCATGGCTTCCAGATAGTCCGCCCATGCGATGCCCAGCAGCGGCGCGAAGTGCATCAGCAACTGGCCGTTGCACCCGAGCACGTAGAGCTTGCCGATGTCGCCGGTGCCGATGGCTTCGCGCTCTTCGTCGTTCAGGTCGTAGCCGGCCAGCAGCGCGGTGCGCGTGTCGCCGCCTTCGGCGAAGCGGCGCTGCACCTCGGCGTCGCGGTTCAGCGCGAACAGGAACTTCTGCATCGCATAGAGGCTCATGGTCAGCCCTCGATCTGGATGTTAGCCTTGCGGATCACGTCGGCGTACTTCGCGATCTCGCTGCGAATGAACTCGGCAAAGCGCTCGGGCGTGCCCGACAGCGACGCGATGCCGCCCTTGTGGAACGCCTCGGCCACGGCCGGCGACGCGAGTGCGCGATTCACCTCGGCGTTCATGCGTTGCACGATGGCGTCGGGCGTGCCGGCCGGAGCCAGCAGGCCGTTCCACGAATTGGACTCGATGGCCACGCCCTGTTCGGCCAGTGTGGGTATCGCGGGCGCGTACTGCGAGCGCTGCGCCGTCGCCATGCCCAGCGCCACCAGCTTGCCGGCCTGCACATGGCTGCGGAACTCGGGCCAGTTGCCAAACATCACGGTGACTTGGCCGCCGAGCAGGTCGGCGAGCGCCGGGCCCTGGCCCTTGTAGGGCACATGCACGATGTCCAGGCCCATCTGCAGCTTGAGCATCTCGCCCGACAGGTGCGCCGAGGTGCCGTTGCCGAAGGAGGCGAAGCTCAGCGTGCCGGGCTTGTCCTTGGCCTGGTTGCGCAGGTCGGCCAGCGTCTTCAGGCCGCTGCCCGGGTGCGTGGCGAGCACGTGCTCCGACATGCCCATGAGCGCGACCGGGCGCAGGTCTTTCAACGTGTCGTAGGGCAGCTTGCGCACGAGCGTGGGGTTGGCTGTGAAGCTGTTGGCCACGCACACGAAGCTGTGGCCATCGGGTGCCGACTTGGCGACCGCATCGACGCCGATCACCGTGCCGGCGCCGGGCTTGTTCTCGACGATGACCGGCTGGCCCAGCGCCTTGCCGAGTTCGAGGCCGACCAGCCGCGCGACGAAGTCGGTGGTGCCGCCGGGCGTGAAGGGCACGACGATGCGCACCGGCTTGGCGGGCCATGCCGTTTGCGCGCGTGCCAGTGCGGGCAGTGCCGCGAGTGCGGCAACGCCCTGCAGCAGCGTGCGGCGTTGAACGCTCACGCCACGCCCCAGTGCGGAATGTGGTGCGAGCCCATCGACACCGCGATGTTCTTCGGCTCGCAGAACACTTCGTAGCTCCAGGTGCCGCCTTCGCGCCCCGTGCCCGAGGCCTTGGTACCACCGAAGGGCTGGCGCAGGTCTCGCACGTTCTGGCTGTTGACGAAGCACATGCCGGCCTCGACGGCAGCGGCCACGCGGTGCGCCTTGCCGATGTTCTCGGTCCACACGTAGCTCGAGAGGCCGTAGGCGATGTCGTTGGCCAGCTCGATGGCGTGCGCCTCGTCCTTGAACGGAATCAGGCAGGCGACCGGGCCGAAGATTTCTTCCTGCGCGATCTTCATGCGGTTGTCGACGTCGGCGAACACGGTGGGCATCACGTAGTTGCCCTTCTTCACGCGGTCGGGCAGGTTGGCCGGTGCGTCGAGGCCGCCGCACAGCAGCGTGGCGCCTTCCTTCGGGCCCAGCTCGATGTAGCTGCGCACCTTGGCCAGGTGGGCCTGCGAAATCATCGGGCCGACGATGGTCTTCTCGTCGAGCGGGTCGCCCACGGTGATGCGCCTGGCGCGCTCGGCGAACCTGGCGGCAAAGTCGGCGTAGATCGACTGCTGCACCAGGATGCGCGAGCCGGCCGTGCAACGCTCGCCGTTGTTGCTGAAGATCATGAACACGGCCGCGTCGAGCGCGCGGTCGAGGTCGGCGTCTTCGAAGATCACGAAGGGGCTCTTGCCGCCGAGTTCCATGCTGAACTTCTTCAGGCCCGCGCTCTTCACGATGCGGTTGCCCGTGGCGGTGGAGCCGGTGAACGAAATCGCGCGCACGTCGGGGTGCGCCACCAGCGGCTCGCCCGCTTCCTTGCCGTAGCCGTGCACGAGGTTCAGCACGCCGGCCGGAATGCCCGCTTCGAGCGCCAGCTCGCCCAGGCGCGCGGCCGTGAGCGGCGAGAGCTCGCTCATCTTCAGCACGGCCGTGTTGCCGAAGGCCAGGCAGGGCGCGACCTTCCAGGTGGCGGTCATGAAGGGCACGTTCCACGGGCTGATGAGCGCGCACACGCCCACCGGATGGAACAGCGTGTAGTTCAGGTGCGTGGGCGTGGGGTAGGTGTGGCCGTCGACGCGCGTGCACATCTCGGCGAAGTAGTAGAAGTTGTCGGCCGCGCGTGGAATGAGCTGCTTGCCGGTCTGCGCGATCACCTGGCCGCAGTCGTTGGTTTCGGTCTGCGCGATCTCGGGCACGTGCTTCGCGATGAGGTCGCCGAGCTTGCGGATCAGCTTCGCGCGCTCCGGCGCGGGCAGGCCGGCCCACTTCGGAAACGCGGCCTTGGCGGCCGCCACGGCGGCATTCACTTCGGCCTCGCCGCCCGAGGCGACTTCGGCCAGCACTTCCTGCGTGGCGGGGTTGACGGTTTCGAAGTAGTCGGCGCCTTGGACTTGCTTGCCGTCGATGAGGTGATGGATCTGTTGCATGGGCGTGAAGGTGTTGCGGCCTTGAGGCGGTGTGTCGTCAGTCGAGCTTGATGTCGCGCGCCTTGATCAGCGCGTGCCACTTCTTGCGTTCGGTGTCCACGAAGCGGGTCATCTCGGCGGCGTCCGTGGGGCGGGCTTCCCAGCCGGCGTCGTAGAGCTTCTGCTTCACGCCGGGGTCGTTCATGCTTTTGAGCAGGTCGGCGCCGAGGCGCGCCTGGATGTCCTTGGGCGTGGCGGCCGGTGCCACCAGCCCTTGCCAGGTGTAGGCCTCGACGGCGTAGCCGAGCTCCTTGGCCGTCGGCAGCTGGGGCAGCTGCGGCACGCGCTCGGCCGACATGGCCATCAGCGGAATGACCTTGCCGGCCTTCACGGCGCTGATGCCGCTGGGCAGGTCGAGCATCATCAGCGGCACCTGGTTGCCCATGAGGTCCTGCAGCGCGGGCGCGCCGCCCTTGTAGGGAATGTGCAGCAGCGAGACACCGGCTTCGCGCTGGAACAGCTCGTAGGCCAGGTGGTGCGGGCTGCCGGTGCCCGGCGTGGCGATGCTGTACTTGCCCGGCGAGGCCTTGAGCGCCGCGATGAGCGCCTTGGCGTCGCTGAAGCCCGCGCCGGGTGCGGCCGTGATGATGAGCGGCGAGCGGCCCATCATGCCGAGCGGCGCGAAGTCTTTCTCGGCGTCGTAGGGCAGCTTCTTGTAGAGCGCGGGGTTGTAGACCAGCACGCCGTTGTCGGCCGAAAACACGGTGTAGCCGTCGCCCGGCGAACGCGCCACGTTTTCCGACGCGATGATCGCGCCCGCGCCGGGGCGGTTGTCCACCGTGACGGGCTGTGCGAGCTGCTGAGAGAGCTGCGCACCGGCCGTGCGCGCAAGGTAGTCGGTGCCGCCGCCGGCCGGGTAGCCCACCACCCAGCGTACGGGCTTGGTCGGGTAGGCCGATGTGGTTTGCGCGGTCGAGGCCGGCGTGAACATCGTGGCGGCGCTGGCCGCCACGAGGGCGGCAGCAAGGCGGAAGGTCCGGGTTCTGGCAGTCGTCATGGCGGTGTGTCTCCGTTTTTTTTGAAAGGGGTAGCTCGGTCAGCCGGTCAGCGCGCGGCGATGGTGTTGACCAGGGCGCCGACGCCGTCGATCTCGGTCACGACCACGTCGCCCGGCTGGCAATCGACCACGCCGTCGGGCGTGCCGGTGAGGATCAGGTCGCCCGGCGACAGCGTCATGAAGCGGCTGAAGTACTCGATGAGGAAGGGCGCGTCGAAGATCATGTCGCGCGTGTTGCCCTGTTGCGTGACGGTGCCGTTCACGGTGGTGCGCAGCTCGAGCGCCATCGGGCCACCTGGAAGGTTGTGCACGTCGGCCGCATCGACGAACCACGGCCCCAGCGGCGTGCAGGTGTCCCGGTTCTTCACGCGCAGGTTGGGGCGGTACCAGTTCTCGAGGTAGTCGCGAATCGCGTAGTCGTTGGCCACCGTGTAGCCGCCGATGAAGTCATAGGCATCGTCGCGCTTCACATGCTTGGCGGTCTTGCCGACCACGATGGCGAGTTCGCATTCGTAGTGCATGAACTTCACGTCGGCCGGGCGGTGCGTGAGCTGGCGGTGGCCGATGAGCGTGCTCTGACCCTTGACGAACACCAGCGGTTCTTCAGGCGCCTTGAACTCCAGCTCTTTCGCGTGGTCGGCGTAGTTCAGGCCGAGTGCGAGGATGGTGCGCGGGCGCGCCGTGGGCGCGAGCGGCGGCAGCCACACGAGCTGGTCCTGCGGCACGACGCGGCCGTCGCCCAGCCGCACGGCGACGTCGGCCTGGCCGTTGAATTCATGTGCGGTGCCGGTGTGCTCGCGGCCTTCGAAGATGACGCGTGCGTGCTTCATGCCGTGGCTTCCTTCACCAGCGTATTGCTCAGGGTTTCGAACCCTGGCGCGGAGATGTCGATGCGGTCGCCCGCGCGGGCCAGCGGGCGGCCGAGGTCGCAGCCGAGCATCAGCACGTCGCCATGCGCCAGCGTCATGAACTCGCCCACGTCGGCGAGCAGCTGCGGTGCGGGGCGCACCAGCTGCCAGAAGTCGATCGACTGCTTCAGCTCGCGGTTGATGCGCACCTCGACGCGGAACTGCGCCGGGTCGGCCACGTCCTGCGCGTCGCGCAGCGCCGGGCCGATGCCCAGGAAGCCGTCGACGCACTTGAACTTCACCGGCGGGCGGAAGAAGCTCGCATGCGGAATCGACAGGTCGTTCAGCAGCACGAAGCCTTCGATGTCGCCCTCGGCGCCGATCACCATGCCGATGCTCGCGCCGACTTCCACCTCGGGCACCGAAGCGGGCACGGCGATCGCGCTGCCGTGCGGGCTCCAGGTGTTGGCCGTCTTCACGTAGAGCACGGGCGCCTTCGGCGGTGCCTTGTAGGGCGCCTCGGTCATCTGCGGCGCGAGCGCTGCGGCTTCGGCGCGGAAGTTCAGCAGCGTGCCGTACACGGTGCCGGTGGGAAGAAAGGAAGTGGTCATGTGTCGGGTTGCTCCAGCGCGATCAGTTCGTCGAGCAGGCCGTAGAGCTGCGTCAGCTTGGCCTTGCCCAGCGACTTTTCCATCCAGTCGTAGTGCGCCTCGATGCTGCTGCCCAGCCGCTTCACGAGCTTCATGCCGTGCGGCGTGGCCTCGACCACGGTGCGGCGCTGGTCGGCCGGATCGCGGGCGCGGGTGATGAGGTTGTCGCGCTCCATGCGTGCGAGCACGCCCGTGAGGCTGGGGCCGAGGATGAAGGCCTCGCGCGCGACGCGGCCGGTGTCGACCGCGCCGTGTTCGCCCAGCACGCGCAGCACGCGCCATTGCTGGTCGGACAGCGCGTGCTCGCGCAGGCTGGGCCGCGTGTGGGCCATCACGGCTTCGCGGGCCTGCAGCAGCAGGCGCGGCAAATTGCGGTGCGTGAAGGTGGTGCTCAAAAGCTGTGCCTCTCAGAATTATTTAACATGTTAAATGATTGGGGCTTTCTTTCCAAGATGCCAGTCATCAGGGTTTGTGCGGACACCTAAACTCGCTGCATGGCCAAGGACAAAACAACTTTCGTCTGCAGCGAATGCGGCGGCACCAGCCCCAAGTGGCTCGGCAAATGCCCGAGTTGCGGGGCATGGAACACATTGATAGAACAAGTGGCTGGCAGCAACGCACCGGCTAACAACCGCTTCGGCACGCAGTTCTCGCCGCTGGCGGGCGTCTCCGAACTGGCCACGCTCTCGGAAATCGAAGCGACCGACATCGCACGCACCCCCACCGGCATCGACGAACTCGACCGCGTGCTCGGCGGCGGCATCGTGTCGGGCGGCGTGACGCTCATCGGCGGCGACCCGGGCATCGGCAAGTCGACGCTGCTGCTGCAGGCGGTCGATGCGCTGCAGCGCGCGGGGCAGAACGCGCTGTACGTCACCGGCGAAGAAAGCGGCTCGCAGGTCGCGCTGCGCTCCAAACGGCTCGGGCTCGACCACTCGCAGGTGCAGGTGCTGGCCGAGATCCAGCTCGAAAAGATCATCGCCACTCTCGACGCCACGCGCCCGGCCATCGCGGTGATCGACTCGATCCAGACGGTGTACTCCGACCAGCTCACCTCCGCGCCCGGCTCGGTGGCGCAGGTGCGCGAATGCGCGGCGCACCTGACGCGCTTTGCCAAGACCAGCGGCACGGCCGTGGTGCTGGTGGGGCACGTCACCAAGGAAGGCGCGCTGGCCGGTCCGCGCGTGCTCGAACACATGGTCGACACGGTGCTGTATTTCGAAGGCGACACGCACTCGAGCTTTCGGCTCGTGCGCGCCATCAAGAACCGCTTCGGCGCGGTGAACGAGATCGGCGTGTTCGCCATGACCGAGCGCGGCCTGAAGGGCGTGACCAACCCGAGCGCGATCTTCCTGAGCCAGCACGACGAGCCGGTGCCGGGCAGCGTGGTGCTGGTCACGCTCGAAGGCACGCGGCCGATGCTGGTCGAAATCCAGGCGCTGGTCGACAACGGCGGGCCGAGCCCGCGTCGCCTCTCGGTGGGCCTGGACCGCGACCGCCTCGCGATGCTGCTGGCCGTGCTGCACCGCCACGCCGGCGTGGCCTGCATGGACCAGGACGTGTTCGTCAACGCGGTGGGCGGCGTGCGCATCAGCGAGCCCGCGGCCGACCTGGCCGTGATGCTGGCCATCACCTCGAGCCTGCGCGGCAAGCCGCTGCCCAAGGGCTTCATCGCCTTCGGCGAAGTGGGCCTGGCCGGCGAGGTGCGCCCCGCGCCGCGCGGCCAGGAGCGCCTGCGCGAGGCGGCCAAGCTGGGCTTCAGCGTGGCCGTGGTGCCGAAGGCCAACGCGCCGCGCAAGGGCGCGAAGGAGATCGAGGGCCTGACCATTCACCCGGTCGACCGCATCGAGGAAGCGATGGACGTGGTGCGCCGACTCGACTGACACTCGCACGTGCGTGCGCCGGCACGACAACACTCACATTCAGGAGGACCCCGCCATGCAACTCATCGTCTCTGCCGGGCTGATCGCGGTGGTCGTGCTGTGGGGGCTGGTCTCTCCCGCGTCGCTCGACCGCGTGTTCAGCACCGCGCTCGCCGACATCACGCGCAACTTCGGCTGGTTCTACCTGTGGGTGGTGCTCGGGCTGGTGGTGCTGGCCTTCTTCCTGGCCTTCAGCCGCTTCGGCGACCTGAAGCTGGGCGATGAAGACGACGAGCCCGAGTTCTCCATCGGCGCGTGGTTTTCGATGCTGTTCGCGGCCGGCATGGGCATCGGCCTGGTGTTCTGGGGCGTGGCCGAGCCGATCTCGCACTATGCGAATCCGCCGCCCGGCGTGATCGCCGCTTCGCCCGATGCCGCGGGCGTGGCGATGCGCTACGCCTTCTTCCACTGGGGACTGCACCCCTGGGCGATCTACGGCATCGTGGGCCTGTCGATCGCCTTCTTCAGCTTCCGGCGCAAGGCGCTGCCGCTGGTCAGCTCGGCCACCGAGGCGCTGCCATGGCGCTTCGTGCAGCGGCTGTCGCCGGCCTTCAACGTGCTGGCCGTGGTGGCCACGGCCTTCGGTGTGGCGGCCTCGCTGGGCATGGGCGCCACGCAGATCAACAGCGGGCTGCACGCGGCCTTCGGTGCGGAGATCGGCCGCTGGACGCAGGCGACGATCATCGTGGTGACGACGGCGCTGTTCATCACCTCGGCGGTCACCGGCGTCGAGCGCGGCGTGAAGTGGCTGTCGATGGGCAACCTGGTGGTGGCGGCGCTGCTGGCGCTCACGGTGCTGGTCGTGGGGCCGACCATTGCCATCGTCGAGACCTTCACCAACACGTTGGGCGCGTACCTCGCCGATTTCGTGCGCATGAGCCTGCGCATGAACCCGTTTCGCAACAGCTCGTGGGTGGCCGACTGGACCTTGTTCTACTGGGCCTGGTGGCTGGCGTGGTCGCCGTTCGTGGGCCTGTTCATTGCGCGCGTCTCGCGCGGCCGCACGATCCGCCAGTTCATCCTGGGCACGGTGATCGCCCCGACGCTGGTGGGCTTCGCCTGGTTCTCGGTGTTCGGCGGCGCGGCGCTCAACTTCGAAATCTTCCAGGGCGTGCCGCTGGTCGAAGCGGTGAAGGCCGACGTGTCGACCACCATGTTCGTGATGTTCAAGGCCATGCCGATGGGCGGGCTGCTGTCGATCGTGGGCACGCTGCTGGTGTTCGTGTTCTTCGTGACCTCGGGCGATTCCGCGACGCTGGTGCTGGGCATCATGAGCACCAACGGCAACCCGAACCCGCCGGCCCGCGTGAAGATCACCTGGGGCGTGCTGGTGGCGGCGATTGCGCTGAGCCTGCTGTTCGCGGGCGGCATCAAGGCCATACAGACGGCGACCATCGTGTTCGCCTTGCCGTTCGCGTTCGTGATCCTGCTGATGGCGCTGTCGGTCACGCTGGCCATCCGCGACGACTGGAGGGCCGAGCAGAAGCGTGAGCGCGAGCTGCGGCGCAAGATGCGCCAACTCGTGAACTGGTAGCCCAAAGAAAAAAATGCCCGGCGCGTGGTGGTCGCGCCGGGCATACCCTCCCTACCTTCCCTGGCCTCCCTGGCCTCCCTGGCCTTCTATTTCTCTGTGTGTGACGCTGCTCAACTTCCGATGTGCATCGTGAACGCCGGCCCGTTGTTGAGCACGCACTGGCCGCTGCCCAAGGTGGCGGAGTTCATCGTGTACTGGCAACTCAGGTTGCCGCCGCGACTGCCGGTGGCGTTTGCCACGCCGGCCGTGCGCGAGCCGGCCACGCGGGTCGCCTCTCCCTGAAACTGTTCGGCGCCGATCTGCGCATTGAAGTGGCCGCGGCCGTTCATGTCGTTGGTCACCGTGCCCCCGACGGCGCCGTAGCGCGCGGCTTCGGCGTTCGACGGGTAGAGCCGCGCGCTGAAGGTCTGTGACACCGGCCCCGGTGCGACGGCGTAGCTTTGCTGTGATGGCGCGATGGGAGCGGGTTGCCCGAGCGGCACCACGTAGCAGCCGCTGAGGGCGGTGCCCGCGAGTGCGGCGGCAAGGGTGAGTCGAACGAAAGTGACGGAGCGCGGGATGTTCATGCGTTTCTCGGTGGCCCGGGCAGATGCCCGTGCGGCGAAATGTGCCCGCAGCCGCCTGGGTACCCTGTGCTTTTCGGGGTGAGTACCGCTTTCTGCGCCCGGCGGTAGCCACGGTGGCTACTGCGACGGGGCGTTCGTTCGCCAGGAACCACCGCATCGCCTCCGAGGGCGCGCGTGCCGGGCGGCGACAATGCGCCCCATGAATTTCCAGAAATTGCTGGTGCCCGTGGGGGCCATCGCGCTCCTCGGCCTGTCGTGGCACCAATACGGATGGGGCGGCGTGGCGTTCGCCGGCGGCGCGATCGTGATGTTCCTGCTGATGCACTTCAACCGCGCCATGCAGGTGCTCAAGCGCGCCGCCGACCGGCCGATCGGCACGGTGGCGAGCTCGGTGATGCTCAATGCCAAGCTCAAGCCCGGCGTGACGCTGATGCACGTCATTGCGATGACGCGCGCGCTCGGCGAACTGCGCTCGCCCGAGAACGAGCAGCCCGAGCTGTACCGCTGGACCGACGCCGGCGGCTCTTACGTCGATGCCGTGTTCAACGGCGGCAAGCTGCAGAGCTGGACGCTCACGCGGCCCGAGACGCCGGCCGACGAAGAAACGCCCGCGGCCTGAAGGCGCGCGGGCGCTTCGCCTGGCTTGCTTACTTAGAAAGGCGCGTCTTCTTCTTCGGGCGTGTCGGCCTGCGCCGCAGGTGCGGTGGCAATAGCCGCAGCCTTGGGTGCTTCATCTGGCGGTGCCGCCGAGAACGCCGCCTCGCCGCCCAGCGCGTCGAGCAGCGCCGGCACCAGCTGGCCGAGTTCGCCGGTGGCAATGGCCACGTCGGCGTCGAAGTTGTCTTCCTTCTTGCCGCCTGCCGCGCCGTCGCCCGTGCCTTCGAGGAAGGTGATCTTGCGGATCAGCAAGCCGTGCGTGAGCTCGAAGGACACGCGGTCGTCCCAGGTGAGCGCCAGGCGCGTCGGGCGCTTGCCGTCGGTGATGTGCTGCTTGACCTCGTCGATGTCCAGCGCGTGCTTGGCGTAGCGCACCACGGCCTTCGAGTCGTCGGAGGCCTTGAGCTCACACTCGCGGTCGATGCTGAAACCGGCCGGCGGCTCCTGCGTCAGCAGCCAGTTGGCCATGGCGGCGGCCGGCTCGATCTGCGTGTTGATCAGCGCCACGGCAAAGCCGTCGAGCGACTTCACGAGGCTGGTGACCACTTCGTCGGCGCGCGAGGCGTTGCCGCTGTTGATCACGAGGCGGTTCTCGGCCTTGTCGATCCACACCGTGACGCGCGCGCTGCGCGTGAAGGCCATGGGCAGCAGCTCCAGGGTGATGTCTTCCTTGAGCTCCTTCTTTTCCTTCTTGCCGGGTTTGCGGCCGGTGGTCGTTTCGATCTGGGCGCAGCGCTCGTCGAGCTTGCGGCGCACCACGGAGCCGGGGACCTGCTTGCTTTCGATCATGTACTCGACCAGCCACTGGCCGTCGATGGATTCGACCAATGGGCCGTTGGCTTCGCCGCGGGGCTCGACCCAGCCGGCGGACTTTTCCTGCGAGGGGCCGCAAGGCACGAAGCGTTGCTTGGCCAGCCCTTCTTCTGCCTCGGTCAGTGATTGGGACCAGGCAGGTTCGATGCGATAGACGATGACGTTCTTGAATACGGACACGGGAACCCTTTTTCCACTGGTTGGCACAACCGGCCATTGTCGGGCACCGCGTTCCGGGCTCGGCCGTAAAATCGAAAGCTTTTGCGACTTCCCAGTGGGTCGCACCCACACCGCTCCCAAAGGAATCAGGAAATGAGCTCGATCCCCCCCTCGCTGGACGACCGTGACGGCAAGATCTGGATGGACGGCGAACTCGTGGACTGGCGCGACGCCAAGATCCACGTGCTGAGCCACACGCTGCACTACGGGTGCGGCGCCTTCGAGGGCGTGCGCGCCTACAAGACGGCGGACGGCGGCACGTCCATCTTCCGCCTGGCCGAGCACACCGAGCGCCTGTTCAACAGCGCCAAGATCCTGCGCATGAAGATCCCCTTCTCGCAAGAGCAGCTGAACGAAGCCCAGAAGCAGGTCGTGCGCGAGAACAAGCTCGAAAGCTGCTACCTGCGCCCCCTCATCTGGATCGGCTCCGAGAAGCTGGGCGTGAGCCCCAAGGGCAACAAGATCCACGCCATGGTCGCCGCCTGGTCCTGGGGTGCGTACCTCGGCGAAGAAGGCATGCGCCGCGGCATCCGCGTGAAGACCTCGAGCTACACGCGCCACCACGTGAACATCACGATGACGCAGGCCAAGTCGGTCAGCAACTACACCAACTCGATCCTCGCCAACATGGAAGCGCTGGACGACGGCTACGACGAAGCGCTGCTGCTCGACGCGAGCGGCTTCGTGTCCGAAGGCGCGGGCGAGAACGTGTTCGTGGTCAAGAACGGCGTGGTCTACACGCCCGACCTGTCGGCCGGTGCCCTGAACGGCATCACGCGCAACACCATCCTGCACATCTGCAAGGATCTCGGCATCGAGCTCGTGCAAAAGCGCATCACGCGTGACGAGGTCTACATTTCCGACGAAGCCTTCTTCACTGGCACCGCCGCCGAAGTGACGCCCATCCGCGAACTCGACCGCATCGAAATCGGCAACCGTGGCGACGGTGGTTCGCGCGGCCCCGTCACCGAGAAGATCCAGTCGGCCTTCTTCGACATCGTGAACGGCAAGAATCCCAAGTACGCCCACTGGCTCACGAAGGTCTGAGAGAAAACATGTCCACCAATGCAGTCGTCGAACTCCTCGCGAAGGAGCTCAACCACCAGGGCGGCGTGTTCTGCCCCAGCCCCAAGGCCGACATGAAGCTCTGGAACGGCCACCCGAAGGTCTACCTCGACGTGGCGCGCACCGGCGAAGCCAAGTGCCCGTACTGCGGCACGGTGTACCGCCTGAAGGCGGGCGAGACCGTCTCGAGCCGCCACTGACGTGTCGATCCGCGGCCTGTTGGTGCGATTCGGCCTCGCCTACCTGGTGTTGCTGCTCGGCATCGCCATCGCGCTGAGCCTGCTGGGCGTCAAGACCAACGCCGGCACCAACACGGCGGCGCTGCTCGGCGCCGTCATGTGGGCGTGCATGGCGTTCGGCAAGCGCAACGGCCGCTACTTCACCCGCGAAGAAAAGCCGCGTGCCGTGCTCGGCATGCTGGCGGTCGACCTGGCACTCCAGGCCGCGTTCGGGCTGGGCGTGGGCCTGTTGTCCGGGGCCTTGGCCCCGCAGA
Organism: Variovorax paradoxus; assembly: GCF_009498455.1. NCBI lineage: Bacteria > Pseudomonadati > Pseudomonadota > Betaproteobacteria > Burkholderiales > Comamonadaceae > Variovorax > Variovorax paradoxus. The sequence goes on along the minus strand of NZ_CP045644.1, from coordinate 1,250,066 downwards.
TGGGGCCGCTGCTGTTCTCGCTGGTCTTCATCGGCGTGCTGCACGCCGTGACGATCTATTTCTTTGTCGGGCTCAGCGGCAAGCAGGTTGCTGCTGCGCAGAAACAGAAGACTGACCGCGGTCAGGCCTGAAGACGGGCCGGCCGCGCCGGCCGCACCGGCCACAGGCCGCGCCACGGATCGGGGTCCTGCGATTCCTGCGCCAGCCGCAGGTAGACCATCGCGATCCACAGCACCGCCAGGCCGATCTGCGCGTCGCGCATCGCCGAGTTCACGCTCGACGCAATGAGTGCGATGAGCGTGGCCGCCAGTGCGTAGCGGCCGGCGATGTCCGGCCGGCGCCAGGCCTGCCAGACGGCGATGAGCATGATCGCCAGCAGGCTCAGGATGCCCGGGATGCCGCTTTGCGCGCCCACCCAGAGGAAGTCGTTGTGCGGCATGTTGGAGTCGGCGAACAGCGCCGGGCCGCGCTTGTGCCACTGGTCGGTCCAGCCGCCGATGCCCCAGCCCGCGACGGGCTGGTCGGCGATCATCGCGCCGGTGTCGCGGTACATGTAGTAGCGGATGATCCAGCTGCCGTGGAACACGGCGCCGGCCTGCGCCTTCTCGAGTTCCTCGATGCCGGTCTCGACCTTCTGCTGCAGCTGCGGCAGCTGGTACAGGCTCGCACCGATTACCACCGCCCCGAGGATCAGCGCGGCCGACAGCGCCTTCAGGTGGTTCTTCCACTGGTGCAGGCAGACCACCGGAATCACCAGCAGCAGCGCGAGCACCGAGGTGCGCGACGTGAGCGGCAGCGCGACCACTGCGCCCAGTCCGAGCACGAGGGCAAAGGCCGCCAGCGCGCGCCAGGGCCGGTGCCCCGTGATCTGCGAGAGCCCGTAGACCGCCGCGCTGGCCGCGACGATGCTGAACAGCAGCGCGTTGCTGATCGACTTGTTGCCCACTTCCATCACCACGCCGCGCAGCGCGCCCGGCACCGGAAAGCCCAGCGTGTAGTGCAGCACGATGAGCACGATGTTCAGCGCCGCGATCAAGAGGAAACCGCGCAGCGCCCACAGCGCCTCCTCGCGCGTGAGCGCCATCGCCATCAGGAAGGTGAAGGCGATGCGCAGCCCGTGGAACAGGTTGGAAGGGGTCTCGGGATAGTGCGGCCGCACGGCCAGCACGATGAAGGTCCACGCCACGTAGGCGACCACCGGCCACCACAGCGGGTTGGCGCGCAGCCGCGCATACCGCTCGCGCAAGCCACCGCCCACGAGCAGGGCGAGCAGCAGCACGATGGCCGACAGGTAGGTGACGCCGACCGGCATGAACACCACCAGCCCCCAGAACATGGCCGCGGGCCGAACGATGTGCGATCTCTGCATAGGGCCGGGATTTTAGGTGCGGCCTTTCTGCCGAACCTGACTTGACCCTGCGCGCCCGCTGGCGTCAGTGCGGTGCGGCGGTGGCTTTGGCCGGCAGGCGGATCACGAAGCTCGCGCCCCCGCCCGGCCGGTCTTCGCACTGCACCGAGCCGCCGTGGCGCTCGGCGATCGACTTCACCAGCGCCAGCCCGAGGCCGACACCGCCGTTGCGCTCGCTGGCGCCCGGCAGGCGATAGAAGGGTTCGAAGATGCGGTCGCGCAATGCAGCCGGCACGCCCGGTCCGCGGTCGTTGACGCGCACTGTGGCGTAGCCGCCGGCGCTGCCGAGCTCGACGCTGATTTCGCCGGCGCCGTAGCGGCGGGCGTTCTCCAGCAGGTTGCGGATCGCACGGCGCAGCAGGCGCGACACGCCCGGCACGGTGAGCGTGGCGTTGTCGGTGCCTTCGGCCAGGTCGAGTTCGGCGTTGACCTGCGCGCACTCTTCGGCGGCCAGGCCGGTGAGGTCGACGGCTTCGATGGTGCCCATGTCGGCCTCGCTGGCGTCGAGCCGGCTGGCCAGCAGGATCTCGTCGATGAGCTGGTCGAGTTCGCCGATGTTGCGCGAGATTTCCTCGCGCGCCGCCGGGCTCGGCTGGTCGCCCATGAGTTCCAGGCCCATGCGGATGCGGGTGAGCGGCGAGCGCAGCTCGTGCGAGGCATTCGCCAGCAGCGACTTGTGGGAACGCACGAGCTGCTCGATGCGTTCGGCGGAGGCATTGAAACGCTTGGAGAGATCGGCCACTTCGTCTTGTCCTTCCTCGATCACGCGCGCCGAGAGGTCGCCCTCGCCCCAGCGCTGCACGCCGCGTTGCAGGGTTTCGAGCCGCTGGGTGATGCGCCGCACGATCGGGTAGACGCCCAGTGCCACCGCCACGCCCACGAGCGCGATCATCCAGCCCAGTCCGAACGGGGTGCGCCAGGGCGCGAAGCCGCCGGTGCCGGTGGGGCGTTCGCGCGGCGCGACGCGCAATGTCATGTCGCGGCCGTCGCTCAGCGACACGTCGAACTCCAGCCCCTGGCCCGGCACGCGCATGGCCTTGCCGGTGCCGATGGTGCGGTCCTGGCTGTCGAGCACGACCACTTCGCGCGGCACGGGCGCCAGGCGCTCGCGCTCGGCCTCGGCGGCCACGCGCACGATCCAGTTGGCCATCAGCGTGAGGATGACCACGCCGCCGACCACCGCGAGCCAGATGCGGACGTAGAGATGGCGGCGGTAGAGGCTGCGCAGCATCGCGGGTCGCGTCCTAATCTTGCTGCTTGGCGAACACGTAGCCGACGCCGCGCACGGTGAGGATGCGCTTCGGGTTCTTCGCGTCGACCTCGATGGCGGCGCGGATGCGCCCCATGTGCACGTCGATCGAGCGGTCGAAGGCTTCGAGTTCGCGGCCGCGCACGGCTTCCATGATCTGGTCGCGCGTGAGCACGCGGCCCGCGCGCTCGGCCATCGCCACGAGCAGGTCGAACTGGTAGGAGGTGAGGTCGGCCAGCGCGCCGGCCACCGACACGGTGCGCGCGTTGCGGTCGATCTCGAGCGTGCCGAAGCGCATCACCGTGGAGGCTTCGGCCTCGGTGGCGTTCTCGCTGCGACGGCGCAGCACGGCGCGGATGCGCGCCAGCAGCTCGCGCGGCTCGAAGGGCTTGGGCAGGTAGTCGTCGGCGCCGATTTCCAGGCCGATGATGCGGTCCATCGGGTCGCCCTTGGCGGTCAGCATCAGCACCGACACCTTGGCCAGCGGGCCGGGCAGGGCGCGGATGCGGCGGCAGACCTCGAGGCCGTCGGTGTCGGGCAGCATCAGGTCGAGGATCACCAGGTCGGGCGCGTGCTGCTGCAGCTGCTCCAGGCCGCTGGCGCCGTCACCGGCGTGGTTGAAGGCGAAGCCCGACTGCGTCAGGTACTCGCCCACCATCTGCGCCAGGCGGGCGTCGTCTTCGATCATCAGGAGTTGGGGGGTGCTCATGCGCTTCATGGTCGTCCACAGGGAGCAAGCGGGCTTGAACGCTCCGTAAAGTTGGGTAAACCTCAGGCGCGGGTGTCAACCCGAGGTGCTGCGAAAAGCATAGCGTCGTGCGTCGCCGTCGCGGGTGTTTTTCCGCGGTTTTCTTCGAGAAGCGCCCGCAGGGTGCCGGCCTCCACGTCGGGATCGGCGGTGCGCGCCCGCCCGAGGATCTCGTCGGCCAGTTGCCGCAGCATGACCGTCGAAGCCCGGATGCGGTCCTTGAAGCCGGCGTCGTCGAGCGTGTCCTTCAGGCTGCGGTTGAGTTCGGCGAACCACGGCATCGCGGTCTGGTCGAGCATCACGGCCGGGTTGCGCTTGTGGCTCGACGCCGACCAGTCGCGCATCAGCCGCTGCACCGCGACATTCAGGCGCTGGCAGTGCTGCAGTTCGTCCTTCAGGCTTCCGAGCGCCGGCAGGTCGGTCAGGCGGCGCTGGAAGAAGATCTGCGCGAGCACGCCCCAGTAATACGCGTAGTCCCAGATCACCTTCACCGGCAGCACCTCCGGGTCGCCGAAGAGCGGGTACTGGTCCTGGTAGAGCGCCAGCGTGCTCTCGTAGAACGAGTGGTAGATCTGGTCGTAGAGCTGGGCCCGGGCTTCCAGCGGCCGGCCCGCGCGGTCCTGCGCGACGAGGTCGGTGATGTAGGTGTTGGCGATCGCGATGAAGTCGCTGCCGGGCGAATAGAAGGGGTCGAGAAAGAGCCCCGCCTCGCCCGTCATCGCCCAGCGCTCGCCCGAGAACACCTGCTTGCAGCCGTGCGAGAAATGCCTGAGGAAGGCGAAGTCCTGCAGCAGGTGGCGCTTGCCGTCGAGCGCCTCGTACAGGCGCGGCTGGTAGGTGGCGAACCAGGCCATCGCCTTTTCGAAGGTGTCGATGGTGTCCAGCGGGTGCAGCGCCGGGTCGGCCACGATGCCCACCGAATGCGAGCCCGAGGCCAGCGGAATCAGCCAGGCCCAGTAGCCGGCGCCCACGAAGTGGTTGGTCGAGAGCCAGCGCGCCTGCGGGTTGCAGCGTTGGCGCCAGCCGGCGTTGTTGCTCCAGTCGTCGACGGCGATGCGCTCGCCGATGCGAAACCACACCGCGTTGACGTCGTGCGCGTTGGGCTCGGCAAGGCCGAGCTTGCGCTTGAGCATGCCGGCGCGGCCGCAGGCGTCGATGAGCCAGCGCGCCTGCGTGGCGTGGGATTCGTCGCCGCGCGTCCATTCGATGCGGTGCGGCGCCGCGGGGTCCTGGGCCAGGTCGATGCGGCGCACCAGCGCGCTGTCGACGAAGCGCACGCCGTGGCGCACGGCTTCCTCGGCCAGGAAATTCTCGAAGATGCCGCGGTCGATCTGGTAGCTGGGCACCGCCAGGTAGCGGCTCGCGCCGATCTCGGTGACGTTGTCGATGTCGCTGCGGCCTTCGCTGAAGAAGAAGCGAAAGCCGAACTTGCGCAGCTGCGCTTCGTCCATGTGCGCCTTGAGCCCGAGCACCGTGTCGAAGTAGTGCGCGCCGATCTCGACCGACGATTCGCCCACCTTGTGGGCCGCGTGCGGCACCGGATGCGTGCGGCGCTCCAGCACCAGCACCTTCAGGTCGCGGAAGCGCTGCTTCAGCTGGATCGCCAGCGTGAGGCCGGCGAGACCGCCTCCCATGATCACTGCGTCAAACGAATCCAGCGCAGTGTCGGTCATGGTGTCAGTCCTTCGGAGGAGGCCGCAGCTGCAGCCTGAGTGACAGGGTGGGCGAGAGCTGCAGGTGCAGCGGCGGCTCGTCGCCGCCTTCGACGTGCGCCAGCGATTCGAACAGGCCGAGCGCCTGCGCCATCGGGTTGATGGCCACCAGCGACTTTGCGGCTTCCGACCGCAGCGACGTGTAGGTGGCCGCCGCGTCGTCGCCCGCCGCACCGTGGGGGGCCAGCGACCACTGCAGCGCGGCCACGCTGCGCCCGGTGCGCACGGGCGCGATCACCATCGCCACCGCGAGCAGGCCGCGACTGTCGGTCACCGAGGTGAGGGCGCCGACCGTGGGCGTGTCGTAGCCGACCAGCAGCACCGGCTCCTGGTTGGCCGCGCATTGCACGGCCGCTTCGAGCAGGCCGGAGGCGAAGCTGTGTTCATAGGCCGACACCGCGTTGCTGGCCGCCATGCAGCCGGTGCCGATGGTCCAGTAGCCCACGGCCGCGTTGTGCACCGAGTTGTGGAACTTGGTGGGCGACAGCATCTTCGGGTCGCCCGCGAGCGTGCTGCACATGTAGTCGTTGATCGACAGGTCGCCGTGCGCCGACGTGAACACGCAGGGCACGTCGGCCGCGGGGCGGTCGGCACCCGCGATGGCGGCGGCGGCCACTTCGAGCGCCAGCGCCACGGTGTCGGGCGCGCGGCGGCGCTCGGCCGGGGCCAGCACCTGCGGCGAGGGCCGCTTGGCGGGCGGATCGCTCAGCGCGCCTTCACCGCGGAAGGCCGCGCGGGCGGCATCCCAGCCGGGCAGCGTGGGGGTCCAGAAGGCGGGGCCTTCGATGTAGAGCGTGGGGGGCGTGGGCGCGTTCATGCGTTCACCGCCTTGCCGAAGACCAGCGCGCAGTTGTTGCCGCCGAAGCCGAAGGAGTTGGAGAGCGCGTAGCGCACCTCGCCCGTGACGGGTTCGAGCTTGAGCTGCGGGCCGAAGCCTTCGTCCAGCGTGCGCGTGTTGACCGTGCCCGGCATCAGGCCGCGCTCGATCGCCAGCAGGCAGACCACGGCCTCGACGATGCCTGCGGCGCCCAGCGTGTGACCCATGAAGCCCTTGGTCGAGCTGGCGTGCGTGTGCGCCGGGAAGCGGCGCGCCACCAGCGCGCCCTCGACCTCGTCGTTCTTCTGGCTCGCCGTGCCGTGCATGTTGATGTAGTCGATGGCCTCGGGCGCAAGGCCGGCGCGCGCGAGCGCGTCGTCGAGCGCGCGTTCGGCGCCCAGGCCTTCGGGGTGCGGCGTCGACATGTGGTGCGCGTCGCTCGCTTCGCCGTAGCCCAGCAGCAGCGGCGTGGCGGTGTCGCCGGGCTGCACGCGCTCGACCAGCGCAAAGCCCGCCGCTTCGCCGAGGCTGATGCCCTTGCGGGCGGCGTCGAACGGGCGGCACGGTTCGGTGGAGACCAGCTCCAGCGCGTTGAAGCCGAACAGCACGCTGCCGCACAGCGTGTCGGCACCGCCGACCACGGCGGCGTCGGCCAGGCCCAGGCGGATCAGGCGCTCGGCCGAGGCGAACACCTTGGCGCTGGACGAGCAGGCGGTCGAAATCGTCTCGCTCGGGCCGTCGATGCCCAGCACCTGCTGCACGAACATGGCCAGCGAATGCGGCGTATGAACGGCGGGGCGGCGCTGGTCCATCGGAAAGTTGCCGTCGGCGTCGAGCTGCGTGTAGGCCAGCTCGGTCTCGCCGATGCTGGCCGTGGAGGTGCCGAGCACCAGCGCGATGCGCGTGGCGCCGTACTTGTCGCGCGCGGCCGCGACCGCCTCGAGGAAGCCGTCGGCCTGCAGGCCCAGCCAGGCCAGCCGGTTGTTGCGGCAGTCCCACGACATCGCCGATTCGGGCAGGCGCACGTCTTCCAGCCCGTCGACGCGGCCGATCCAGGTCGGCAGCGGCGCATCGCCGAAGTCGTTGGCACGCAGGCCGCTGCGCGAGTGCGCGAGCGCGTCGGCGTGCGCTTCCTTGCCGACGCCGACGGCCGAGGTGGCCGTGTAGGCACTGATGTGAAGGGGAGAAATTCGGGACGGCACGATGGATGTGGGGGCAGGCAACCGGGGGAAAGGCGTCAACGACAGAGGAAAAAGCGGGAAGGCGCAATTTTCACGCAATGAATGTCACAGCCTACCAGCGATGCGTATCCGGTTGCGTCGGCTGTTTCCCACAGAAGACAGCTCGGGCGCAGGCCCTATTGACGCTCGCCGTCGCCTGTGCGGGCCGCCGAACGCGCGGCCAGCGCCACCAGCAGCAGCACCGGCACGCCCAGCATCGCGGTGGCCGTGAAGAAGGTGCTGTAGCCGTAGGCGTCGACAAAGGCGCCCGAGTAGCCGGCGATGAACTTCGGCAGCAGCAGCATCAGCGAGCTGAACAGCGCGTACTGCGTGGCCGAGTAGCTGATGTTGGTCAGGCTCGACAGGTAGGCGATGAAGGCCGCCGACGCGATGCCGCCGGCGAGGTTGTCGGCCGAGACCACGGCGATCAGCGCGGTGAGGTCGTGCCCGCGCGTGGCCAGCCAGGCGAACAGCAGGTTGCTCGCGGCGCTCAGCACCGCGCCGAGCATCAGCACGCGCATCACGCCCAGCCGCATCGAGAGCACGCCGCCCACGAAGGCACCCACCAGCGTCATGATCACGCCGTAGATCTTGCTGACCGTGGCCACCTGGTCTTTCGTGAAGCCCATGTCCACATAGAACGGGTTGGCCATGATGCCCATCACCACGTCGCTGATGCGGTAGATGGCGATCAGCGCAAGGATCAGCGCCGCCTGCCACTTGTAGCGGCGGATGAAGTCCGCAAAAGGCTCGATCAGCACGCTTCGCAGCCATTCGCCCGCGTTCTTCGCCTTCGGCAGCACGCGCCGCACCGGCTCGGGCGACAGCAGCACCGTGAGCACGCCGACCGCCATCGAGGCCGCCATCACGAGGTAGGCCGTCTTCCAGGCGCCGTTCTGGTAGGCCGCCGCGCCGGTGACCGCCACCGCGGGCGCCACCTCGGCCCAGGCCGCGACCCACAGCACGCCGGCGCCGGCCCAGATCATCGCGAGCCGGTAGCCCGTTTGATAGGCGGCGGCCAGCGCAGCCTGCTTGCGCGTCTCGGCCGACTCGATGCGGAAGGCGTCGAGCGCGATGTCTTGCGTGGCCGAGCCGAAAGCCACCAGCAGCGCGCACCAGATCAGCGGCTGCAGCCCCAGGCGCGGGTCGTTCATGGCCATGCCGATCAGCCCGGCGATCACCATGCCTTGCGCCAGCAAGAGCCAGCCGCGCCGGCGCCCGAGCAGCGTGGTCAGCGGCGGCAGCGGCAGCCGGTCGACCAGCGGCGCCCAGACCCACTTGAAGCCATAGGCCAGCCCGACCCAGCTCAGGTAGCCGATGGTGGTGCGGTCGATGCCTGCTTCGCGCAGCCGAAAGCTCAGCGTGCCCAGCACCAGCAGCAGCGGCAGGCCGGCCGAGAAGCCCAGCGCGAGCATGCGCAGGGTGGCGGGTTCGAGGTAGACCTTGAGCGCGTCGCGCCAGGGCAGGGCGGCGCTCGCGGGGGCTTGGGTGGTTTCGGCGGGCGGTGCGGACATGAGTGGGGGATTGTCCATGAGCTGTCGGGGATATCGGTGCGCCCCGCTCGTCTCCATTTGTTCCTATCATCCGGGCACCTATGTGCACACGATGCGAACGCCCCCTTTCTGCCCTCTCCGAAGCCTCGGCATGGAACCCGCGCCGGGCCTTCCTGCTCGCCGCCGCCGGTGCCGCGCTGAGTGCGCCGGCGCTGGCGCAGGTCAACGTCGGCAATGCCTCGGTGGCGCGCAACCTCGTGCCCGCCGACCAGATCGAGGCGGCCGGCGTGCAGCAGTACGGCCAGCTGCTCCAACAGGCGCGCGCCAAGAATGCGCTGGCCGGCGACGGCAACGCGCAACTGCAGCGGCTGCGCACCATCGCGCAGCGCCTCATTCCCTTTGCCCTGCCGTGGAACGCCCGCGCACGCGAATGGAAGTGGGAGGTCAACCTGATCGGCAGCAAGCAGATCAACGCCTTCTGCATGCCCGGCGGCAAGATCGCCTTCTTCACCGGCATCCTCGAACAGCTCAAGCTCAGCGACGAAGAGGTCGCGATGGTCATGGGCCATGAAATGGCGCACGCGCTGCGCGAGCACGCCCGCGCCCGCATGGCCAAGAGCGTCGGCACCGGTGCGGCGCTGTCCATCGGCGCGCAACTGCTGGGGCTCGGCCAGGTCGGCGACCTCGCGGCGCGCGCCGGCACGCAGCTCATCACGCTGAAGTTCAGCCGCAGCGACGAAACCGACGCCGACCTCGTCGGCCTCGAACTCGCCGCGCGCGCGGGCTACGACCCGAAGGCCTCGGTCTCGCTGTGGAAGAAGATGGCCACGGCCTCCAAGAACCAGGGCGGCCTGAGCTTTCTGTCGACCCACCCGAGCGGGCCGGACCGCATCGCCAAGCTCGAGGCGAATGTGCCGAAGGTCGAGAAGCTCTACAGAGACGCGAAGAAGGGCTGAGCGGTGGGCCTGACGCCCCGCTCGGCACCTCGCGCGCTCAGACCATCGCGTTGTCGCCGCCCGGGATCTCGTGTGCCTTGATCTGCCGGCGCGTGAGCTTGTAGAGCGTGGACGACAGAAAGCCGTCCTGGTGGGTGTTCCTGGTCACGTTCACCACGAACTCGTCTTCCGGCGCCACGGCCTGCGCCCCCATGATCCAGCGCACGCTCTCGCGGTAGTTGTAGAGCCCCTTGTCGTTGGGGTCGCCCATCAATGCCGACAGCGCGGCCATGGCGACGGCGTCGCCGTTGGTGGCGTGCTCGCGCACGAAATCCAGGTAGCGGTGCCGCACGGGGATGTCGAACAGGCTGCTGATGAACATCAGTGCGCCTTCGATGCCGTCGTCGTGGCCCAGTTCGCTGGCCTTCATCATGGCTTCGACCGCCTGCAGCTGCAGCGCCGGGCGCTGCGCCACGGGCGTGGCGTTGTCCCAGGCCATGTCGTGGCAGAGGTAGCCGAGCTTGTAGGCCGCGACGCTGTTGCCGGCCTCCGCCGCCTGGCCGTAGCAGCGCATGGCCTGCTGCAAATCCTTGGTGCCGTGCTCGCCGCCCGCGTGGAAGATGCCGAGCGTGAGCAGGCACGAGGTGTCGCCCGCCGCCAGCCCGAGTTCCAGGATCTCGAAGGCTTCCTTGGTGCGCGGCACGCGCCACAGCGCGCGCGCCAGGTCGTCCCAGTTCTCGGTGCCGGCGTTGCGTTCGCGCGCGGCCGCCAGCCAGGCGTTGCCGGTCACCTCGTTGGGCACGAACCCGAAGGCGCCCTTCAGGCTGCCGTAGGCGTGCAGGATCAGCGCGGTGTTGCATTCGTAGGCATTGGCGCTGTTGCAGATGGCCTGGCCCAGCCAGTGGCCGTCGGGCTCCTGCTCCAGGGCGACGTGCACCGCCACATTCATGGCGTAGTCGTCGTCGATGGGGTGGTGGCTCTCGGCTTCGCGCAGGCAGGCCAGCGCCTCGGCATGCTGGTCGAGCATGTAGTGGCTGATGGCCAGCCAGCGCAGGGTTTCCCAGCGGTGGTAGGGGTAGAGCGCCTCGTTGGCGCGCTGGCGCGTGGCGGCCATGCGCTGCTGCGCTTCGGCCGGGTCTTCGTCCTTGTCGACCGCGTTGCCCTGGTACTCGTCACGCCAGATCTCGTGGCGCAGCCGGTCTTTCTCGACCTCGCTCAGGTGGGCGCAGGCCGGCGAGGCGATGAAGGCGCGCACGCGCTCGTGGCTGCCGCCCCAGCGCGGCTGCTGGAACCAGACGCACTGGCGCATGAAGAAGAAAAGCCGCGGGTGCACGTGCAGCGTGGCGTGGATCCAGTAGGACGTGCCGCTGATCACCTTCTTGCCCTGCACGGGCGAGGGCAGGGCGGCGGGCACGGCCTCGGGGCAGGCCACGCGCTCGTCATGCGCCAGGCCGGAGCGCGCGAGCTGCACCAGCAACTCGTCGCGCGTGGCCGCATCGTCGAGGGAAAAGTCGTGCTGCAGCGGGCTGCCGGGCCCGCGGCCGCTGCGCACCAGCTGGGTCAGCCACTCGGGTTCGTTGAAGGCCGAGGTGCTCTGCAGCAGCAGGGCGCAGGCGGTCCACATCGTGGGCGCGAGCGTGAGTGCCCGCAGCGCGGCGACGGCGCAGCGCGTGGCGCAGGCATGGGCGCATTCCCAGCCGAGCGCGGTGACCGAGCTGGCCCAGCCCGAGCCGCGGTATTCGTAGGCCCAGTGGTACCAGTAGTGCGCTTCGCAGAGCCAGGCGTGGGCCGATTGCGGATTCGCGGCCTGCCACGCGGCCAGACGGGCCAGCCCTTCGGCGCCGGCGGCGGTGCAGCCGGCCAGGTCGTCGGGCAAGGCGCCGTAGTAGCGCTCTTCATCGCCGCGGTCGTGGAAGCTGGCGGCCAGCGCGTTGTCGAGCCGCTGGTCGAGCGCGGCGTAGTCGCCGGCGCGCAGCAGGGCGTCGATGTCGCAGAGCTTCCATGGCGCGGGTGCGGGGGGAATCACGGTCGCTGCGGCGGGGGCGTGTTTGTTGTCATGGCGGTCGCGCGTCAGGCCGACGCGGCGGGGACGGGAATGGAGGTCGGGGTGGGTTGGGGGTCGAAGATGCGGTAGCGCTTCCACGGCAGCGTGAGCCAGTTGCCCTGGGTGTTCTGCAGGTGCTCCTGCACTTCCAGCGTGGCGCGCGACGAGGCGGGGCCGTCCTGGCTGCTGATGCGCAGCCAGTGCAGCCGCGCCCGCGCATAGGCGTGGCCGAAATCTTCCCAGCTCTCGAAGCTGTCCTGCGCGCGCTGTGCATTGAGGAACAGCACCAGCCAGGCCTGCGACTCGGGCACCCAGCCCAGCAGCGCGATGCAGCGCACCAGGAAGGCCGTGCGCGCGCAGTCGAAGGCCAGCGCGTCGCGCACCTTGCCTTCGGCCGCGAGCTGTTCATAGAAGTTGGCGTGGGTGCGGCCGAGCCCGCCGACCCAGCCGACCAGCGCGGCCTGCATCTGCGTGGCGATGTCGCGCTCGGGCAGGTCGGCGGCCATGTTCATTTCGCGCAGCACCTGCCTGGCCAGCCGCTGGCGCTGCTCGGCGGGCAGCTCGAGCACCAGCGCGTCGCTGTCGCAGCGCAGGCCGTTGCGCAGCAGCAGGATGTCGCCCAGCGCCAGCGCCCAGCGGCGGCGGTTGGGCACCACCTTGCCGGCGTCGGCCCGGGCCTGCGCCGTGCGCACCGCGAGGTCGGCGTTGGCCTTTTCCATGGCGCCGATCGCCGTGTCCGAGCCGCGCACGACGATGCGCAACGCGGTGCGCACGACGAACCACGCGACGCGCAGCCCGAGGTACAAGAGCCCGAGCAGCACGAGGATGAGGAGGGCCTGCATCATGGCGAGGCGGCTCCCGGCTGCAGCGGCGCGCACACGGCGGCGCTCAGCGAGATGCCTTCGATCTCCATCATCGCGGCGGGCGCCGCCGAGGGGGCCGCCTGCAGCGACGGCGGCAACCGGTTCGCGGGCAGCGTCAGGCGGGCGGCGACGGCCACCGCCACGTCCATCTGCCGCAGCCGCGACAACTCGTGCGGCGCGATGCGCAGCAGCAGCCATTGCAGCGCCGGCGGCGGCTGCTCGAAGTGCTCGATCAGGTGGAAGTTGCCGCTCATCACGCTGAGCAGGAAGTCGGGGCTGCGCACGTCGGTGACGAACTTCCACTGGCCCTGGGTGGTGCTGGTGTCGTCCGCCGTCTCGGGCTCGAACACCAGGCCCATGCCCTCGCAGTCGCTGTGGCGCTCGCCGCGCGGCGGCAGCGTGCGCAGGAACTGCAGCACGTCGTCGGCGTACTTGCGCACCGGGTGGCGGTTCTGCTTGCCCTTGATCTGGTCGATCCGCAGCCCGTCGGCATGCACTTCGAGGCTGATGGTCACGTGCGGCAGGTTGCCCGCGCTGCGCAGCGTGAACAGGCGCAGCCGGCCGCTCTGCGCGGCACTGGCGTACTGCTCGCCATAGCCGCCGTTCAGCTTCTTGAGGTTGGCGAACTGCCCCAGGCAATGCTGCATGTGGAACGACTCGTAGGCCATTTCCTCGCGCAACGCCGCATGGCTGCCGATGAACTCGAAGATCACGCCGTTGGGCGTGCGCAGCAGTTCCTTCAACGCCAGGCCGCTGCTGGGCACCCAGCCCTTCTTGCGCTTGGCCTGCATGCGCTGGTGTTCCTGCTCCCACAGGGCCATGGCCATGAAGCAGGTGATGCGCTGCAGCTTCTGTTCGAGCCGCGTGCCGCGCCGCGAGCGCAAGAACTCGACCAGCATGCGTTCGCGGTCGACCAGCAGCAGGTGCTCGGGGTCGAGGTAGTAGAAAGTCTTTGGGGCGGCTTCGGGGGCTTGCGGCTCGGCCTTGCCGCTCTTGGACTTGTCCTTGTCTTGTGCGGCCGGTGCGCGCGGCTGCAATTGCTTGGCCAGCCACTCGGGCAGCGGCTTGTCGGGCCCGGCCGCAGCCAGGTAGTCGGCGGGCGACTGCACCGGCAGCACGTTGTCGAAGCTGCCGATGGCCCAGCGGAAGAAGTGGTTCAGCAGCCAGGCCGCCATGTCGGCGTCGTCGCCGCGCTCGGCGCTGCGGCGCGCAATCGCGGCCTTGACCTCGGGCGCGTTCACCACGTCGCGCGGCAGGTACACCGCCGTCGCGGCAGGTGGCGCGGAGGGGTTCGTGGAAGGAGACGGAGTCGGGATGGGCATCGACGGGCGGGCGACTTACAGCGTGAAGTCGTACTCCACCGTGATCGGCGCGTGGTCGCTGAACTTGACTGTCTTGTAGATCGCCTCGGTGCGCGCCAGTGCGCCCATGGCCGGTGTCGCGAGGTGGTAGTCCAGCCGCCATCCCACGTTGTTCGCGTAGGCCTGGCCGCGGTTGCTCCACCAGGTGTAGGCGTCGCCCGTGGTGTCGGGCTTGAGGCGGCGGTACACGTCCACGAGGCCGGCGCCTTCGGTGCCCGCGTCGAGCAGGCGCGTCATCCAGGCGCGTTCTTCGGGCAGGAAGCCGCTGTTCTTCTGGTTGCCGCGCCAGTTCTTCAGGTCGATTTCCTGGTGCGCGATGTTGATGTCGCCGCACAGAATGAACTCGCGCTCCTTCTTCAGCGCCACGAGGTGCGGGAAGAAGCCTTTCAGGAAGCGGAACTTGGCGGCCTGGCGCTCCTCGCCCGAGCTGCCGCTCGGGAAGTAGCAGCTGATCACCGAGAACTTGCGCTTGGGTGTGTCGAAGCGCAGCTCGAGGTAGCGGCCTTCGGCGTCGAATTCGGGATCACCCCAGCCCACGACGACGGCGCTGGGCGCATGCTTCGTGTAGATCGCGGTGCCCGCGTAGCCTTTTTTCTCGGCAAAGTGAAAGTGGCCCTGGAGTTCGGCCATCTTTTCGAAGCGGCCCTCGACATCGCTGGCCTGGACGCGGATCTCCTGCATGCAAATACAATCCGGCGCGAGTTCGGCCACCCAGTCGGCGACGCCCTTGGTGGCCGCCGAGCGCAGGCCATTGAGATTGAGACTGGTCAGTTTGAACACAAGGAATTTCCAATGGCTGTAGACGGTCAGACAAGCAGCGCGGTGGCACAGGACTTCGTCCAGTTCGCGCTCGACGCCGGCGTGCTTCGCTTCGGCGAATTCAAGACCAAGGCCGGTCGCATGAGCCCGTATTTCTTCAATTCGGGACTGTTCGACGACGGCGCCAAGATCGCGCGGCTCGCCGGATTCTATGCAGACCGCCTGATCGAAAGCGGGCTCGAGTTCGACATGATCTTCGGCCCCGCCTACAAGGGCATCCCGCTGGGCGCCACCGTGGCCGCCGAGCTGGCCCGCCGCGGGCGCAACTACCCCTTCGCCTACAACCGCAAGGAAGCCAAGGCGCACGGCGAGGGCGGCAATCTCGTGGGCGCGCCGCTCAAGGGCCGCGTGCTCATCGTCGACGACGTGATGTCGGCCGGCACCGCGGTGCGCGAATCGATCGCCGCCATCCAGGCCGCGGGCGCCACGCCGCATGCCGTGTCCATCGCGCTCGACCGGCAGGAAAAAGCCACCGAGAACGGCGTCGACGTGGACCACAGCGCCGTGCAGTACGTGCGCAACCAGCTCGGCCTCGCGGTGGTCGCCATCGCCACGCTGGACGACCTGCTGAGCTACCTCTCGGGCAATGCCGCCGCCGACCTCGGCGCGCACCGCGAGCGCGTGCTGGCCTACCGCACGCGCTACGGCGCCTGAGACGCAGCGCCGATGCGACGCCTCGCGCGCGATCCCTTTTCTGCCTGTGCCATGGCGTCGCTGTGGCTGGGCCTGGCGGCCTTGTCGTGTGGCGTGGCGCTGGCGCAGCCTGCGAAGACTGACGCACCCGGCGTCGGCATCTACACCTGCGTCGACGCGCGCGGACGCACGCTCACGGCCGACCGGCCGATCGCCGAATGCAGCGACCGCGAGCAGCGCGAACTGGGCCCCAGCGGCACGGTGCGCCGCAAGCTGGAGCCGACCTACACGGCGCGCGAATTGCAGGAGCGCGAGGACCGCGCGCGCGAAGCCGCCATCCAGGCGGCGCGCATCATCGACGAGCGCCGCCGCGAGCGCGCGCTGCTGGTGCGCTACCCCAACGCCACCACGCACGACCGCGAGCGCGCCGAGGCGCTGTCGCAGATCGACGCCGTGATCCAGGCCGCGAAAAAGCGCATCGCCGAGCTCGCCGACGAGCGCAAGAAGATCGACGAAGAACTCGAGTTCTACAAGCAGGACACGAGCAAGGCGCCCGGCGCGGTGCGCCGCAGGATCGAGGACAACACGCAGAGCGTGGCCGTGCAGAACCGCTTCGTCGCGGAGCAGGAAGACGAGAAGAAGCGCGTGAATGCGCGCTTCGATGAGGAGCGTGGGCGCCTGAAGACGCTCTGGTCGCCGCAGAACGGCGGCAACCCCCGCTGAACGAATGAACCCGCCGGGGCCTTGCGCAAGGCCCCGGGATTTTTGATCAGCCCAGCTTGGCTTTCAGCAGCTCGGTGACCTGCGCCGGGTTCGCCTTGCCCCCGCTGGCCTTCATGACCTGGCCCACGAGGCCGTTGAGCGCCTTTTCCTTGCCGCCTCGGTATTCCTCGACGTTCTTGGCATTTTTGGCAATCACCTCGTCGAGGATCTTGTCGAGCGCGCCGGTGTCGTTCATTTGCGTCAGACCCTTGGCCTCGAAATACGCCGTGAACATCGCATCCATTTGCTCAAAGCTTCCCCCGACCAAGGTCGGATTCAACTCGCGAGTCCAAAGTGCATCAAAGACTTGGCGTGCCGCGCTATTACTTATGGCGCCCGAAGAGATGTGCCTGATAAGGCCAGCGAGCGCAATTGCTTGAACCGGTGAATCGCTGACATTTGCCCCGCTGGCGTTCAGACGGCGCGCCATTTCGCCGGTGATCCAGTTGCTCGCGAGCTTCGGCGTGGCGCCGGCTGTCACGGCATCATCGAAGTAGCGTGCGAGCGCCGCGCTCTGCGTGAGCTGCGCGGCGTCGTATTCCGACAGGCCGTGGTCGCGCACATAGCGCTCGGCCGTGGCGCGCGGCAGCTCGGGCATGGTGGCGCGCACGCGCTCGATCCACTCGGCGGCCACCACCAGGGGCGGCAGGTCGGGGTCGGGAAAGTAGCGGTAGTCGGCCGCGTCTTCCTTGGTGCGCATGGTGCGCGTCTCGCCGGTAGCGGGGTCGAACAGCACGGTCGCCTGTTGAATCGCGCGGCCGTCTTCGAGCTCGTCGATCTGCGAGTTGATCTCGTAGTCGATCGCCTGCTGCATGAACTTGAAGCTGTTCAGGTTCTTGATCTCGCGGCGCGTGCCGAGCTTGTCGCCAGGCTTGCGCACCGACACGTTGGCGTCGCAGCGAAAGCTCCCTTCCTGCATGTTGCCGTCGCAGATGCCGATCCACGTGACGATCTTGTGCAGTTCGCGCGCATAGGCCACGGCCTCGGCGGTGGAGCGCATGTCGGGCTCGGTCACGATCTCCAGCAGCGGCGTGCCGGCGCGGTTCAAGTCGATGCCGCTCTGGCCGATGAAGTCTTCGTGCAGCGACTTGCCCGCGTCTTCCTCAAGGTGGGCGCGCACGAGGCGCACGGTCTTCTTTTCTTCACCGAGGAAGAACGAAACCGCGCCGCCTTGCACCACCGGGATCTCGAACTGGCTGATCTGGTAGCCCTTGGGCAGGTCGGGGTAGAAGTAGTTCTTGCGCGCGAACACGCTGCGCGGCGCGATGTGCGAGCCGAGCGCCAAGCCCAGCTTGATGGCGCGTTCGACCGCGCCCTTGTTCATCACCGGCAGCGTGCCCGGCAGTGCCAGGTCGACCGCGCAGGCCTGCGTGTTGGGCTCGGCGCCGAAGGCCGTGGAGGCGCGGCTGAAGATCTTGCTGTTCGTCGACAGCTGCGCGTGCGTCTCGAAGCCGATGATGACTTCATAGCCGCGCACCAGCGGGCCGGTCGGGCGGCCTTGTTGTTGTGCTTCGAAGGTGTTCACTGCGGTGTTGTCGCTCATGTCAGAAGCCCTCCGGCGTGCGCGTGTGCCAGTCGGTGGCCTGCTGGAAGCGGTGCGCTGCGTTCAGCAGCTTCGCTTCGCCGAAGTAGTTGCCGATCAGCTGCAGGCCCACGGGCATGCCGGCGTCGAAGCCTGCGGGCACGCTCATGCCGGGCAGGCCGGCGAGCGAGGCGGGCAGCGTGAAGATGTCGGCGAGGTAGTCGGCCACGGGGTCGTCGCCGTGTTCGCCGATCTTCCAGGCGGTGGTCGGCGCGGCGGGGCCGGCGATCACGTCGCATTGCGTCAGCGCCTGCTGGAAGTCGTCCGCGATCATGCGGCGCACCTTCTGTGCCTGCAGGTAGTAGGCGTCGTAGTAGCCGTGCGAGAGCACGTAGGTGCCGATCATGATGCGGCGCTTCACTTCGTCGCCGAAGCCTTCGGCGCGCGTGCGCTCGTACATCTCGGCCAGGTCCTTGTACTGCTTGGCGCGGTGGCCGAACTTGACGCCGTCGAAGCGGCTCAGGTTGCTCGACGCTTCCGCGGCGGCCAGGATGTAGTACACGGGAATCGACAGCTCGGTGCGCGGCAGCGAGACCTCGACGCGCTTGGCGCCGAGCTTCTCGTACTGCAACAACGCTGCATCAATGGCGGCGCGCACGCCGGGCGCCACGCCGTCACCGAAGAACTCCTTCGGCACGCCGATGCGCAGGCCGTCGAGCGAGTCGTTCAGCGAGCGGCCGAAGTCTTCGGCGGGCTTGTCGAGCGAGGTCGAATCGCGGTCGAGGTCGGGGCCGCAGAAGGCCGACAGCAGCAGCGCGCAGTCTTCGGCCGAGCGGGCCATCGGGCCGGCCTGGTCGAGGCTCGAGGCGAAGGCCACCATGCCGTAGCGCGAGGCGCGGCCGTAGGTCGGCTTGATGCCGGTGACGCCGCAGAACGAGGCCGGTTGGCGGATCGAGCCGCCGGTGTCGGTGCCGGTGGCGGCGGGTGCGAGGCGCGCGGCCACGGCCGCGGCGCTGGCGCCCGACGAGCCGCCCGGAATGCGGTCGAGGTTCCAGGGGTTGCGCACGGGCACGGCTTTGTCGTGGCCCACGGCGGGCACGGCGACGTTCTCGTTGGCCGAGCCCATCGCGAACTCGTCGCAGCTGAGCTTGCCGAGCGTGACCGCACCGGCTTCGGCCAGGCGGCGCACCACGGTCGCGTCGAAGGGCGAGCGGTAGCCCGCGAGCATCTTCGAGCCGGCGGTGGTGGCGAAATCGGTGGTGACGAAGATGTCCTTGTGCGCAATCGGCACGCCGGCCAGCGCGGGCGCGTTGCCCTTCGCAAGGAGCGCGTCGGCCGCGCGGGCCTGGGCCAGCGTGACTTCTTCGTTGACGTCGACAAAGGTGCCGAGCGATTCGTGGGCCTTCATGCGGCCGAGGAACGCTTGCGAGGCCTCGACGGCTGAAACCTTGCGGTCGGCCAGCGCCTTCGCCAACGCGACCACGCTCCATTGGTGCAGTTCATCGGTGCTCATCATTCGATCACCTTGGGCACGAGGAACAGGCCGGCTTCGACGGCCGGGGCGCTCTTCTGGTTGGCTTCACGGTTGTTCGGCTCGCTCACGACGTCGTCGCGCAGGCGCAGCGTCACGTCTTCGAGCGCGGCCACCGGATGCGCCAGCGGCTCGACGCCGGTGGTGTCGACCGCGCGCATGCGTTCGACCAGATCGAAGAAGCCGTTGATTTGAGTGAGCATGCGCTCGCTTTCGTCTGGGGCAAGCTGCAGCCGCGCCAACGAGGCGATGCGTGCAATATCGGAAGCGGAAAGAGACATAGGTGGCTGACGGGTCGAAAAAACCGGAGGCAATCGCACGCCGAAGAGGGTGCCGACACGGGATTCAGAGGGGATTCGGTTATTATCCCGCCTTTGCCGCAACCCCCGCGAACGCGCCGGCTTTTGCGCCAAAAACGATCAATTCACCCCGTCAAACGACCCAAAAAATAGAGCGACGACCTGCCGATGCGCAGGCCGTGCTCAGAGGATTCCGCACATGTTTGGAGCTTTCCGTCGGTACTTCTCCACCGACCTGGCGATCGACCTCGGCACCGCCAACACCCTGATCTTCGCCCGCAACAAGGGCATCGTGCTGGACGAGCCCTCCGTGGTCGCGATCCGCCACGAAGGCGGTCCCCATGGCAAGAAGGTGATCCAGGCCGTCGGCCGCGAAGCCAAGGCCATGCTGGGCAAGGTGCCCGGCAACATCGAGGCCATCCGCCCGATGAAGGACGGCGTGATCGCCGACTTCGTGATCACCGAGCAGATGATCAAGCAGTTCATCAAGATGGTGCACCCGCGCACGCTGCTCACGCCGAGCCCGCGCATCATCATCTGCGTGCCCTGCGGTTCCACCCAGGTCGAGCGCCGCGCCATCAAGGACGCGGCCGAAGCCGCCGGCGCCACCGCCGTCTACCTCATCGAAGAACCCATGGCCGCGGCCATCGGCGCCGGCCTGCCCGTCAGCGAAGCCTCGGGCTCGATGGTGGTGGACATCGGCGGCGGCACCACCGAAGTGGGCGTGATCTCGCTGGGCGGCATGGTCTACAAGGGCTCGGTCCGCGTGGGCGGCGACCGCTTCGACGAAGCCATCATCAACTACATCCGCCGCAACTACGGCATGCTGATCGGCGAGCCGACGGCCGAAGTCATCAAGAAGAACATCGGCTCGGCTTTCCCGGGCTCCGAAGTCAAGGAAATGGAAGTCAAGGGCCGCAACCTTTCCGAAGGCGTGCCGCGCAGCTTCACCATCAGCAGCAACGAAGTGCTGGAAGCCCTGACCGACCCCCTGAACAACATCGTCTCGGCCGTGAAGAACGCGCTGGAACAGACGCCCCCCGAACTGGGCGCCGACATCGCCGAGCGCGGCATGATGCTCACCGGCGGCGGCGCGCTGCTGCGCGACCTCGACCGACTGCTCGCCGAGGAAACCGGCCTGCCGGTGCTCGTGGCCGAAGATCCGCTGACCTGCGTGGTGCGCGGCTGCGGCATCGCGCTCGAACGCATGGACCGTCTCGGTAGCATCTTCACGAGCGAGTAAAGGCGAAAGCCTCCATCGGCCGGCCTTTGCTTGCGCAGGCCGGCCTTTTGTTATTTGATGCTGCACCACTGCCGGGTCTGACTACATGCCTCTGGGCACGCTCGATCGCACAGCGCCACCCCTGTTCAACCAGGGGCAATCGGCACTCAGCAAGCTGATCTTCTTCGGCGCGCTCTCGCTCTTCCTCATGGTGGCCGATGCACGCTTTCACCTCGTGAAGCCGATCCGCTCGGCCATCGGCGCGGTGCTCTATCCGGTGCAGATGGTGGCGCTCAAGCCCGTCATGCTGGTGATGGGCGGCAGCCGTTACTTCGAAGAGCTGCAGACCGCGCAGCGCAACGAGGAAGAAGCGCGCAAGGCCCTGATGCTGCAGGCCGAAACTGCCAGCCGCGCCGACACGCTGGCCCAAGACAACGCCCGCCTGCGCGAGCTGCTCGAACTGCGCCAGACCACCACCACGCCGGGCCGCCCGGCCGAGGTGCTGTACGACGCGGCCGACCCCTACACGCGCAAGATCGTCATCGACCAGGGCCTCACGCAGGGCGTGGCGGCCGGCTCGCCGGTGATCGATGCGCGTGGCGTGCTCGGCCAGGTCACGCAGGTGCTGCCCTTCACGAGCGAGGTCACGCTGGTGATCGACCGCGACCTGGCCATTCCCGTGCAGAACACCCGCACCGGCGTGCGCAGCGTGGCCTTCGGCGACGCCTCGGCGCACGGCGGCGGCATGGAGCTGCGCTTCATGGCGGCCAATGCCGACCTGCAGGAGGGCGACCTGCTCTCCACCAGCGGCGTCGATGGCATCTACCCGGCCGGCCTGCCGGTGGCGAAGATCGAACGCATCGAGCGCCGCGCCGATTCGGCCTTTGCGCGCATCTACTGCGTGCCGCTGGCCCGCGTGACGGCGGCGCGCTACGTGCTGGTGCTCGAGCCTTCCGGCGCGCCGGTGGCGCCGCCGCACGTCGAGGCCGCATCCACCCAACGCAAGCGCCCCGACGGCAAGCCCGGCGCCGGCAAGAACGAAAAGAAGCCCGCGGGAGCCACGCGATGATCAAGCGCCCCGGCCAGCAGCAGCTCTTGCTGCCCGTCAGCCCCGTCTTCATGTGGACCAGCCTGCTCGTGGCGCTGCTGGTCAACATGATCCCCATCGGCCGCGCGGCCTGGATGCCCGACCTGCTGGCACTGGTGATCGTGTTCTGGGGCGTGCACCAGCCCGCGCGCGTGGGCATCGGCGCGGCCTTCATGTTCGGCCTGCTCATGGACGTGCACCAGTCGTCGATGCTGGGCCAGCACGCGCTGTCCTACACCACGCTGGGCTTCTTCGCGGCCATGATCCACCGGCGTCTGCTCTGGTACCCGGTGCTCTCGCAGGCGCTGCAGGTGCTGCCGCTGTTTGCGCTGTCGCAGTTCATCGAGGTGATCACGCGCATGATCGGCGGCGGCGTGTTCCCGGGGTGGGGCGTGCTGATCTCGCCGGCCCTCGAGGCCGCACTGTGGCCGCTGGCCAGTGCGTTGCTGCTGGCGCCGCAGCGCCGCACCCCTGAACCCGACGAGAACCGGCCCCTCTGAGTTCTTCTTCCCTGCGCTGCATTTGCCATCGCACCTGCGCACGCCTAAGCTCCTGATGCCATGACCGAAATCCGCAACGTTGCCGCCGACCTGGCGCGCTTCAAGCGCCGCGTGATCGTCATCGGCCTGGCGGTGCTGTTCGCCTTCGGCCTGCTGGGGTCGCGGCTCGTTTACTTGCAGGTGGTGCGCCACGACGACCTGGCCGAGCAGGCCGAGAGCAACCGCACGGCCGTGGTGCCGGTGGTGCCGAACCGGGGGCTCATCCTCGACCGCAACGGCATCGTGCTGGCCTCCAACTACTCGGCCTACACGCTGGAAATCACGCCTTCGAAGGTCGGCGATGTCGAGGAAACCATCAACAGCCTGACCAGCGTGCTCGAGGTGTCGCCGCGCGACCGCCGCCGCTTCAAGCGCCTGCGCGAAGACTCGCGCAGCTTCGACTCCATTCCGATCCGCACCCGCCTGAGCGACGAAGAAGTGGCGCGCTTCGCGGCCCAGCGCTACCGCTTCCCGGGCGTGGAGATCAAGGCGCGCCTGTTCCGCAACTACCCGAACGGCGAGACGGGCTCTCACGTGCTCGGCTACATCGGCCGCATCAACCAGCGCGAAAAAACCGCGATGGAAGACTGGGAAGAAGAAGACCAGGCCAACTACAAGGGCACCGACTACATCGGCAAGCTCGGCATCGAGCAGAGCTACGAAAAAATGCTGCACGGGCAGACCGGCGTCGAGCAGATGGAAACCTCGGCCGGCGGGCGCGCCGTGCGCCGGCTCGCAAGCCATCCGGCCACGCCGGGCAACACCGTCATGCTGTCGCTGGACATCAAGCTGCAGAAGCTGGTGGAAGACATGTTCGGCGAGCGCCGCGGCGCGCTGGTGGCCATCGACCCCAAGACCGGCGAGGTGCTGGCCTTCGTGAGCAAGCCCACCTTCGATCCGAACCTGTTCGTGGAAGGCATCGACACCGAGAGCTGGAAAGAGCTCAGCGAGTCGCTCGACAAGCCGCTGCTCAACCGCGCGCTGCGCGGCACCTACCCGCCGGGCTCGACCTACAAGCCCTTCATGGCGCTGGCGGCACTGCAGACCGGCAAGCGCGGCGCGAGCGTGGTGGTGAACGACCCCGGCTACTTCAACTTCGGCGGCCACCGCTTCGGCAGTCCCGAAGGCAACCTGGGCGGCGTCGACATGCGCCGCTCGATCCAGGTGTCGAGCAACATCTACTACTACTCGCTGGCCAACGAGATGGGCGTGGACCTCATCCACGACTTCATGAAGCCCCTGGGCTTCGGCCAGATCACCGGCATCGACCTGGGCGGCGAGCTGCGCGGCGTGCTGCCGAGCACCGAGTGGAAGCGCAACGCCTACAAGCGGCCCGAGCAGAAAAAATGGTACGCGGGCGAGACCATCTCGCTGGGCATCGGCCAGGGCTACAACAACTTCACCATGCTGCAGCTCGCGCAGGCCACGGCCATCGTGGCCGACGGCGGCATGAAGCGCCGTCCGCACCTGGCACTGGCGATGCGCAACACGGTCAGCGGGCAGGTCGTGCCGTTGCCGCAGCCGCCGGCCGAGAACCTCGGCTTCGCCGCCGCCAACATCGCGGTGATCCGCGAAGGCCTGACCAGCGTGGTCACCAGCGGCACCGCGCGCAGCGTTTTCGCCGGCGCGGGCTACCAGGCGGCCGGCAAGACCGGCACGGCGCAGGCCGTGACGCAGGCCAAGAACACCCGGTACAACGCGCGCGCGCTCGAAGAGCACCAGCGCGACCACGCGCTGTTCATGGCCTACGCGCCGGCCAGCAACCCGAAGATCGCGCTGGCCGTCATCGTCGAGAACGCGGGCTGGGGCGCCGGCTCCGCGGCGCCCATTGCGCGCCGCGTGTTCGACTACTGGCTCATGGATCAGTACCCCAGCGAGGCCGACATGGCCGCCGTGCGCATCGGCCGCGCGGGGGCGCCGATGGGCAAGCCGCGCGTGGCCAGCGAGGTGGTGTGGCCCGTGGCGGGAGCGGCTTCGCCGGTGCCTACGGGCGCGGCATCGGCGGCGGCTACGCCCTGAAGGTCTGACTCCCTCTCCCCTGGGGGAGAGGGGTGGGGTGAGGGTGAGCGGCCATCAACGCCGCGCGATGTGGTGAGGCCGACTGCCCTCACCCTGGCCCTCTCCCAGAGGGAGAGGGAACAACACGGGGAGAGAGGGCGGCGCGGGGCCTCAGGCGATCACGGTCCCCGTGACCTCACCCAGCCCGATGCGCACCGCGCCTTCGCGCTCGCACCAGCCACGCATCACCAGCGTGTCGCCGTCTTCCAGGAACGTGCGCGTCTCGCCGTTCGGCAGCGTGATCGGCTGCTTGCCGCCCCCCGTGAGTTCCATCAGCGAGCCGGCCTGGTCGGGCTGCGGGCCCGACAGCGTGCCCGAGCCCAGCAGGTCGCCGGGCTGCAGGTTGCAGCCGTTCACCGTGTGGTGCGTGATGAGCTGCGCGGCGGTCCAGTAGGCGGCCTCGGTGGTGTTGCCGAGCGTGAGGCGCACGGGCGCGACGCCGTCGGCGCGCATCTTCGCGGTCTGCAGCAGCACTTCGAGCGTGATGTCGAGCGCGCCGCTGGCGCGGTTCGAGGGGGCGTCGAGGTAAGGCAGCGGCTGCGGGTCTTCGGCGGGGCGCTCGAACTTGGCGCGGAACGGGGCCAGCGCGTCGGTCGTCACGATCCAGGGCGACAGCGTGCTCGCGAAGTTCTTCGCGAGGAACGGGCCGAGCGGCTGGTATTCCCAGGCCTGCAGATCGCGCGCCGACCAGTCGTTGAGCAGGGTCACGCCGAACAGATGGTCTTCGGCGTCGCCGATGGCGATGGGCTCGCCCAGCGCATTGCCGCGGCCGACGAGGAAGCCCAGTTCCAGTTCGTAGTCGAGCCGCTTCGACGGGCCGAAGCTCGGTGCGACGGCATCGGGCGCCTTGGTCTGGCCTTGCGGGCGCTTGAAGGTCTGGCCGCTCACGCCGATCGACGAGGCGCGGCCGTGGTAGCCGATGGGCACCCACTTGTAGTTGGGCATGAGCGGCTGGTCGGGACGGAACAGCTTGCCGATGGTGGTGGCGTGGTGGATGCCCGTGTAGAAGTCGGTGTAGTCGCCGATGCGGCAGGGCACGGTCATCTCGGCCTGCGCTTGCGCGAGCAGCGCCTTCGCCCACGCGGCCTGCTGGCTGCTGCCTTCGGCAAGGCCGGCGGAGATCGCGGCGCGCAGGGCCTGGCGGTCTTTCACGCTCGCGTTCATCAGCACGTTCATGTCGTCGGTGTCGACGAGCCCGGCCGCGCGCAGGTCAAGAATCTGGTCGCCGATGGCCACGCCGATGCGGAACGCCTCGCTGCTGCCGGCCGTGCGGAAGCGGCCGAAGGGCAGGTTCTGGATCGGGAAGTCGGTGCCGGCCACGTTGGCGGCGGCAACCCAGCTGCGCAGCTTCGGGTCGTGGGTGGCGTTGAGTGCGGTCATGGATGTCTTTCGGTTCTTGAATCGGATCAGTCGGCGGTCATGCCCGCTTTTTTGGCGACGTCGCCCAGGCGCTTGTATTCGGTGTCGGTGAGCGTGGTGAGCTCCTGCGCGGTCGAGCCGCGCGGCGAGAAGCCGGCCTGCTGCAGCTTGGCCTTCACGTCGGGCATGGCCAACGCTTCGACGAACGCTTCGTTCAATGCCTTCACGATCGGCGCGGGCAGCTTCGCCGGGCCGTACACGCCGAACCATGGCTCCAGCGCGTAGCCCTTGAGGCCTGCCTCGGCCATCGTCGGCACGTCGGGCAGCGAGGGCGAGCGCGTGGAGCCCGCCACGGCCAGCGCGCGCAGCTTGCCGGCCTGGATGTGCGGCAGCGACGCCGGCAGGTTGTCGAACATCACGCCGATGGTGTTGCCCAGCATGTCGGTGATGGCCGGGCCGCTGCCCTTGTAGGCGACGTGCGTGAGCTCGGTGCCGGTCATCTGCGCGAACATCACGCCGGCCAGGTTCATCGAGGTGCCGGCGCCCGCGGTGGCGTAGGGCAGGCCGGGGTTCTTCTTCGCGGCGGCGATGAGGTCAGGCACCGACTTGATGGGCGAGGCCGCCGGCACTTCGAGCACGATGGTCGACATGCCCAGCAGGCTGATGGCCGTGAAATCCTTGCGCGGGTCGAAGGCCATCGACTTGTAGATGTGCGGGTTCAGCGCGTTGGTCGAGATGGCGCCGAAGCCGATCGTGTAGCCGTCGGGCGCAGCCTTGGCCACGGCGTCCATGCCGATGTTGCCGCCCGCGCCGCCGCGGTTGTCGATGAGCACCGGCTGGCCCAGTTTTTCCGACACCTTCTGGCCCACGGTGCGCGCCACGAGGTCGGTGGTGCCGCCGGGCGTGTAGGGCACGATGAACTTGATGGGCTTCGAAGGAAAGTCGGCCGCATGCGCGAACAAGGGCGCGGCCAGCAACGCGAGGGCCGCGGCGCGGCGCGTGAATGTGAAGGTGTGCGTCATGGCTTGAATTGGTCTTTCAGACCGGCCCAGCAGTCGGTGTAGTCGGTGTCGAGCGCCGGGCTTTGCAGCGCGAAGTTCGTCGGAATGAAACGGTAGCGGCTCTCGAACATGAAGGCCAGCGTGTTGTCCAGCTTGTGCGGCTTGAGGTCGGCGTGCGTGGCCTTGTCGAAGGCTTCTTCGTCCGGGCCGTGCGGCACCATGCAGTTGTGCAGGCTCGCGCCGCCGGGCTTGAAGCCGCCCGGCTTGGCGTCGTACTCGCCCAGCACCAGGCCCATGAACTCGCTCATGAGGTTGCGGTGGAACCACGGCGGACGGAAGGTGTTTTCCATGACCATCCAGCGCGGCGGGAAGATCACGAAGTCGCAGTTGGCCGTGCCGGGCGTGTCGCTGGGCGAGGTCAGCACGGTGAAGATCGACGGATCGGGATGGTCGAAGCTGATCGAGCCGATCACCATGAAGTTCGCCGTGTCGTACTTCACCGGCGCGAGGTTGCCGTGCCACGCGACCACGTTGAAGGGCGACTGTTTTGTCGGTGCGGTCCAGAAGCGGCCGCCGAATTTTTTCACCAACCCGTAGGCGCCGCCGTCTGCCTCGAAGGCCGCCACGGGCGCCTGGAAGTCGCGTGCGTTGGCCAGGCCGTTCGAGCCGATCGGGCCGAGCTCGGGCAGGCGGAAGTGCGCGCCGTAGTTCTCGCACACGTAGCCGCGCGAGAGACCGTCGGGCAGTGCGACCTTGAAGGCCATGCCGCGTGGCAGCACCACGATTTCGCCGGGCTTCACGTCGAGCACGCCGAGTTCGGTGGTGACGACGAGGCGGCCCTGTTGGGGCATCACCAGCATCTCGCCGTCGGCGTTGACGAAGGCGCGCTGTTCCATCGAACGGCCCGCCAGGTACATCAGCGAGCCGATGCCGACCTGCGATTCGGCGTCGCCGTTGGCGGCCAGCGTGTGCATGCCGTCGATGAAGTCGACGTCGGCCGCGCCGTCCAGCGGCAGCGGGCCCCAGCGCATCGGCTCGGGCGGCAGCGCGATTTCGCGGTCGGCGCCGGTGGTCCAGTGCGTCTGCGCGTAGGGCTGGTAGCGGCCCGACACCACCGAGGGCTGGCGGCGGTACAGCCAGGTGCGGCGGTTCTCGTGGCGCGGCGCCGTGAAGGCGGTGCCCGAGAGCAGCTCGGTGTACAGGTCGAAGGGACCGCGCTGCGGGTTGTTGCGGCCTTGCGGCAGCGCACCGGGCACGGCTTCGGAGGCGTATTCGTTGCCGAAGCCGCTCTGGTAGCGCCGTTCGGAGGCGGGGTGGGTTGGGTCATGGGCTTCTCTTTCGAAAATCGCGATGAGGTGGGAGTGCGTGGATGTGGCGCAGCTCAGCCGGCGCGCGCCGCGTCGAAGGCTTCGCGCAGCACGGCCAGCGAGCCGACGTGGTTGGCCAGCACGAGCACGAGCCGTGCGTTGAAGGCGTGGCTTTCTTCGGTGGAAAGCCCCTGGTGGGCTTCGATGAGCGCCTCGTAGAAATCGTCGGGCGCGTCGAGGTTCGGCGTGGTGATCAGCTGTGGTTGCATCGGGGTCATGCCTTTGCCAGCGCGTGGTCGAGGGCCGCGCGAATTTTCGCCGCCGTGGGCTGCCGCCAGCGCGCGCACACGTGCTGGTCGGGCCGCAGCAGGTAGACGGTGCCGGGCTGCGCGTCGTAGCGCTGCATGGCGAGTTCGGCATCGGCACCGGTGCCTTCCACGCGCACCACATGCAGCGCGAGGTCGCTGGCTTCCAGCGCCTGCAGGCTGCGCTCGGCGGCGTCGCCGGTGCCGAACACCAGCGCGGTGAAGCGCGCCACATGGCATTCGCGCAGCAGCCAGCCGGTGCTGCCGTCGGCGCGCCGCACGGGCGCATCGGCTGCCGCCGCGCCGGGCACCATCGCGCCGGCGAAGGAGTCGGCGTCGGGCGTGTTGAGCGGCGAGTCGCGCAGCACCGTGGCCACCGACAGTCGCCCGCTGTTGACCAGCGAGCGCGCGAAGGCATGGCGCTTGGTCAGCTCGAGCACCGCGTCGCGGAACAGCCGGCTCACCTCGCTCTTGGGCGTGATGAAGTCGGTGGCGCGCGTCGAATTGCGGATGTTCTCGTCGGCCGCGAACTCGCGCTCGCTCGCGTAGCTGTCGAGCAGCGCGTCGGGCGCGTCGCCGGCCAGCACGGCCGCGAGCTTCCAGGCGAGGTTGTCCGCGTCCTGCACGCCCGAGTTGGCGCCGCGCGCGCCGAAGGGCGACACGCCGTGCGCCGAGTCGCCCGCGAACAGCACACGCCCGTGGCGGAAGCGCTCCATGCGCTGGCAGGCGAAGGTGTAGACGCTGGCCCAGCCGATCTGGAACTGCACGCCCTCGAAGCCGATGCTGTCCAGCAGTGCGCGCACGCGCGGCGTGATGCGCTCGGGCTTGCGCTCTTCCACCGGGTCGGCGTCCCAGCCGAGCTGGAAGTCGACGCGCCACATGCCGTCGGCCTGCTTGTGCAGCAGCACGCTCTGGCCGGGGTGGAACGACGGATCGAACCAGAAGCGGCGCTCGGTGGGCAGCTGTGCGTCCATCGTGATGTCGGCGATCAGGAAGCGGTCGCGGAAGGTGCGGCCCTTGGCTTCCTGCCCCAGCATCTGGCGCAGGTTGGAGCGCGAGCCGTCGCAGGCGGCGACGTAGCCGGCCTGCAGGCGGTACTCACCCTCGGGCGTTTCCACAGTCAGCACCGCGCCGTCGTCGCCTTGCTCGATACCGGTGACCTTGTTGTTCCAGCGCAGGTCGATCAGCGGCAGCGCTGCGGCGCGCTCGACGAGGTAGCCCTCGACGTAGTACTGCTGCAGGTTGATGAAGGCCGGGCGCTCGTGGCCGGGCTCGGGCAGCAGGTCGAAGCGGTAGACCTGCTCGTCATGGAAGAACACCTTGCCGACGTGCCACGACACGCCCTTGTCCACCATGCGGTCGCCGCAGCCGAGGCGGTCGAACACCTCGAGCGTGCGCTTGGCAAAGCAGATCGCGCGCGACCCGCTGGACAGGCTGTTGTCGTTGTCGAGCAGCACCACGGGAATCTGCCGCAGGGCGAGGTCGATGGCGAGCGTGAGGCCCACCGGGCCGGCGCCCACGACCACCACGGGGTGGCGGGCGGGCGCGGCGGCGTCCTGGTCGGCATGGCGGGTGTAGTCGAAGCGCAGGCTTTGGTAGTCGATCACGTGTTGTCTCCGTGTCTTGTGTCTTGCATTGCTCCTTCCCCCGCTGGGGGAAGGTTGGGATGGGGGCACGCGGCGTTCACTTCGGGCGCTCTGCCTGCCCCCACCCCAGCCCTCCCCCAGCGGGGGAGGGAGCCATGCGGAATCAGCCTTCCAGCGCCTTCCACATGTCGATGTCGCGCTGTGCCGTCCACACGCGCGGGTCCGCATGGCCCGAGGCCTCGTCGTACGCGCGGCTCACGTCGAAGGGCATGCAGTGGTCGAAGATCACCCACTGGCTGTACTTGGGCTTGAGCTTCTCGTAGGTCTCCTTGTAGACCGCGTTCAGATCGCGGCCGGCCTTCACGCCGTCCTGCACGCTGGCGTACACGTCGGCGATGAAGGCACGTGTTTCCTGCAGGCCCTTGGCCACGTCTTCGGGCGTGGTGAGCGCGGCGCCGCGGCCCGGCACCAGGGCCAGGGGCTTCAGGGCGGCGAGCTTGTCCAGCGTCTGCGGCCAGTCCTGGAAGTAGGCGTCGCCGGCGTACGGCGTGGCGCCGAACTCGACCAGGTCGCCCGACAGCAGCGCGCGCTCCTGCGGCAGCCAGACGACCGTGTCGCCCTTGGTGTGGCCGCGGCCCAGCTGCAGCAGCTGCACTTCGAGCTTTCCCAGCCACAGCGTCATCTTGCCGGTGAAGGTCA
This sequence comes from Variovorax paradoxus, assembly GCF_009498455.1. Classification (NCBI taxonomy): domain Bacteria; kingdom Pseudomonadati; phylum Pseudomonadota; class Betaproteobacteria; order Burkholderiales; family Comamonadaceae; genus Variovorax; species Variovorax paradoxus. The sequence continues at coordinate 1,219,487 of NZ_CP045644.1, read as the reverse complement.
TGGTGGGCCAGGTCAGGCCCGGGGGCACGGTCTCGACGTTCTGGAACAGGCGCGGGAAGCGGCCGATTTCGCTGGCCTTGTCTTCCTCGCCGCGCTCGACGATCAGGTCGCGCGTGTCCTGGCTGGCCAGGATGTGTTCGGCCCCATAGCCGGCGGCGCCCAGCACGCGCACCGCGTGGTAGTGCGTGAGCACCACGTACTTGATGGGCTTGTCGGTCACTTCGCGGATGCGGCGCACCACGTCGGCGGCCATGGCGGGCGTGGCCTGGGTGTCGGCCACCAGCACGCAGTCGTCGCCAATGATGATGCCGGTGTTGGGGTCGCCCTCGGCCGTGTAGGCCCAGGCGTGCTCCGAAATCTGGCTGAAGGTGATCTTCTTTTCTTCCAGGTCGGCCTGGCTGGCGAACTTCTTGGCTTGGCTCATCGTGTGTCTCCGGTGGGGTGGTTTGGGATTCACCTTATTCGTTTAAGGCGAACGAGTTTGCAGATAACGAATGCGCGCAGTGTAAGCCCGAGATCAGTTCATGTCTAATGCCTTCTTCATGAACGAACAACCAGACGGCAAGGCGGCCATGGCGACTGTTGACACCGACCGCGCCCAGCGCGGCATCCAGAGCATCGAAGTCGGCGGGCAGCTGCTGCGCGCGCTGGTGCACCACGGCCGCCCGATGGCGCTCAAAGACCTTGCCCGCGAAGCGGACATGACGGCCGCCAAGGCCCACCCGTACATGGTGAGCTTCGGCCGGCTGGGCCTCATCGAGCAGGACCGCGCCAGCGGCCACTATCTGCTCGGCCCGCTGGCCTTGCAACTGGGGCTGATCAGCCTGCAGCAGGCCGACCCGGTGCACATCGCCACGGCGCTGATCGGCCAGCTCGCGCAGCAGATCGGCCACACGGTGGCGCTGGCCGTGTGGGGCGCGCGCGGCGCGACCATCGTGCGCACGGCCGAGTCGCCCTCGCCGGTGCACGTGAACATGCGCCACGGCACCGTGTTCTCGCTCACCAACACGGCCTCGGGCCGCGTGTTTGCCGCCTACCTTGACCCGGCCGTGGTGCGCGCGCAGCTCGAGGACGAGCGCCAGCGCCAGAAGCAGCGCAAGGGCGCCGCCGAGCCCGCGCCGCCGGCCGGCATGCCGCCGGTGCAGCCGCTGCCCTCGTGGAGCGACTTCGCGCGCCAGTGCCAGGAAGTGCGCGACCACGGCATCAGCCGCTCCGACGGCGAGGTGATCGAGGGCGTGAGCGCCATGGCCGCGCCCGTGTTCGACCACACCGGCGCCATCGTGCTGGCCGTGACCGCCATCGGCCCGGCCGGCATCTTCCACACCGCCTGGGACGGCGAGATCGCGCGCGCGCTCAAGGCCTGCGCGGGCACGGTGTCGCAGCGCCTGGGCGCGAGCAAAAACCAGGGCGGGGTCGGCGCCGTGGTTCCCTCTGTCTCCGATCGATGACCCTGTTTTCTTCCGCCTTGTCTTCCACGCCTTCTTCTTCCGACTCCGACGATCTCGCGCTGCGCATCGACCGCACCGTGGCGCTGCTGCGCGGTGCGCGGCGCATCGTGGTCTTCTCGGGCGCGGGGCTGTCCAAGGCCTCGGGCATCCCGACCTACCGCGACGCCGACGGCCTCTGGATGAGCCAGAACGCGCTCAAGTTCTCGCATGCCGACGACCTCGCGCGCGACCCGGGCGGCTTCACCAGGTTCTGGGCCCAGCGCCTGTCGCTGATCGAGACCGCGTCGCCCAACCCCGGCCACCTCGCGCTCGCGCAGCTGCAGCGGCTGCGCCCCGCGACCCGGCTCATCACGCAGAACGTCGACGGCCTGCTCGGCAAGGCCGGCGGGCAGGATGTGCTGGAGCTGCACGGCTCGCTGCGCCGCTGGCGCTGCGACCACTGCGGCAACCGCAGCGGCCCGTGGCCCTTTCACCGCTGCCTGCGCTGCGGCTCGCATGCGCGGCCCGACGTGGTCATGTTCGGCGAGATGCTGAACGCCGGCGTGCTGCTCGACGCGCAAGTGGCGGCGCAGGAGTCCGACCTGTTCCTGGTGGTCGGCAGCACCACCATCGTCTACCCGGCGGCCGAGTTGCCCAAGCTGGCGATGGCGCGCGGTGCGCGGCTGGTGACGCTCAACATCGAGCCGCTGCCGCATCTGGACGATGCGGCGGCGGTGGTGTTGCGGGGGGCGTCGGAAAACCTGTTGCCGCGGTTGCTGGCCGGCATGGTCGGCGACTGAGCCGTCAGCCGGCCCGCAGCTTCTCGCGCAGCACGCGCCAGCGCGCGAGGCTCTCGGCGGGCCAGTGATCCTTGCGGTCGTAGTACTCAGGCACGGCGGGCGCGCCCGGCGGCAGCGCCACCCACGGCTGCTTCGACATCGTGAAGATGTGCAGGTCCGGCGGCAACATGTCGGGCGTGTCGAGCGTGCCCACGCGGATGAAGCTCACGGCGTCGCCGGCGCCAGCGTAGTGGCTCCACAGCGCGACGTGGCAGGTGGGGCAGCGCGCGTACGTCTGTCCGCGTCCGCTGGCCGACGGCGTGAGCACGCGATCGACCGTGCCCTGCAGCACCTGCACGTGTTGCGGTTCGATCAGCGCATTGAGTGCAAAAGACGACCCCGTCTCGCGCTGGCACCAGCGGCAGTGGCAGCAGTGCACGAAGAGCGGCGGGGCGTTCAGGCGGTAGCGCACCTGCCGGCAGGTGCAGCCGCCTTCGAGCGGCACGAAGGCGTCGGCCATGACCGTGGTCGGCGAGCGCTCAGCCCTTCTTGCCACCCAGCAGCACCAGCGCGCCGCCCACCACGATCGCCGCCACGCCGGCCCAGGAGGGGATGTTGACGTTCTGTTTTTCCTTCACCGAGAACTCCAGCGGGCCCAGCTTGGCCTGGTGGGTTTCCTTGGTGAAGCTGAAGCCGCCGATGCCGAGCCCGGCGATGCCGGCGACGATCAACAGGATGCCGACGATGCGCGTTGCGTTCATGGGGCGGGTCTCCTCGAGGTGGTTGGCAAGAACAGAAATAAAAAACGGCGGTCGCTCAGCGCCGCGCCGGCGCCGCACGCGGCTGCGGCGGTTGTTGCTGCTGCAACTGGTCGACCCATTGCACGACTTCGGCCATGGCCGCGTCGCTCGCCGCGATAAGCGCCTTCACGCCGCCGGGCGCGTCGGCGCTGGCGGCGGGGCGGCGCACCGTGAAGGTCCGCTGGCCCATCACGCGGTCGCCGCCGGTGGCGCTGCGGACCAGCGTGGCGCGCAGGCGCACCAGGCCCGTGCTGCTGGCCGGCGCATCGAAGTAGTGGCTGAACTCGTCAAGCGAAATGCGCAGCGTGTCGGGCACGATGCCCTCGGTGCGCGCGAGCGTCGCGCTTTCTTCGGGGCCGAGCACGGTGCGGCGTTCGGCCAGCGTGTCGCGCAGCCGCTGGCGCAGCAGCTGCGCGGGCGGCAGGCTCCAGCGCGACTGGCCGTAGGGGCGCAGTTCGTTGGCGTCGGCATAGCCCATGCGGTACAGGATCTGCGTGCCGTCCAGGCGCGTGTTGCTGTCGAACTCGGCAAGGGACAGCGCAGGCAGTGCGGTCGTCGGCGCGGCGGCAGCGGCAGCGGCAGGCGCAGAAAGGCCGGGGCCGAAGTCGTACAGCGTGGCGCGCGCCGGCTTGTCGGGCAGCATGCCGCAGCCGGCGAGCAGCAGGGCACAGCCGAGGCTGGCGAGGGCGTGGAGGGTGGTGGTCTTCATGCGCATGGTGTGGGCTCCCGGTCAACGGCGTGCGGCGGGCGCAACGAAGCCGGGCTCGCCCGGACCCGCGACCGCGCCGCCGTTGCCGAACAGCAGCGATTGCGGGTTGTCGTTGATGCTGTCGGCCGCGCGGCCCAGGCGGCGCACCGCATGCGCGGTGTCGTCGGCCACGCGGTTCACGCGCGGCAAGGTGGCGGCGTTGAACGAATCGACCGCCTGCGCCAGCGCCTTGGTGCCGTCGCTCAGGCGCTCGACCGGGCCGTCGGGCGCGTTGAGTTTGCCCACGGTGGTGTTGAAGTTGTTGGCCACGCGCGAGACGTCGCCGGCCGCTTTCTTCACCGTCGACAGCGTCTCGGGCATGGCGGCGAGCGTCGGGTTCAGGCCGGTCTTCACGGTGTTGTCGAGCTGCTTGAGCAGCGTGTTGGCGCTGGCCGAGGCGGCCGCGATGTTCTCCAGCGCATCGGCCACGCGCTTCTGGTTGGCGTCGGCCAGCAGCGCGTTGGCGCGCTTGGTCACTTCTTCGACCTGGTCGATGATTTCCTCGCCGCGGTCCTGCAGCTTCGCGAGCATCGACGGCTTGAGCGGAATGCGCGGCGGGTTGTCGTTGTTCGGCTTGAGCGCGACGGTCGATTCGCCTTCGTCGTCCAGCGCGATGAAGGCCAGGCCGGTCACGCCCTGGTAGCTCAGCGTGGCAAAGCTCGACGTGGTGAGCGGCACGCGCTCGTCGACCGTGATGCGCACACGCACGTTGCCCTTGGTTTTGGGGTCGAAGTCGATCGAGGTCACCTTGCCGACCGAGATGCCGCGGTAGCGCACTTGGGCCTGCGGCTGCAGGCCGCTCACGGCATCGCGGGTGGAGAGTTCGTACACGTTGCGCACGGTGTTGTCGCGCGTGAACCAGACCACCAGCGCGACGAGCGCGGCGATCAGGCCGAGCACGAAGGCGCCGGCGGCGAGGGCGTGGGCCTTGTTTTCCATGGGGACCTACCTTTCTTCAGCGCGCGCGGCCTCGGGCCGCGGCGCGGGTGGTTCTTCTTTGCCGGCGGCGGGCTTGTCGTGCAGCGCCTCCAGGGCGCGCTGGCCGCGCCCGCCGAGAAAGTATTCGTGGATGAACGGATGCGGATAGGCGATGACTTCGCGCGCCGTGCCGCTCACGATCACCTGGTGGTCGGCCAGCACCGCGATGCGGGTGCTCAGGTCGAACAGGGTGTCCAGGTCGTGCGTGACCATCACGACCGTCAGGCCCAGCTCGCGGTGCAGGCCGCGCAGCAGGTCGCAGAAACTGTCGGACGCTTCGGGATCGAGGCCGGCCGTGGGCTCGTCGAGCAGCAGCAGCGGCGGGTCCATGATGAGCGCGCGCGCCAGCGCCACGCGCTTGATCATGCCGCCCGACAGATCCGACGGGCTCTTGTTCGCATGCTGCGGCTCCAGCCCCACCATCTGCAGCTTCACGAGCGCGGCATGGCGAATCAGCTCGTCGGGCAGCAGCTTGAGTTCGCGCAGCGGAAAGGCGATGTTCTCCAGCACGCTGAAGGCCGAGAACAGCGCGCCGTGCTGGAACAGCATGCCCACGTTGGCCGCGCCGGCCGCGCTGAGTTCACCCGGCGCCCGGCCCAGCACCTCGACCGTGCCCTTCGTGGGTTTCTGCAGCCCGAGAATCTGCCGCAGCAGCACCGTCTTGCCGGTGCCCGAGCCGCCGACCAGCGACAGCACTTCGCCGCGGTCGAGGTGCAGGTCGAGGTCGCGGTGCACCACCTGCTCGCCGTCCGGGCTCTTGAACACGGTCCAGAGCTTGCGGATGTCGACCACGGTGCCGGGCGGGGATGTCGTGGCGGCGTTCATCCGCGGAATCCTATGCCCTTGAAGAGCACGGCGAAGAGCGCATCGACCAGGATCACGGCAGTGATCGAGGTCACGACCGACGACGTGGTGCCGCGCCCCAGGCTCTCGGTGTTGGGCTTGACCTTCATGCCGAAGTAGCAGCCGATCAGCGCGATCAGCACGCCGAACACCGCCGACTTGGCCAGGGCCAGCCAGAGGTTGGCAATGGGCACCGCGCGCGGCAGCGCCGACAGGAAATACGCCGGCGAAATGCCGAGCGCGGCGTCGGCCGCGAGCATGCCGCCGGCCAGCGCCGCCATCGAGGTCCACAGGCTGATCAGCGGCATCGCGATGGCCAGCGCCAGCACGCGCGGCATCACGAGGCGGAAGCCGTGCGGGATGCCCATCACGCGCATGGCGTCGAGTTCTTCGGTGACGCGCATCACGCCGATCTGCGCCGTGATCGCCGAACCCGAGCGGCCTGCAATGAGCACGGCGGCCAGCACCGGCCCGAGTTCGCGGATCAGCGACAGCCCGAGGATGTTCACCACGAAGGTCTCGGCGCCGTAGTTGCGCAGCTGCTGCGAGATCAGGTAGGCCAGCACCACGCCGATGAGCAGGCCGACCAGCGCCGTGATGTGCAGCGCCGTGGCGCCGAACTGATAAAGGTGGCCCGAGAAGTCGCGCCACGGCGCGCGGTGCGGCGCGCGCGCCAGCGTGCACAGGTCGAGCGCGAGCTGGCCGATGAGGCCCACGAAGTCGCGCAGCACCACCATCGCGCGCGGACCTTGGTGGGCGAGTTCGCGCAACCGGTCGCTCAGCGATTTCGGCGGCTCGTCGGGCGTGGCCACCGTGAACTTCGCCACCTGGTCGAGTACCGCCTGGTGCTGCGGCGTCAGCTCGAGCGTGGCCGGCCAGTCGTGGCGCCAGTGGTCCCACAGCAGCTGCGCGCCGATGTGGTCGAGCTGGCCGATGGGGCGCAGGTCCCAGGCGCGGTCGTCGGTGGGCGGCAGCGCCGCGAGGTCCTTGGCCACCGCCTCCCAGGCCGGCCGCGTCGACATCGCCAGCGTGGTCCAGCAGCCGCTGGCCACGGCCCAGCTGCGGCCGTCGGCATCGTGCGTGCGCGCGCGCGGCGGCGCAGAGGCGTCGTCGATGGCGGGCAGGTCGGCAGACGACGGGGTGGAGACCATGGGCGGGCGAGTGAGGCGGTTTGTTAACAAAGGATGCAGGTGAGACGGCGCATCGTAACCGCGTGCATCCGCAGCTTGTGTGCGTCCGGCCCTTCGTTTGCGTAGGGCCAGACGCCGTTTTTCAGGAACCCTTCAGCTCCAGGCCCGGGCCAGCGCGTTCCATGCGCTGGCGATCACGGGCTCGTCGCGGCGCGCGGCCAGCGAGACGAAACGCAGCGCGCAATCGAGCCGCACGCGGTCGGCCAGCACGAGGCCGTGGGCCTGGCTTTCGCGGATCGCGATCGAGTCGCGCACCAGGCTCAGGCCCACGCCCGACTTCAGCAGGTCGAGCATCGAGGCCTCCTGGTCGACCAGCGCCACGCGCCGGGGCGCCAGGCCGAGCGGGCCGAACACGCGCTCCAGCAGCCGGTGGTGCGCCGACTCGGGCGGCGTGGCCAGCCAGGGCAGGGCGGCCAGCGCCTTCCAGTCGCGCCCGAGCACCTGCGGGCCCCAGCCGGCTGGGGCGACCACGCGGTAGCTGAAGCGGGTGAGCGTGCGCACCGCGAGCGGCGCCGGCGCGGCGTCGTCGGGTTCGTCACCGGGGTCGAGGTGAAAGCCCACGTCGAGCTCGCCGCGCAGCACCTGCGCCAGCACGCTGCCGCTCATGCCATGGCGCAGCTCGGTCTCGATCTGCGGCGCGGCCTCGACCAGTTCGCGCAGGAACACGCCCAGCCGCGTGAACTCGGGGTCGAGGATGGTGCCGATGCGCAACGCCCCGCGCACCGTGACCTGCAGGTTGCGCGCGGCCTGCTGCAGATCGCCCACGGCCGCCAGCACGCGCTCGGCCTGCGGCAGCATCGCCGCGCCGTCGGCCGTGAGCGCCAGCCCGTGCGGCGTGCGCGTGAACAGCGCCAGCCCCGTTTCTTCGGCGAAGCGCTTGAGCTGCAGGCTCACCGCGGGCTGCGTGAGGTGCAGCTTTTCGGCGGCGCGCGAGACGTTGCCCTCGCGCGCCGCCAGGACGAAGGCGCGCAGAATCTGGAGGTCCATCGATGGCACAGTCATATAAGACGGATTTATAGCGCCATCGACGCGAATTCATTGGCTTTCTCTGCGTGGAGCGGGCCAAATTGCCTTCAGGAGACCCGAACATGTCCATCAGCACCCGAAATATCGACCACCACATCGCCGGCGCCCCCGCCGCCAACACCTCCGGCCGCACGCAGGACGTGACCAACCCCGCCACCGGCGCCGTCACCGGCAAGGTCGGCCTCGCCGACGCCGCGCAGGTGTCGGCCGCCGTGGCCGCGGCGCAGGCCGCGTTCCCGGCCTGGGCCGACACGCCGCCCATTCGCCGGGCCCGCGTGATGTTCAAGTTCCTGGAGCTGCTCAATCAGCACAAGGACGAACTCGCCCACCTCATCACCGCCGAGCACGGCAAGGTCTTCACCGACGCGCAGGGCGAAGTGAGCCGCGGCATCGACATCGTCGAGTTCGCGTGCGGCATTCCGCAGCTGCTCAAGGGCGACTTCACCGACCAAGTGAGCACCGGCATCGACAACTGGACCTTGCGCCAGCCGCTGGGCGTGGTCGCGGGCATCACGCCCTTCAACTTCCCGGTGATGGTGCCGATGTGGATGTTCCCGGTGGCCATTGCCGCGGGCAACACCTTCGTGCTCAAGCCCAGCCCGACCGACCCGAGCGCGTCGCTCTTCATGGCCGAGCTGCTCAAGCAGGCCGGCCTGCCCGACGGCGTGTTCAACGTGGTGCAGGGCGACAAGGTCGCGGTCGATGCGCTGCTGGAGCACCCCGACGTCAAGGCGATCAGCTTCGTGGGCTCCACGCCCATTGCCAACTACATCTACGAAACCGGCGCCCGCCACGGCAAGCGCGTGCAGGCGCTGGGCGGCGCGAAGAACCACATGGTGGTCATGCCCGACGCCGACATCGACCAGGCGGTCGACGCCCTCATCGGCGCCGGCTACGGCTCGGCCGGCGAGCGCTGCATGGCGATCAGCGTCGCGGTGCTGGTGGGCGACGTGGCCGACCGGCTGCTGCCCAAGCTCATCGAGCGCACGAAGACGCTGAAGGTGCTCAACGGCACGAACCTCGCGGCCGAGATGGGCCCGATCGTCACGCGCGCCGCGCATGAACGCATCACCGGCTACATCGACCTGGGCGAGAAGGAAGGCGCGACGCTGCTGGTCGACGGCCGCAAGTTCGACGGCAACGTCGCCGGCGAAGGCTGCGGCGATGGCTTCTGGATGGGCGGCACGCTGTTCGACCACGTCACGCCCGAGATGCGCATCTACAAGGAAGAAATCTTCGGCCCCGTGCTGGGCTGCCTGCGCGTCGCGACCTTCAAGGAAGCGGTGGATCTCATCAACGCGCACGAGTTCGGCAACGGCGTGAGCTGCTTCACGCGCGACGGCAACGTGGCCCGCGAATTCGGCCGCCGCATCCAGGTCGGCATGGTCGGCATCAACGTGCCGATCCCGGTGCCGATGGCGTGGCATGGCTTCGGCGGCTGGAAGAAGAGCCTGTTCGGCGACATGCACGCCTATGGCGAAGAGGGCGTGCGCTTCTATACGAAGCAGAAGTCGATCATGCAGCGCTGGCCCGAAAGCATCGGCAAGGGCGCCGAGTTCGTGATGCCGACCGCGAAGTAAAGGTAAAAGGGGGCGCCGCACGCGCGGCGCTTCCCATCCGAAGAACAACGAGAGACAAAAGCCAGCCGCCATGAGCGACACCACCTTCGACTACATCATCATCGGCGCCGGCACCGCGGGCTCGCTCATCGCCAACCGCCTGAGCGCCGACAAGACCAGGCGCGTGCTGCTCATCGAGGCCGGCCGCAAGGACGACTACCACTGGATCCACATTCCGGTGGGTTACCTGTACTGCATCGGCAACCCGCGCACCGACTGGCTCTACAACACCGAGCCCGACGCGGGCCTCAACGGCCGCACGCTGCGCTATCCGCGCGGCAAGACGCTGGGCGGCTGCTCCAGCATCAACGGCATGATCTACATGCGCGGCCAGTCGCGCGACTACGACCAGTGGGCGTCTCTCACGGGCGACGAGGGCTGGCGCTGGGAGAACGTGCTGCCGGCCTTTCGCAAGCACGAAGACTTCTACCTCGGCGCCGACGAGATGCACGGCGCGGGTGGCGAGTGGCGTGTCGAGAAGCAACGGCTGCGCTGGGACATCCTCGACGCGTTTGCCGACGCGGCCGTGCAGGCCGGCGTGCCGCACACCACCGACTTCAACCGCGGCAGCAACGAAGGCGTGGGCTACTTCCAGGTCAACCAGAAGAACGGCTGGCGCTGGAACACCGCCAAGGCCTTCCTGCGGCCCACCTGCTACGGCCGCCCCAACTTCGAGCTGTGGACCGGCGCGCAGGTGTCGCGCCTGCTGTTCGAGACGCTGCCCGACGGCACGAAACGCTGCACCGGCGCGCAGGTGTGGGACGGCACCGAGATGACCACCGCGCACGCCGAGTGCGAAGTGATCCTCAGCGCGGGCGCCATTGGCTCGCCGCAGATCCTGCAGCTGTCGGGCGTCGGCCCGGCCGAACTGCTGCGCCAGCACGGCATCGACGTGGCGGTCGACGCGCCCGGCGTCGGCGCCAACCTGCAGGACCACCTGCAGATCCGCGCGGTCTACAAGATCGAGGGCGCGCCCACGCTCAATGTGCTGGCTTCGTCGATGGTCGGCAAGGCGAAGATCGGCCTCGAATATCTGATGAAACGCAGCGGCCCGATGAGCATGGCGCCGTCGCAGCTGGGCGCGTTCACGCGCAGCTCGCCCGACCGCGAGTGGCCCAATATCCAGTACCACGTGCAGCCGCTGTCGCTCGACGCCTTCGGCGAGCCGCTGCACAGCTTCCCTGCCTTCACCGCGAGCGTGTGCAACCTGAACCCGACGAGCCGGGGCTCGGTGCGCATCAAGAGCGCGCGCTTCGAAGACGCGCCCGCCATCGCGCCGAACTACCTGAGCACCGAGGAAGACCGCAAGGTCGCGGCCGATTCGCTGCGCGTGACGCGCCGCATCGCGCAGCAGCCCGCGCTCGCGAAGTACAAGCCGCAAGAGTGGAAGCCCGGCGTGCAGTACCAGACCGACGAAGACCTCGCGCGGCTGGCCGGCGACATCGCCACCACCATCTTCCACCCGGTCGGCACCACCAAGATGGGCGCCGACGGCGACCCGATGGCGGTGCTCGACGCGCGCCTGCGCGTGCGCGGCGTGCATGGCCTGCGCGTGGTCGATGCGGGCGCGATGCCCACCATCACGAGCGGCAACACCAACAGCCCCACGCTGATGATGGCGGAGAAGGCGGCGGGCTGGATCCTCGAAGACAACCGCCACCGCTGAGCCGGCCTCAGCGGCGCGGCGCGGGCGGGCCCGTCGGCAGAGCGCCTACCGGTCGAAGAACGCCAGCTTGCGTGCGCGAGGCAGCGCCTTGAGCGCGATCTCCGCCCGCAGCGCGGCACCCCTGTCGGGGTACTGGCGCGCCGCCAGCACGCGCTGCGGCGGACGCGCTCGCGTGAACTTGGCCCCGAGTCCGAAGACATGCTGGAAGAAGCGTTGCTCCACGTCGAGGGCGATGCCCGCGTAGTACACGCCGCCCTCGCATTCGAGCAGGTAGAGCCAGTAGGGTTGCGGCGGCGAGGGATCGGGCAAGGTTCGGGGCACGGTCCGATTGTGCGGGTGGCCCGCAGGGGCTCCCGGACGGTCTTGAATGGTGCGTTGAACGAAGGTGCTGGCCCGGAGTTCATTCGCCAAACGCACCAAGTCCTTCCAATTTTTCATTAGCCAACGGCGCGGGTTTCGCACATATTGGCCGGGTTCGCCCTTCCACTTGTTCTGCCTCTCTTCCCCTGGAGCGCCCATGCCTGAAGCCCAGACCCCCGACAGCGTTCCCGCCGAAGTCGAGCAACTGCTGCAGCGCCTGGGCGTGCCGCGCTCGGCCCACACCGGCGGCGAGTTGACGGTGCGCTCGCCGGTCAGCGGCGAGGTGATCGCGCAGGTGCCGCAGACCACGGCCGTCGAAGCCACCGGCGCCATCGGCCGCGCGCACGAGGCCTTCAAGGCCTGGCGCCTGGTGCCGGCGCCGCGCCGCGGCGAACTGGTGCGTTTGCTGGGCGAAGAACTGCGCGCCGCCAAGGTCGACCTGGGTCGCCTCGTCACGCTGGAGGCCGGCAAGATCCCGTCCGAAGGCGCGGGCGAGGTGCAGGAAATGATCGACATCGGCGACTTCGCGGTCGGCCTCTCGCGCCAGCTCTACGGCCTCACGCTGGCCACCGAGCGCGCCGAGCACCGGATGATGGAAACCTGGCACCCGCTGGGCGTGTGCGGCGTGATTTCGGCCTTCAACTTCCCCGTGGCCGTGTGGTCGTGGAACGCGGCGCTCGCACTGGTGTGCGGCGATTCGGTGGTGTGGAAGCCTTCGGAAAAAACACCGCTCACCGCACTGGCCGTGCACGCCATCGCGCAGCGCGCCATCGCCCGCTTCGGCGATGCCCCTGAAGGGCTGCTCGGCCTGCTGCTGGGCCAGCGCGACATCGGCGAGGTGCTGGTGGACGACCACCGCGTGCCGATCCTCTCTGCCACGGGTTCCACCGCGATGGGCCGGCAGGTCGGGCCGAAGCTCGCTGCGCGCTTTGCCCGCGCCATTCTTGAACTGGGCGGCAACAACGCCGCCATCGTCACGCCCTCGGCCGACCTCGATCTCACGCTGCGCGGCATCGCGTTCGCGGCCATGGGCACGGCCGGCCAGCGCTGCACCACGCTGCGACGCCTGTTCGTGCACGACAGCGTGTACGACCAGCTGGTGCCCCAGCTCGTGAAGGTCTACGGCAACGTGCAGGTGGGCGATCCGCGCGAGGCCGGCACGCTGGTCGGTCCGCTGATCGATCGCGCGGCCTTCGACGGCATGCAGAAGGCCTTGAACGAAAGCCGCGAGATCGGCGCGACGGTGCACGGCGGCCAGCGCGTCGACGGCATCGGCACGCCCGACGCCTGCTACGTGCGCCCCGCGCTGGTCGAGCTGAAGTCGCACGACGGCCCGGTGCTGCGCGAAACCTTCGCGCCCATCCTCTACGTGGTGCGCTACCGCACGCTCGACGAGGCGATCGAATGGCACAACGCGGTGGGCGCGGGCCTGTCGTCGTCGATCTTCACGCTCAACGTGCGCGAGGCCGAGCGCTTCATGTCCAGCGCGGGTTCGGACTGCGGCATCGCCAACGTCAACATCGGCCCGAGCGGTGCCGAGATCGGCGGCGCCTTCGGCGGCGAGAAGGAAACCGGCGGCGGGCGCGAAGCCGGCTCGGACAGCTGGAAGGCGTACATGCGCCGCGCGACCAACACCATCAACTACTCGACGACATTGCCTCTTGCCCAGGGCGTGACCTTCGACATCGGCGACTGACCCACCCCGGCCTGTTGTTCTCGCCGCGCAGCACCTCGCTGCAGCGGCAGGGCAGTGGTCGCGCGCATCCCCCCAAAGAAAACCACCAGGAGACAGAAAAGATGAAGATGCAACTGAAGACCCTCGTCACCGCCGCGCTGCTCGCGCTCGCCTTCGGCACCACAGCCACCGCGCAGCAGGCCCCGACCGGCGGCACGCTCGACAAGATCAAGACCAGCGGCAAGGTCGTGCTCGGCGTGCGCGAGGCGTCGCCGCCCATGGCCTACATGCTGGGCGCGGGCGACAAGTACGTGGGCTACCACGTCGAACTCTGCGAGCGCGTGCTGAAAGACATCGCGCCCGACGCCAGGCTCGAGTACATGGCCGTGACCGCGCAGAACACCATCGCGCTGATGCAGAACGGCACGCTCGACATCGGCTGCGGCCCGACCACCAACAACACCGCGCGCCAGCAGCAGGTGGCCTTCGCGCTCACCACCTACGTGAGCGAGGTGCGCATGGCGTCGCGGGTCGACTCGGGCATCACCACGCTCGACCAGCTCGCGGGGCGCAACGTGTCGGCGTCGAGCGGCACCACCGCCGTGCAGCTGCTGCGCAAGCGCGAGCGTGCGCAGAACGTCTCGTACAACACCTTGCTCGGCAAGGACCACCTGGAGAGCTTCCTGCTGATGGAGTCGGGCCGCGCCGACGCCTTCGTGCTCGACGACAACCTGCTCGCCGGCATCATCGCGAACTCGAAGAGCCCCGCGGCGTATCGCATCACCGGCGAAGCGCTGGGGTCGGAGCCGATCGCGCTGCTGTTCCGCAAGGACGACCCGGCCTTCAAGGCCGCGGTGGACGGCGCACTGCGCAAGCTCATGAAGAGCGGCGAGCTCGAGAAGCTCTACACCAAGTGGTTCGTGGCCGCGATTCCCCCGAAGAACACCAGCCTCAACCTGCCGATGAGCCCCGTGCTCAAGCAGCTGATGCTCGAACCCAACGACAAGCCGCTGGAAGCCTACGCCAAGTGACAGACGCCGCCGTGTTCTCGCCGGCGCAACGCGTGCGCGCCATCCACGTCTCGGAGATCCTGCGCATCACCGACCACGCGCAGGCGCTCAAGCGCGCCGGCCGCCCGGTGATCGTGCTGGGGGCCGGCGAGCCCGACTTCGACACGCCCGAGAACATCCGGCACGCGGCCTCGCAGGCGATTGCGCGCGGCGACACGCGCTACACCGTGCTCGACGGCAGCCCGGCGATGAAGGCGGCCGTGCAGCTGAAGTTCAAGCGCGACAACGCGCTGGACTTTGCGCTCGACGAGATCAGCGTGAGCGCGGGCGCCAAGCAGGTGATCTTCAATGCGCTGATGGCGAGCCTGAACCCGGGCGACGAAGTGATCCTGCCCGCGCCGTACTGGACCTCGTACGCGGACATCGTGCAGATCTGCGGCGGCGTGCCGGTGTCGGTGGCGTGCGGCGAGGAGAACGGCTTTCGGCTGACGGCGGCGCAGCTGCAGGCGGCCATCACGCCGCGCACGCGCTGGCTCTTTTTGAACTCGCCGTCGAACCCGAGCGGCGCGGCCTACAGCGCCGCGCAGCTGAAGCCGATCACCGACGTGCTGCTTGAGCACCCGGGCGTGTGGGTGCTGGCGGACGACATCTACGAACACATCCTCTACGACGGCCTCGCGTTCGCGACGCCGGTGGCCGTCGAGCCAAGGCTGAGAGATCGCACGCTCACGGTGAACGGCGTGTCGAAGGCCTATGCGATGACGGGCTGGCGCGTGGGCTACGGCGCCGGGCCGCGCGCGTTGATCGCGGCGATGGCCGTGGTGCAGAGCCAGTCGACCTCGTGCCCGTCGTCGGTGAGCCAGGCCGCGGCGATCGAGGCGCTCACCGGGCCGCAGGGCATCGTGGCCGAGCGCTGCGCATCCTTTCAACAGCGCCGCGACTTCGTCGTGGCTGCGCTCAATCGCACGCCGGGCCTGCATTGCCGCGTGCCCGAGGGCGCCTTCTATACCTTTGCAAGCTGCGCCGGCGTGCTCGGCAAGCGCACCGCCGCTGGCGCGCTGCTGCAGACCGACAGCGACTTCTGCCGCTACCTGCTGCAGGCGTTCGAGGTGGCGGTGGTGCCGGGCAGCGTGTTCGGGCTGGCGCCGTATTTCCGCATCTCGTATGCGACGTCGATGGCGCAGCTGGAAGAGGCGTGTTGGCGGATTGCCGCTGCTTGCGAGGCGCTCGAATGACTTTGAATTTCTCCCTCCCCGCTGGGGAGGGCAGGGGTGGGGGCACGCGGCGTATCCATTGCCGTCGGCTGTTTCAGCGCCGCTTGCCCCATCCCAGCCTTCCCCCAGAGGGGGAAGGAGCGAATACCAAGACCTTCATCACATTGGACACCCCATGACTTCCTCCCGCACCGGCGGCCAGATCCTGGTCGACCAGCTCATCACCCACGGCGTGCAGCAGCTCTTCTGCGTGCCCGGCGAAAGCTTTCTTGCCGTGCTCGATGCCTTGCACGACGCATCGATCGACGTGACGGTGTGCCGGCAAGAAGGCGGCGCGGCGATGATGGCCGAGGCGCAGGGCAAGCTCACGGGCCAGCCCGGCATCTGCTTCGTCACGCGCGGCCCCGGCGCCACCAACGCGGCGGCGGGCGTGCACATTGCACACCAGGATTCGACGCCGCTCCTGCTGTTCGTCGGCCAGGTCGCGCGCGATGCGATGGGCCGCGAGGCCTTCCAGGAGCTGGACTACGGCGCGGTCTTCGGCACGATGGCCAAGTGGGTCGTGCAGATCGACGACCCGGCGCGCGTGCCCGAACTCGTCTCGCGCGCCTTCCATGTCGCGACCTCGGGCCGGCCCGGACCGGTGGTGATCGCGCTGCCCGAAGACATGCTGACCGAAGCCGCCGTGGTGGCCGATGCGCTGCCGTATGCGGTCACCGAAACGCATCCCGGCGCGGCCCAACTCGCCGAGCTGCAACAGCGCCTGTCGCAGGCGCAGCGGCCCGTCGTCATCCTGGGCGGCAGCCGCTGGTCCGAGGCCGCGACGCAGCAGTTCGCGCAGTTCGCCGAGGCCTATGCGCTGCCCGTGTACTGCTCGTTCCGCCGCCAGATGCTGATGTCCGCCGAGCACCCCTGCTACGCGGGCGACCTGGGGCTCGGCGCGAACCCGCGCATGCTGGCGCGCATCCGCGATGCGGACCTCGTGCTGCTGGTCGGCGGGCGCTTGTCGGAGGTGCCGTCGCAGGGCTATGAGCTGTTCGCGATTCCGCAGCCGAAGCAGGCGCTGGTGCATGTGCACGCCGATGCCGACGAGCTCGGCAAGCTCTATCGACCGGCGCAGGGCATCCACGCCACGCCGCAGGCTTTTGCCGAAGCGGTGTCCGCGCTGCGCCCGGCTTCACAGCCCACTTGGCAGGCCGAGACGAAGACCGCGCGCGAAGACTTCCTGCGCTGGAGCGACCCGGCTGCGATCCGCATTCCCGGCCCGCTGCAGATGGGCGAGGTCATGCAGCACCTGCGCGAGGTGCTGCCGGCCGACACCATCTTCTGCAACGGCGCGGGCAACTTCGCGACCTGGGTGCATCGCTTCTGGCCGTTCCGCGCGTTCGCCAGCCAGCTCGCACCGACCAGCGGTTCGATGGGCTACGGCCTGCCGGCCGGCGTCGGTGCCAAGCGCCTGTGGCCCGAGCGCGAGGTGGTCGTGTTCGCGGGCGACGGCGATTTCATGATGCACGGCCAGGAGTTCGCGACCGCCGTGCAGTACGGCCTGCCGATCCTCGTCGTGCTGCTGGACAACGGCA
This sequence comes from Variovorax paradoxus, assembly GCF_009498455.1. NCBI lineage: Bacteria > Pseudomonadati > Pseudomonadota > Betaproteobacteria > Burkholderiales > Comamonadaceae > Variovorax > Variovorax paradoxus. The sequence goes on along the minus strand of NZ_CP045644.1, from coordinate 1,202,572 downwards.
TGTACGGCACGATCCGCATGCACCAGGAAAAGCACTACCCCGGCCGCATCAGCGCCACGCAGTTGAAGAACCCCGACTTCCGCGGCTATGCCGAAGTGTTCGGCGGGCACGGCGAGCGCGTGACCACGACGGAAGAGTTCGGCCCCGCATTGGCGCGAGCCCGTGCCAGCGGCAAGCCGGCGATCCTGCATTGCCTGCTGGACCCGGAGGCGATCACGCCCGCGAGCACGCTGCAGTCGATCCGCAAGGCGGCGTTGGCCGCGAACTGAAGCGTCGTCAGCGCAGGCCGCCGACGTAGCGCGGCGGCGGCGTGGGCGGCAGGCCGTCGGGCTGCCGCGCCGCCAGCCGCGCGGCGCGGGCCAGCGGTTCCATGGCCTGCTCGAGCCGCGTGGCGAGCTGGTCGAGCTCGTCGTCTTTGGTCTCGGCGGCGTGGATGCGCGTCATGCGCACGATCTCGGCGGCGTACTCGGCATTGGTGGCCATCCATTCGGTGTCGGTCACGCGTCCGTGCTTGCGCCGCAGCGCCACGTGCAGGCGGGCGGCGAGGGCGATGCGTTCGCTTTCGGACATGGATGGCATGGCGGGGTCTCCGTCTTTTGGGTCAAGCTCCCAGGTGTTCCTTGTGTTGAGCAAGATCGAGGCCCACGAGTTCGCTCTCGGGGTCGACGCGCAATCCGACCAGCACATGCACGAGGAACAGGACGATGGCCGTGCCCGTCGCGCTGTAGATCGCCACGCTGCCGACGGCGATCGCCTGCGTCAGCACATTGCCCGTTGCGCCCGAGATGCGCGGGTCGGCGAACACGCCGGTGAGCAGCGCGCCCACGATGCCGCCGATGCCGTGCACGCCGAACACGTCGAGCGAGTCGTCCGCACCGAGCAGGTGCTTCAGGCCCGTGGCGCCCCAGTAGCAGGCCAGCCCGGCGATGGCGCCGATGGCCAGTGCCGCCAGCGGCGTGACGAAGCCGGCCGCCGGCGTGATGGCCACCAGCCCGGCCACGAGGCCGGAGCACAGGCCCAGCAGCGAGGGGCTGCGGCGCACGATCCATTCGCCGATCATCCAGCTCATGGCGCCGGCCGCCGCCGCGATGTGCGTCACCAGCATGGCCAGGCCGGCGCGCCCGTCGGCCGCCACCGCCGAGCCGGCATTGAAGCCGAACCAGCCCACCCACAGCAGGCCCGCGCCAGTCATGGTGAGCGCCAGGCTGTAGGGCTCGAAGGCCTCGCGTCCGTAGCCCCGGCGCGGCCCGAGCGCATAGGCGCACACCAGCCCCGCGATGCCCGCGTTGACGTGCACCACCGAGCCGCCCGCGAAGTCGAGCGCGCCCATCTGCGCGAGCCAGCCGCCCGGCTCCCACACCCAGTGCGCGACGGGGGCGTACACGAGCACGCTCCACAGCAGCGCGAACCAGAGCAGGGCCGAGAAACGCATGCGCTCGACAAAAGCGCCGAGCACGAGCGCGGTGGTGATGATCGCGAAGCTCAGCTGGAACATGGCGTAGACCGACTCGGGCACGTTCGGTGCCACATGGCTCACGGCCACCTGGCCGGCGTCCTTCAGGTACTCGAAGCCCGAGAAGCCGATGCGCGAGAGGTTGCCCAGCCAGGGCCAGCCCGGCGTGAAGGCCAGCGAATAGCCGAGCGCGAACCAGGTCAGCGAGACCACCGCGGCGATTGCCACCACCCCGGCCATCGTGGCCAGCACGTTCTTGCGCCGGACCATGCCGGCGTAGAAGAGCGCGATGCCGGGCAGCGTCATCAGCAGCACCAGCGCGGTCGAGGTCATCATCCAGGCGGTGTCGGCCGCGTTCAGGGAGGCTTGGGGTGCCAGCAGGGCCATGACCGTTTCTTCTTGGAGTGGTGGACACAGGCGTGTGTGCACGAGTCATGCCATCTTGTTAACCGCCTGAAACACTTTGGTTTCCCAACCGGGGGGTGGAAGTAAGTCGAAGCGGGTAATTCCTAATGCACTGGGGCGGTGCGCGCTTGCACAATCTGCGCACTCGCGACGGGCCCTGCTCGTACTGCCGAGGGTCCGAGGAGACAAGCTTCCGATCGATCAACAAGAACATTCTTCAAAGGCTCCGTACGAGATGCCTGTCTGATATTTGAAAAGCGCCGCTGGTCGGCGCTTTTTTTTGCCTGTTCGCCGCGCGATCTCGGGCGCTTTCCTCCAAGCCAAACAAGCCTTCTGACCAGCTGGGGTCGGCCATGACAGCTATCGTTTCGATAGCGATTCGGTGAGACAATCGCCCGCATGGAAATGCTGGTGGTCACGGGCGCCTCACTGCTCGCGGGTTTTATCGATGCGATCGTGGGCGGCGGCGGGTTGATCCTGGTGCCGGCCCTCTTTGCGGTGTTTCCGGGCGCGCCGCCGGCCACGCTGCTGGGCACCAACAAGAGCGCGTCGATCTGGGGCACCGCGGCCTCGGCGGCCCAGTTCAGCCAGCGGGTGCAGATGCGCTGGGGGGCGATGTGGCCGGCGGCGCTGCTCGGCTTCGGCGGCTCGATGGTCGGTGCGTGGACCGTCACGGTCTTCCCGGGCGACTTTCTGCGCCGCGCGCTGCCGGTCATCCTGCTGGGCGTGCTGATCTACACGCTGGCGCGCAAGGACATGGGCCGGCTGCACGCGCCGCGCTTCAGCGGACGCGCCGAAACGCTGGCGGCCAGCACCATCGGCCTGACCATCGGTTTCTACGACGGCTTCTTCGGGCCGGGCACGGGCAGCTTCCTGGTGTTTTTGTTCGTGCGCTGGATGGGCTACGACTTCCTCAACGCCTCGGCCTCGGCCAAGGTCATCAACACCCTGACCAACGCCGCCGCGCTGATCCTGCTGGCCGCCAAGGGCCACGTCTGGTGGCACTACGGGCTGGTGATGGCGGTGGCCAACGTGGCCGGCAGCCTGGTCGGCACGCGCGTGGCGCTGAAGCATGGCGCCGGCTTCGTGCGGATCGTGTTCATCGTGGTGGTGAGCGCGCTGATCCTGAAGACGGCTTACGACGCGTTCCTGAAGTGAAAAAGCCCCGGGCGTGATGTCAGGGGCTTTTTCGAGAAACACCGAGGAACCGGCTTTGCCGGGCCTCAGGTGTTGCCCCCGGTAGGGGGTTGGCGAAGCGACACGAAGTGCGCGCAGCCTGGGGGCGAGCTTAGTCTTCGACGAATGCCTCTTCGCGTTTGGCCTTGATCGCCGGCAGCAGCACGATGCACAGCAGCAGCGCCGCAGCCACCAGCAGCCCGGCCGACAGCGGCCGCGTGACGAACACGCTCCATGCCCCGCGCGACAGCAGCAGCGCGCGCCGCAGGTTCTCTTCCATCATGGGCCCCAGGATGAAGCCCAGCAGCAGCGGGGCCGGCTCGGTGCGCAGCTTCAGGAACAGGTAGCCGATGAAGCCGAAGATCGCCACCATCCACACGTCGAAGGTGTTGTTGTTGGTCGAGTACACGCCGATCGCGCAGAACAGCACGATCGCCGGGAACAGGAACTTGTAGGGCACCGTCAGCAGCTTGATCCACATGCCGATCAGCGGCAGGTTCAGCACGATCAGCATCGCGTTGCCGATCCACATCGAGGCGATCAGGCCCCAGAACAGCTCGGGGTTGCTGGTCATCACCTGCGGGCCCGGCTGGATGTTGTGGATCGTCATCGCGCCCACCATCAGCGCCATCACGGCATTGGGCGGAATGCCCAGCGTCAACAGCGGAATGAAGGAGGTCTGCGCGCCGGCGTTGTTGGCCGACTCGGGCGATGCCACGCCGCGGATGTTGCCCTTGCCGAAGGGCACTTCGCCCGGACGCATCTTGATCTTCTTCTCCAGCGCGTAGGCCGCGAAAGCCGCCAGCAGCGCGCCGCCGCCCGGCAGGATGCCCAGGGCCGAACCCAGCGCCGTGCCGCGCAGCACGGCGGGCGTCATGCGCTTGAAGTCGTCCTTGGTGGGCCACAGGCCCTTGACCTTGTGCGTGAACACCTCGCGCTCGTCGTCGGGCTGCGAGAGGTTGCCGATGATTTCGCCGTAGCCGAACACGCCCATGGCGATCACCACGAAGCCGATGCCGTCGGTGAGCTCGGGAATGTCGAAGCTGAAACGCGCGACACCCGAGTTGACGTCGGTGCCGACGATGCCCAGCAGCAGGCCCAGCACGATCATCGCCACGGCCTTGAGCAGCGAGCCCGAGGCCAGCACGACCGCACCGATCAGGCCCAGCGTCATCAGCGAGAAGTACTCGGCCGGGCCGAACTTGAAGGCGAGCTCGGTCAGCGGCGGTGCGAAGGCGGCCAGGATCAGCGTGCCGACGCAGCCCGCGAAGAACGAACCCAGGCCCGCCGCGGCCAGCGCGGGGCCTGCGCGGCCCTGCCTTGCCATCTGGTAGCCGTCGATGCAGGTGACCACCGAGGACGACTCCCCGGGCAGGTTCACCAGAATCGCCGTGGTCGAGCCGCCGTACTGGGCGCCGTAGTAGATGCCGGCCAGCATGATCAGCGCCGACACGGGCGGCAGCGCGTAGGTGGCGGGCAGCAGCATCGCGATCGTCGCGACGGGGCCGATGCCCGGCAGCACGCCGATCAGCGTGCCCAGGATGCAGCCGACCAGGCAGTACAGCAGGTTGGTGAAGGTGAAGGCGACGCCGAAGCCGGTCGCCAGGTTGTGGAACAGTTCCATGGCGGTGTGCTCCTCAACCCGAAATGAAGGTGGGCCAGACCTGGATCTGGAGCTTGAGCGCCCAGATGAAGGCCACATAGCTGCCTGCGGCCAGGATGGTCGCCAGCACCAGCACGTCGCGCAGCTTGAAGTGCTGGCCGGCCATGCTCGAGATGATCGTCAGCGCGTAGATCGCGATGATCATGCCCATCGCCGGCAGCCCGACGCTGGGCAGGCCGCCCAGCAGCACGCCGAAGGCCAGGTTGGCGCCGAGCACGAAGGCCAGCGGCTTCCAGGCCCATTTGCCGATCTTGTCGCCGTCGGCGCTCTCGACCACCATGGCCTGGAACATGATCAGCGCGCCCAGCAGCGCCAGCAGGATGCCCAGCATCAGCGGGAAGTACCCCGGCCCCATGCGGGCGCCGTCGCCGATGGTGTAGGTGGTGGCGCCGATGGCGAACGCGCCACCGACGGTGGCGAACATGACTCCTGAGAAGAAGTCCGCCTGTCTCTTGATCTTCATCGTCTCGACCCTCTGTTTCGAAGGGGACGAGGGTCGTCGCCAGCGGCTGACCGTCGGCTGACCGCCGCGGTACGGACAAATGCGTAGATGAGCTCTCCCCCAGGCTTCGCGCACTTCGTGTCGCTGCGCCAACCCCCTTCCGGGGGCAACACCAACGGCCCGGCAGAGCCGGTTCCGTGGTGTTCCACGAAGGGACCGGGGATCGGGGCCGGGTTGTGGGGGGCGATGGGCGCCAGAAACGAAAAAAGCTCCCGAAGGAGCTTTTTATTCATTCAGAGCGCCGGGGCGCTCATGAGTGTGTGGGGAAGGGCTTAGTAGCCGCCGCGGCCACCGCCGCCGCCGCCGTAACCGCCGCCGCCACCGCTGCGGCCACCACCACCGCCGCCGCCGCCGTAACCGCCGCCGCCGCCACCACCGTAGCCGCCGCCGCCGCCACCACCGCCGTAGCCGCCACCACCGCCGGTGCGGGGGGGACGTGCTTCCATCGGACGGGCTTCGTTCACCGTCAGGGCGCGGCCCTGCAGCGATGCGCCGTTCATGCCTTCGACTGCAGCGAGTGCTTCAGCGTCGGTGCCCATTTCGACAAAGCCGAAGCCCTTCGAACGGCCGGTGTCACGTTCCATCATGACCTTGGCGCTGACGATCGTGCCGAATTCGCCGAAAGACTGTTCCAGGTCGTTGTCACGCACGGAGTAGGCGAGGTTGCCCACGTAAAGTTTCTTGCCCATGGAGGGACTCCTAATTCAAACCAAAAAAACACAAAGCGATGGAGTCCCAGAATCACAACAAACTAATGCGCTGTGGCGCGAAACTGACCGATCACCAAATTACGTGCACGGGAGCCGAGGCTCGCAGACACGTGAGCCGGATTATCCGGCCCGATTCCCAAAAAAAGGGAGGAATTTTTGTGTTATCGAGAAACATTCCGGCCCGGCGGGCGGTTTCGCAACGGTTTGAGCAGGTCGGACAGGCCGTTGTGGTCGATTTCATGCATCAAAGCGAGCAGTCGGCCAATTTCGCCCGAGGGAAAACCCTCGCGCGCAAACCAGGTCAGGTAATTTCCGGGCAAATCGGCGATCAGCGTGCCCTTGTGCTTGCCGAAAGGCATTTCGAGCGTCACCAGGCGCTGCAGGTCTTCGGGGTTCATGCGCTGCTCAGCCTCCCGCGCGCTTGACCGTGTGGCCCTGCTTCACGAGGGCGGCGATCACCACCTCGCGGTGATCGCCCTGGATCTCGACCGTGCCGTCCTTTACCGTGCCCCCCGTGCCGCAGGCTGCTTTGAGCTGCTTGCCCACGGCCGCCAGCGCCGCCGCGTCGAGCGGCAGGCCCTTGACGACGGTCACGCCCTTGCCCTTTCGGCCCTTGGTCTCGTGCGATACGCGGACAATGCCGTCCGTGGCCGCCGTTTGCGCCTTCGCGAGTTCCTTGCAGCGGCATTGCGCCGCCGGGGCGCCGCAGTCGGGGCACATGCGCCCGCCCGCCTCGGTGGAGTACACCAGCGTGCTGCCGGTGCGGTTGTTCTTCATCGTTCCCATGCGATCCGTCTTTCGTCTTTCTTTCGATCTCTCTTTTTTCCCGGTGCCCGTTCCATGCCATTCGATACCCTGGGCCTGACCCCCGCACTTGCGCAAGCGGCCGCCGCGAGCGGCTTTGCCGCGCCGACCGCCATCCAGGCGGCGGCCATCCCTGCAATTCTGCAGGGCCGCGACCTGCGGGGCTCGGCACAGACCGGCTCCGGCAAGACGGCCGCATTTTCCCTGCCGCTGCTGCAGCGCCTGGCCGCCGAGCCTGCGTCGTCCGCCTCGCGCCGCCTGCGCGCGCTGGTGCTCGTGCCCACGCGCGAACTCGCGGCCCAGGTCGGCGAGACGCTGGAAGACTTCGCCCGCCACCTGCCCGAGCGCCTGAAGATCGTCGTTGCGGTCGGCGGCGTTTCGATCAACCCGCAAATGATGCGCCTGCGCGGCGGCGCCGACATCGTGGTCGCCACGCCCGGTCGGCTGCTTGACCTGGTCGAGCACAACGCGCTCGCGCTCGACGCCGTGTCGATGCTCGTGCTCGACGAGGCCGATCGCCTGTTCGACCTGGGCTTTGCCGAGGAACTGCAGCGCATCCTCGCGCTGCTGCCGGCGCGGCGCCAGAACCTGCTGTTCTCGGCCACCTTTCCGATCGCCATCCAGGCGCTGGCCGACGACATGCTGCACGACCCGGCACTGGTCGACGTGCAGGGCGAGCCCGGCACGCGCCCCGACATCGTGCAGCGCGCCATCGAGGTCGACGCCGGCCGCCGCACCCAACTGCTGCGCCAGCTGCTGAAAGAAAACGAAGGCACGTGGGACCGCGTGCTGGTGTTCGTCGCCACGCAGCACGCCGCGCAGACCGTGGCCGAGAAGCTGTATCGCAACGGCATCTACGCCGTGCCCTTCCATGGCGACATCGCCCAGGGCACGCGCCGCGACATCCTCGCGCAGTTCAAGCAGAGCCGCTGGGACGTGGTGATTGCCACCGACCTCGCGGCGCGCGGCCTCGACATCGCGCAGCTGCCCGTGGTCATCAACTACGACCTGCCGCGTTCGCCGACCGACTACATCCACCGCATCGGCCGCACGGGCCGTGCGGGCGCGAGCGGGCTGGCGATCAGTTTCGTGAGCGCGGCGACCGAAGCGCACTTCCGCCTGATCGAGAAGCGCCAGGGCCAACACGTGCCGCGCGAACGCATCGCGGGCTTCGAGCCGGTCGAGGTGGCACCGGTGGTGGTCGATGCCTCGGGCAACGGCGGCGTCAAGGGCGCGCGGCCGAGCAAGAAGGACAAGCTGCGCGCAGCGGTGGCGCTGGCCGCTGCCTCGCAAAGCAACGAGACCGAGCCGAACGACTGAGGCCGGCTACACCCACCCCAACTGCCGCGCCGCCAGCTCCTTCATGATCTCCTCGGCCCCGCCGCCGATCATCATCACCTTGACCTCGCGGTAGATGCGCTCGCTCACCGTGCCGCGCATGAAGCCCATGCCGCCGAGGATCTGCACGGCCTGGTCGGCGCAGAACTGCATGGTCTGCGTGGCGTGGTTCTTGAGCAGGCAGACCTGCGCCACCCACTCGGGCGCGTTGATGCGGCCCGCTGCTTCGTGGGCATCGCCCTCGGCGGACACGGCCTCGAGCCAGGCCTCGGTCGAGGCGATGCGCATCTGCATGTCGACCAGCTTGTGGCGCATCGCCTGGTGTTCGATGAGCGCGGCGCCGAAGGTCTTGCGTTCGCGCGACCAGGCCAGCGCCTCGTCGAGGCATGCTTGTGCGAAGCCCAGCGCGCCGGCCGCGAGCCCGACGCGCTCGCCGTTGAAGTTGCCCATGACCATGCGGAAACCCGCGCCCTCTTCGCCGAGCAGGTAGCGCGCGGGCACGCGCACGTTGTCGAAGTGCAGAGTGGCGGTGTCGGAGCACAGCCAGCCCATCTTCGCGAGCCGCGTGCGCGAGAGGCCGGGCGCGTCGCCGGGCACCAGCAGCATCGAGAGCCCGCCCGCGCCGCGGCCTTCGCCGGTGCGCACGGCCACGGTGATCCAGTCGGCGCGCATGCCCGAGGTGATGAAGGTCTTCTCGCCGTTGAGCACGTAGTGGTCGCCGTCGCGTTTCGCCGTGGTGCGCACCGCCGCCACGTCGGAGCCGCCGCCGGGTTCGGTGATCGCGAGCGCGGCGATCTTCTCGCCGCGCAGCACCGCGGGCACGACCTCGCGGCGCACGGCATCGCTTGCGTGCAGCACCACGGGCGGCAGGCCGATGTTGTGCGAGAACAGGCTCGCGAGCACGCCGCCGCTCTGGCCGTGGCGCGCGAGCGCGATCCAGGCTGGCAGCTTCAGTGAATAAGAGGCGGGCGTGCCGCCGAGTGCTTCCGGATAGCCCAGGCCCAGCAGGCCCAGTTCGGCCGCGCGGGCGTACAGCGCGCGCGGGAATTCGCCGGCCTCGTCCCAGGCCTGCACGTTCGGTGCGATCTCGGTCTGGGCGAAGCGCCGCACCGTGTCGGCGAGCGCGGCACGGTCGGCCTGCAGTTCTGCGTCCATGGATGGCGTGCCCGGTCAGCCGCGCGGCGGGCGCTTGGCGATGCCCATGGTCTTGGCGAGGATGCCGAGCATCACTTCGTCGGCACCACCGCCGATCGAGCCCAGCCGGCCGTCGCGGTACAGGCGCGAGACGCGGTTCTCCAGCGTGAAGCCCATGCCGCCCCAGAACTGCAGGCAGGTGTCGGCCACCTGGCGCGTGAGGCGGCCGGTCTTGAGCTTGGCCATCGACGCGAGTTCGAGCACGTCTTCGCCCTGCACATGCAGGTCGCAGGCGCGGTAGGTGAGGGCGCGCAGCGCCTCGACCTCGGTCTTGAGTTCGGCCAGCTTGAACTGCACCCACTGCTGGTCGGCCAGCGTGGCGCCGAACATCTGGCGCTGCTGCGCCCATTCGATGGTCTGCGCGATGCAGTCTTCCATCGGTTCGAGCGAGCTGGCGGCGGCCCACAGCCGCTCTTCCTGGAACTGCTGCATCTGGTAGACGAAGCCCTGGCCTTCTTCGCCGATGCGGTAGCGCTGCGGCACGCGCACGTTGTCGAAGTAGATGAGGCCGGTGTCGCTGGAGTTCATGCCGATCTTGCGGATCTTCTTGGCCTTCTCGATGCCCGGCAGGTTCATCGGCACCATCACGAGCGACTTGTTGCGGTGCACGGGCCCGTCGCTGGTGTTGACCAGCATGCACATCCAGTCGGCCTGCAGGCTGTTGGTGATCCACATCTTCTGGCCGCTGATGAGGTAGTCGTCGCCGTCCTTGCGCGCGTGGCTCTTCAGGCCCGCCACGTCGCTGCCCGCGCCGGGCTCGCTCACGCCGATGCAGCCGACCATGTCGCCCGCAATGGCGGGCGTGAGGAACTCGCGGCGCAGTTCGTCGCTGCCGAAGCGCGCGAGTGCGGGCGTGCACATGTCGGTCTGCACGCCGATGGCCATCGGGACGCCGCCGCAGCTGATGTGGCCCAAGGCTTCGGCAAAAGCCATCGCATACGAATAGTCGAGTCCCGCGCCGCCGAAGGCCTCGGGCTTGTTCAGGCCCAGCAGGCCGAGGTTGCCGAGCTTCTTGAAGACCTCGTGCGCGGGAAAGATCTCGGCGGCTTCCCATTCGTCGACGTGAGGGTTGATCTCCTCGTCGATGAATCGGCGCAGGGTGTTCTGCATCTCAAGGTGTTCGTGGGTGTACTGCATCAGGGGTCTCCGTTTGTCCGTTCGTTCGCTCTTTACTTGTCCTGGAACACGCGCGGTGTCTGCGCGAGGTGAAAGCCGTCGTAGGGCCGCACCGCGGGGCGCTGCTGCGCCTGCGCGTCGGGCAGCTCCATCGGCCAGCCCATGCGCGCCTGCGGGCGTGCGCCATCCACGCGCAGCACGGTGCCGCTGATGAAGGCGGCGGCCGGGCTCAGCAGGAAGGCGATGGCGGCGGAGGTCTCGGCCTCGTTGCCGAAGCGGCCTGCGGGCACGGTCTTGCGCATGGCGCGCAGCATGTCGCCGGCCTCGGGCGGGTAGTGGTCCATGCCGCTGGAGGCGATGTAGCCCGGCGCCACGGCGTTCACGCGCACGCCGCTCACGGCCCATTCGGCGGCGGCGGTCTCGGTGAAGCTCACCATGCCGGCGCGCGCGGCGCCGCTGTGGCCCATGTTCGGCATCGACCCCCAGATGTCGGCCACGATGTTGACGATGGCGCCGCCGTTGGCTTGCATGCTCTGCACGTAGCACTCGCGCGCCACCAGGAAGCCGCCCGTGAGGTTGGTGTGGATCACCGCCTCCCAGCCCTTGGCCGAGATGGCGGCCAGCGGCGTGATGTACTGGCCGCCCGCGTTGTTGACCAGCCCGTCGATGCGGCCGTGCGCCGCGACGATGGCCTTCACGGCTTCGCGGACGGCGTCTTCCTGGCGGATGTCGAAGGCTTGCGTGCTGGCGTGGCCGCCGGCCGCTTCGATCTCGGCGCGCACCGCATCGAGCTTCTCGGGCTTGCGGCCGACCAGCACCACGTGGGCGCCGAGCGCGGCCAGTTCGTGCGCGGTGCAGCGGCCGATGCCCGAGCCGCCACCGGTGACGACGATGCATTGCCCGCCGAACAGGGCGGGCGCGAAGACGGAGCGGTAGTGGGGTGCGTTCATGGAGAAGGGCTCTGGCAAAGGGAAGAAGGCGATCAGGCCTCGGCGATTTCGGCCACGATGTGGCGCGCAGCGACCTGCGCGCCCACGGCCACATGCAGCGCCGCGACGCGGCCTGCACGGGGTGCGCAATGCACGTGTTCCATCTTCATGGCTTCGAGCGTGACCAGCGGCTGGCCCGCGGCGACGGTGTCGCCCTCGGCGGCCAGCAGTGCGACCACGCGGCCGTTCATCGATGCGCGCAGCAGGCCATCGCTGCCGCCCGCGTCGGCGCGCGCCACGGCCACGTGCGTGAGGTCGTCGAGCCGGAAGGCGCGGCCGTCGAAATGAAAGTCGACGCATTCGGCGCACCGCACGACCCGCGCCTGCGCGGCGACGCCGTCGCAGGCGAAGCGCAGCAGGCCGTCGTCCGCGAGCGCCAGCAAGGCGAGCGACACGGGCGCGGCGTCGTCCAGCACGACGTCGAAGCGCGCGGCGCCGCGCGGCGTCACGCGCGCCGTGTGCACGGTGCCGTCGAGCGCGAAGCGCAAGGCATTGGGCAGCGTGTGCGCCAGCGGCGAGGGCCAGCCGCGTGCACCGGTCTGCAGCAGCAGGGCCGCGAGCAAGGCGGCGCGCGTGTCGGCCGCGGCATCGGCGGCGAGCAGCGCGTCGAGGTGGTCGCCGATGAAGGCGGTGGTCGCCTCGCCATTCGCGAACACCGGGTGCGCGAGCGCGCGCTGCAGCAGCGCCTGGTTGGTCGGCAGGCCGAGCGCGACCGTGTCGCGCAGGCCCGCGAGCAGCCGCTGCCGCGCTTCGTCGCGCGTGCGGCCCGAGGCGATGAGCTTGGCGACCATCGAGTCGTAGAAGGGCGGCACTTCGGCGCCGTCGCGCAGCGCGTGTTCGGTGCGCAGCGCGGGTGACGTGCGCCATGCGCTCAACGTGCCGCTCTGCGGCAGGAAGCCCTGCTGCGGGTCTTCGGCACACAGCCGTACTTCTATCGCATGACCGGCGATGCGCACGTCGTCCTGCGTGAGTGGCAGCGGTTCGCCGGCGGCCACGCGCAGCTGCAGCTCGACGAGATCGAGGCCCGTCACCGCTTCGGTCACGGGGTGCTCCACCTGCAGCCGCGTGTTCATTTCCATGAACCAGTACTGGCCTTGCGCGTCGAGCAGGAACTCGAGCGTGCCCGCGCCTTCGTAGGCGATGGCTTTGGCGGCGGCCACGGCGGTGGCGCCCATGCGCGCGCGCAGCGCGGCGTCGACGGCCGGCGAGGGCGCTTCCTCGATCACCTTCTGGTGGCGCCGCTGCACCGAGCAGTCGCGCTCGCCGAGGTGGATCGCGTGGCCGTGCCGGTCGGCGAACACCTGGATCTCGATGTGGCGCGGCGCGACGATGGCGCGCTCCAGGATCACGGTGGCGTCGCCGAAGGCATGCAGCGCTTCGGACTGCGCACTCTGCAGCTGTTCGGCGAAGGCGCCGGCCGACGTCACGAGCCGCATGCCGCGTCCGCCGCCACCGGCCGTGGCCTTGATCATCACGGGCCAGCCGATGCGTTCGGCCTCGGCGGCCAGCGTGGCGGTGCTCTGATCGTCGCCCTGGTAGCCGGGAATGCACGGCACGCCGGCCGCCTGCATCAGCCGCTTGGCGCCGGCCTTGTCGCCCATCGCGACGATGGCCTCGGGCGACGGGCCGATGAAGACCAGCGCTGCATCGCGACACGCCTGCGCGAACGCGGCGTTCTCGGCGAGGAAGCCGTAGCCCGGATGCACCGCGTCGGCGCCGCTGGCGCGGGCCGCGGCAATGATCGCGTCGATGTTCAGGTAGCTCTGCGCCGGAAGCGGCTCGCCGATGCACACCGACTCGTCGGCCAGGCGCACGTGCTCGGCGTCTGCATCCGCACGGGAATACACGGCGACCGTGCGGTAGCCCATGGCGCGCGCGCTGCGCATCACGCGCACCGCAATTTCGCCGCGATTGGCGATCAGGATCTTCTGGAATGTGCTCATGGCCGTGCCACCGAAAACTGCATGGGTTGCGGCGCGCGCGCCTCGGCGTCGCGGCAGATCGACAGCGCCTCGGCCAGCACGGCGCGCGTGTCGCGCGGGTCGATCACGCCGTCGTCGAGCAGCAGCGCGCTGGTGGTGAAGACGCTCATCTGGCGGTCGAAGCGCTCGACGATCTGGCGCTGCATCGCGTCGATCTTGTCGCGATCAACGGCACCCTTTCGTGCCATGCCGGCTTCCATCACGATGGCCATGGTCTGCGCGGCCTGCTCGCCGCCCATCACGGCGGTGCGCGCGTTGGGCCACGAGAAGCAGAAGCGCGGTGCAAAGCCGCGCCCGCACATGCCGTAGTTGCCCGCGCCGTACGAGGCGCCGCAGTGCAGCGTGATCTGCGGCACGTTGGCATTGGTCACGGCCTGGATCATCTTGGCGCCGTGCTTGATGATGCCGGCCTCCTCGTGCGCGCGGCCCACCATGTAGCCCGTGATGTTCTGCAGGTAGACGATGGGCGTGCGCGACTGGCAGCAGGCCTGGATGAAGTGCGTGGCCTTGGTGGCGCCGTCCGAATCGATGGGGCCGTTGTTGGTGATGATGCCCACCGCGTGGCCTTCGAGGCGGATGTGGCCGCAGACGGTGGCGCTGCCGTAGTGCTCGCTGAAGGCCAGGAACTCGGAGCCGTCGGCGATGCGCGCGATGACCTCGCGCATGTCCACCGGCCGGCGGCCGTCGGCGGGCATGAGGCCCATCAGCTCCTCGGCATCGTGGCGCGGCGGCGCGAAGGCGCGCGGCGCTTCGTCGCGCGCCCAGTCGATGCCGCCGAGGATGGCGCGCGCGATGCGCAGCGCGTCGCGGTCGTCTTCGGCGAGGTAGTCACCCAGGCCCGAGATGTGGGTGTGCATGACGGCGCCGCCCAGTTCTTCCTCGGTGGCGATCTCGCCCGTGGCGGCCTTCAAGAGCGGCGGCCCGGCCAGGAAGGCCCGTGTGCGGTCGCGCACCATCACGATGTAGTCCGACAGGCCCGTCTGGTAGGCGCCGCCCGCGGTCGACGAGCCGTGCGTCACCGTCACCACCGGCAGGCCCGCGGCCGAGAGCCGCGCGAGGTTGCGGAAGATGTTGCCGCCGCGCACGAAGTCCTGCACGCGGTACTGCATGAGGTTGGCGCCCGCGCTTTCCACCAGCTGGATGAAGGGCAGCTTGTTCTCCAGCGCGATCTCGTGCAGCCGCAGCTGCTTGTCCAGCCCCATGGGCTGCAGCGCGCCGGCATCGATGCCGGAGTCGGAGGCGCTGATCATGCAGCGCACGCCGGCCACGCGGCCGATGCCGGCGATCAGGCCGCCGCCGGGCACGCTCTTGGCGAGGTCGGGGTTGTCCTGGCCCAGGCCCGCGAGCGTGGCCAGCGGCAGGAAGGGCGCGCCGGTGTCGAGCAGCAGCGCGAGGCGTTCGCGCGGCAGCAACTGGCCGCGCCTGGCGAAGCGCTCGGCCGAGGCGCTGGAGGCGGCCACGGCGCGGGCTTCGTGCGACCGGACCTGGTCCAGCAGCGACAGCATGCTCGCGCGGTTGGCCTGGTAGGTGTCTGCGGCCGTCTGCAGCCGGGATTCGAGAAAGGGCATGGGGGTCTGTGCGAAGCGCAACGTGTCGTTCGCACAGACTGTAGGAGGCGGGCCCCGGGCCCGCTTGCGCCAACTAGCTGGGGCGCACGCGCTGCCGCGCGGCGGCGGCGGGGGCGTCGAGGCTGCTGCCCGTGACCACCCAGTAGATGAAGATCAGCACCGCGCCGGCCGTGCCGAACACCGTGAGGCCCATGTAGCTGCCGCCGAGCGTGAGCGCGTCGACCGGGGCTGCGGCCGTGCAGATCATGCTGGCCGCGCTCATGCCCACGTAGTGCATGGTGCAGACCGCCACGCCCATCACCGCGGCGGCCGCCACCTGGTGGCTCAGCTTGCGCAGGTTGAAGGCCAGCCACAGCGCGGCGGCGGCGGCCGTGATGGCAATGACCACCGACAGCGCGACCATGCCGGGGTCGAAGCTCATCGTGGCCCGCATGTTCATCGCGAACATGCCCATGTAGTGCATCACGCACACGCCCAGGCCGGCCAGCAGGCTGCCGGCCAGCCAGCCGGAGCGGCTGAACTTGGCCCGCCCGCCCGCCAGGTACAGCGCAATGCCCGAGATCAGGATGGCCGCGACCAGCGACACGATGGTCAGCGGCATGTTGTACGAGATGCCGAAGGGCAGCCGGTAGGCCAGCATGCCGATGAAGTGCATCGACCAGATGCCGATGCCCCCCAGCGCCACCGCGGCGCAGGCCACGATGGCCAGGTTGGGTTTGCCGTCGGCGCCGACCATGCGCCCGGCGCAGATCAGGGCCACCAGCGAGCCGAAGAAGGAAATGACGAACGAAAGTGCGACCAGCCCCAGGGAATATTCGGGCGATAGCACCTGGCCTACGACGAGTGGAGTCATGCGGTGTCCCTTCGGAAAGAGCGCTTCGCGGACCCCCGACTGCCCTATGCGATCGGAACGCTGCGAGGCGTCCCGGCCAGTTTGTAATATATGTTTATAAAAGTAAACTAAAACTTGTACTAATTGTTACCCTGCATAACAGGCCGAATTCGATAGATCGAATTGTTCTTGTCGGCGGACACGTAGACCGTGCCGTCGCGCCCCACGGCCACGCCTGTCACCACGTAGGGCGGCGGCAGGCCGGGCCCGGCAACCAGGCCGATGGGCAGGTTGTCGGCGACCGTGCGGCGGGTGCCGGTGGCCGGATCGATCTCGACCAGCCGGCGCGCCGCGCTCTCGGCCACGATGAAGCTGCCCCACGGCGTCTGGGCCAGGCCCTCGGGCAGCGCCAGCCCGTCGGCCACGGTGCGCAGCGGCGCGCTGGCGTCCAGCGGAATGCGCAGCAGCTTGCCGGCCGCCTCGGTCACGTAGAGCGCACCGTCCTGGCCGACCACCAGTTGCACCGGGCCGTTCAGGCCGCTAGCCAGCACTGACTTTTCTGCAAACTTCGGCCCGCTGGCGCGCGTGATGCTGCCGGTGGCGAGTTCGGCGTAGATCACGCTGCCATCGGGCATGGGCAGCGCGTCGAACGGCGCCTTCAGGCCGTGGATCGTTTCGATCGTCTTCAGGGTCTTTCGGTCGACCAGCTGCACCGAGCCCGTGAACCACGAGGTCAGCGCAAAGAGCTTGGGCGACAGCCCGACCGCGAACGGGTAGTCGAGCTCGGGCTCGCGCTGCATGCGGAACACGTCGCGCACCTCGCCGTTGCGCACGTCGACCTGCCGGAAGCCGAACACGTCGGCCACCCACAGGTCGTTGCCGTCGACCTTCAGGCCCGCGGGCACCGCCAGCTTGCCGCTGGTGAGCGTGCGCAGTTCGCCGGTGGCGGGGTTGAAGGCCTGCACCTCGTTGTTGGCCATGTTCGAGATGTAGATCGTCCCGTCCGGCGTGTCCTTGGCGATGGCCAGGTTGTCGAGCGACGGGCGCAGCTGCTTGGCGACGGTCTTCTTGCCGCTTGCAAGATCGACCTTCACCAGCTCGCCGCTGCGCGCATCGACCACCCAGAGGTTGCCCTTGCCGTCGAGGTTGGCGGCGGCGGGGATCTTGAATCCGTCGGCAATCACCGTCATCGCGCCGTCGGCGGGGTTGATCTTCACGACCTGGCCCTTGAACCACAGCGGCCCGTAGAGCAGGCCGTCGGGCCCGACCTCGAAGCCGTTGAAGCCGCCCATGTCCTTCTTGATGAGCCGCGGCGGCTGCTTGCCTTCGCGGTCGATCTCCCAGAGCGCATCGCCGAGGAACACCTGCGAGGCGTAGAGCTTGCCGTTCTTGCCATTGAAGGCCAGCGAGTTCAGCCCGGGCAGGTCCTTGGCGAGCACGCGCAGCGGCGCACTGTCGTTCTCGCGGTAGCGCAGCATGCCCATGAGGTAGTTGGTCCAGGCCAGCTCGCCCTTCGGCCCGACCGCGATGTCGTCGGCCTGGCCTTCGGGCGCGTCGATCAGCACCCTGGCGGCGCCGGTCTGGCGGTCGACCTCCCACAGCGTGTTGCCGAGCACGGAACCCGCGAGCAGCCGGCCCTTCGCATCGATGGCCAGGCCGTGCACGCCCGCGAAGGCCGACGGGGCCACGAGCACTTCGGGCGCGGCCCACGAAGCGGGGCGCTTGGGCGGCGGCGACAGCGAACTGCAGGCGGCGAGCAGGGCGAGGGCGGCGGTCAGCGCGGCTGCGCGGATCGAGCGACGGGGCATGGCGATCTCCTCTGGGTTGCGATGTGGCCGCAGTCTAGGAGTCGATCGAGGCCGCGCAGTCGCTCGCGGGACAAGACGCGGACTTTCGTCCGCTGCGGATAACCCGCAGCACCAGACGATTTGTTCAGCCGCGCAGCAGCTGCGTCGCCGTGTGGATCAGCAGCCCCACGAGCCCACCCACCAGCGTGCCGTTGATGCGGATGAACTGCAGGTCGCGCCCGATGTGGCGCTCGAGCTCGTCGGTCATCTCGTGCGCGTTCCACTCGCCCACGCGCTCCTCGATGTAGCGGCGGATGTCCTCGCGATAGCGCTCGATGGCCGCCGGCGCGGCGGCTTCGAGTTGCTCGTTGATCCAGGCGCGGATCGCCGCGTCGTTCTGCAACCGCTGGCCCAGCGCGCCGGCCATCGTCGCGATGCGCTGGCGGATGGTCGAGTCGGGCCGCCCGAGGTCGTCGTGCAGCCAGCCCAGCAGCTCGCCCCACAGGCCGTGCAGGTAGTCGCCCAGCGCGGGGTGCGCGATGAGCTCGGCGCGGATCTGCTCGCCGCGCTGCTGGAACTCGGGGTCGAGCTTCAGGCGCACCACGAAGTCATCGACGAAGTGGTCGAAGCGCTTGCGCATCGGGTGGTCGGGCTCGGCCGCCAGCTCGGCCAGCGTGCGCGCGATGGCGGCCACGATCTTGCGCGTGGCCAGCTTGGCCGCCACCTGGTCCAGGCCGACGTAGCGCAGCGTCTTGATCTCGCGCGCGATGCCTTCGGTGATGTGCGCCTGCACCTCCTCGCCGTCGAGCAGCTCGGCCACCTGCTGCAGCACGTCGTCGAGCAGCGCCTGGTGGCGCCCGCCGGCCGTGAGCGCGTCGAGTGCCTGGCCGGTGAGGCGCGAGAGGTCGATCCTGGCCAGGCCGGCCGCGGCGGCGCGGCCCATGAAGTCGCGCACGCGCTCGTCGTCAAAGGCGGTGAGGCCGTAGCGCGTGGCGGCCACGCCCCATTCGCCGAGCCTGTCGCCGCTGGCGGGCCGGGCCAGCCACTCGGCGATGCGCCCCGCCGCATCGAACTGGCGCAGCTTGGCCAGCACCTGCGCGGTGCTCAGGAAGTTGTCGCAGATGAAGCCCGCGAGCTTCGCGCCGATGCGGTCCTTGTTGCTCGGGATGATCGCCGTGTGCGGAATCGGCAGGCCCAGCGGGTGGCGAAACAGCGCCACCACCGCGAACCAGTCGGCAATGGCGCCGACCATCGCGGCCTCGGCAAAGGCGGCCACGTAGCCCCAGGCCGGATGCTGCGAATGCAGCGCGCTCGCCACGGCATAGAGCAGCGCCGCCGCGCACAGCAGGCCGAGCGCGATGCGCTTCATGCGCTGCAGTGCGGCGCTGCCTGGGTCTTCAGCCAATGCTGTGCGAAGTTGCGAGGCGCTCCATGAACAGCTCGCAGCGCGCCAGCTGTTCGAGGCTCACGAACTCGTCAGGCTGGTGCGCCTGCTCGATGCTGCCGGGGCCGCACACCACGGTGGGGATGCCGGCGTTCTTGAACAGGCCCGCTTCGGTGCCGAAGGCCACCAGCGTGGTGCGGTCTTCGCTGGCCAGGCGCTGCGCGAGCAGCGTGACCGGGTCGCCGGCGGCGCCCAGGAAGCTCGGGATTTCGCAGATCGTTTCGAACTTGAAGCCGGCGTCGGGCGCCACCTTCTTCATGGCGGGCTCGATGCTCGCGGCGTAGGCCAGCACGTCGGACTGCATGCGCTTGGCGTCGGCCGTGGGCAGGTCGCGGAATTCGTAGCGGAACTCGGCGTCGCGCGGCACCACGTTGTCGGCAATGCCGCCGTGGAACTGGCCCACGCTGGCGGTGCTGAAGGGCACGTCGAAGCCGTCGTAGCGCGGCTCGCTGCGCTCGAAGTCTTCGGCCATGTCGCGCACCTTGCCGATCACGCGCGCGGCCATCTCGATGGCGTTGACCGATTTCGGCGTGAGCGACGAATGCGCCTCCTTGCCGCGCACGCAGCACTTGTAGCGGTACACGCCCTTGTGCGCGATGGCCGGCACCATGCTGGTGGGCTCGCCCACGATGCAGGCCAGCGGCTTGATGCCGGCGTCGCGCATGTCGGCAATGAGTTCGCGCACGCCGAAGCAGCCGATCTCTTCTTCGTAGGTGAAGGCGAAGTGCACGGCGAAGGGCGCGTCGCCTTCGAGGAAGCGCTGGGCATTGGCCAGCGCGATCGCGATGTAGCTCTTCATGTCGGCCGAGCCGCGGCCGTACAGGCGCTCGTTCTGCACCACGGCCGACAGCGGGTCGACGCTCCAGGCCTGGCCGTCCCAGGGCACCGTGTCGGTGTGGCCCGAGAGGATCACGCCGGCCGGCTTGCCCTCGCCCAGCGTGGCGAACAGGTTCGCCTTGGTGCGCTCGGCGTTGTAGGTGATGCGGCTCTTCACGCCGAGGGCGGCGAGGTGCGCCTGGGCGAAGTCGATCAGCTCGAGGTTGCTGTTTGCGCTCACCGTGTTCATGCGAACCAAGGTTTGCGCCATCAAGAGGCTCTGGGGAGAAAGCGTGTGCTGCATGCAACAGATTGTCCGGGAAGTTGAAGGCGCGCGCAGACGGGTACCGGCGTTGTCACGCGCAGCGGGTAGCCTGCTTCTTCTTTTTTCTTTGTTTGGATGGAGAAGACAACATGCGCATGTCCCTGCAGATCACCCTGACCGCCGCGGCCGTCCTGAGCCTGGCCGCCTGCGGCACCACCGGCCCGTCGGCGCACAAGCTGCTCACGCTGGACGGCAACCCGCCGCTGGTCATCGCCCACCGCGGCGCCTCGGGCTACCTGCCGGAACAGACGCTGGAGTCGTACGCGCGCGCCATCGAACTGGGCGCCGACGTCATCGAGATGGACCTCGTCTCCACCAAGGATGGCGTGCTCATCGCCCGCCACGACCCCAACCTGGCCATCAGCACCGACGTGGCCAGGCACGCGCGCTTTGCCTCGCGCAAGAAGACCATCCAGGTCGACGGCGAAACCCAGACCGGCTGGTTCAGCAACGACTTCACGCTGGCCGAGATCAAGACCCTGGGCGGCATCTCGACCGACCCCGAGCGCCCGCAGGAATTCAACGGCAAGTTCAAGATCCCGACCTTCCAGGAGATCATCGATTTCGCCAAGGCCAAGTCGAAGGAAACCGGCCGCACCATCGCGATCTACCCCGAGACCAAGAACCCGACCTACTTCCGCGACCTGGGCATGCCCATGGAAGACAAGGTCATCGCCGCCATCAACGCCGCCGGCTGGAACAGCAAGACCGCGCCCATCTACGTGCAGTCGTTCGAGCCCGGCAGCCTCAAGTACATGAAGGCCAAGGGCCTGAACACCCGGCTCATCCAGCTGATCGACGGCGACGGCATCGACATGAAGACCGGCGCCATGACCTACGCCGTGCCCGTCGACCGCCCCTACGAGTGGACCAAGGCCGGCGACAAGCGCAATTTCGACGTCATGGTCACGCCCGCCGGGCTGGCCGAAATCAAGACCTACGCCGACGGCATCGGCCCCTGGAAGCGCTACATCGTGAGCATCAAGGGCAGCGTCGGCGCCGACGGCAAGCCGCTCGATGTGAACAAGGACGGCAAGATCAACGACGCCGACGCCACCTCGGTCTCGCCCACCACGCTGATCGCCGACGCCCACAAGGCCGGCCTGTTCGTGCACCCCTTCACCTTCCGCAACGAGTCGCGTCGCCTGGCCGCCGACTACAACAAGGACGGCAAGAACGAGTACGCGATTTATTACAAGCTCGGCGTCGATGGCGTTTTTACCGACTTCACCGACACCGCGCTGGCCGCGCGCACCGAGTATCTGAAGAGCCTCGGCCGCTGAGGGTTTGCCCGGCACGGTCTTTGCGGCGCTGATCGCAAAGCCTAGACTGTGTCCTATGAAACTCATCGACTCGCTCGTCACGCAGGCGGCCGGCATCGCGGCCGTCCGGCGTGACCTTCATGCCCACCCTGAACTCTGTTTCGAAGAAGTCCGCACCGCCGACGTGGTGGCAGGCAAGCTCACCGAATGGGGCATTCCCATCCACCGCGGCCTGGGCACCACGGGCGTGGTCGGCATCGTCAAGAACGGCACCAGCACCCGCGCCGTCGGCCTGCGCGCCGACATGGACGCGCTGCCCGTCACCGAGCTCAACACCTTCGCTCACGCGAGCAAGCACCACGGCAAGATGCACGCCTGCGGCCACGACGGCCACACGGCGATGCTGCTCGCAGCCGCGCAGCACCTTGCGAAGCACCGCAACTTCGACGGCACCGTCTACCTGATCTTCCAGCCGGCGGAAGAGGGCGGCGGCGGCGCGCGCGAGATGATCAAGGAGGGCCTGTTCGAGCAGTTCCCCATGGACGCCGTGTTCGGCATGCACAACTGGCCCGGCATGAAGGCCGGCCAGTTCGCCGTGAGCCCCGGCCCGGTGATGGCGTCGGGCAACAAGTTCCACGTCAACGTGGTCGGCAAGGGCGGCCACGCCGCGCTGCCGCAGACCGGCATCGACCCGGTGCCGATCGCCTGCGAGATCGTGCAGGCGTTCCAGACCATCCTCACGCGCAAGATGAAGCCGACCGATTCGGCGGTGATCTCGGTCACCACCATCCACGCCGGCGAAACCAACAACGTGATCCCCGACAACTGCGAGCTGTCGGGCACCGTGCGCACCTTCTCGCTCGAGGTGCTCGACATGATCGAGGCCAAGATGCAGCAGATCGCCGAGCACATCTGCGCCGCGCACGACGCCACCTGCGAATTTCGCTTCGAGCGCTACTACCCGCCGACCATCAACACCGAGGCCGAGGCCAACTTTGCGCGCGATGTGATGGCCGGCATCGTCGGCCCCGAGAACGTGCTCAAGCAGGAGGCCGCCATGACCTCGGAAGACTTCGCCTTCATGCTGCAGGCCAAGCCCGGCGCCTACGCCTTCATCGGCAACGGCGACGGCGCGCACCGCGACGTGCACCACGGCGAAGGCCCGTGCACGCTGCACAACGCCAGCTACGACTTCAACGACGACCTCATTCCGCTGGGTGCCACCTGCTGGGTGCAGATCGCCGAGCAGTTCCTCAAGCCCGGCGGCACGGCCCCATGATCGGCATCGGCGAGGCCTTTTCGCCGCGCTACGCCCCCGCGCGCCAGAAGTTCCTGCAGGGCTGCGTCAGCGCCGGCCTCACGGTCGAGCCGCACGCGCATCCGCTCAAGGGCCGCGACGGCGAAGAGCTGTCGATGGACGTGGCGCTCGACGGCGATGCCAACGCCGAGCGGCTGCTCGTCCTCACCAGCGCCTGCCACGGCGTCGAAGGCCACTGCGGCAGCGGCGTGCAGGTGTTCGCGCTGCACGATGCCGAATGGCGCGAGAAGGCCAAGGCGCAGGGCGTGGCGGTGCTCTACGTGCACGCGCTGAACCCGCACGGCTTTTCGTACGGACGCCGCGTGACGCACGAGAACGTCGACCTGAACCGCAACTTCCTCGACTTTTCGCAGCCCGTGCCGGTGAACGAACCCTACGCCAAGCTGCATCCGCTGCTGCTGCCCGACACCTGGCCGCCGACGCCCGAGAACCAGGCCGCCGTCGAGAAGTGGATCGACAAGCACGGCGCCACGGCCTACCAGGCGGCGGTGACCAGCGGCCAGTACCAGTTCGACGATGGCCTGTTCTTCGGCGGCAAGGCACCGACCTGGAGCAACAAAACCATCCGCAGCGTATTGCGTCGCCATGCAGGCAACGCCAAGCGCCTGGCCTGGATCGACCTGCACACGGGCCTCGGCCCCAACGGCCTGGGCGAGCGCATCTTTGCCTGCCGCGACGACAAGGTCGCCTACGCCCGTGCCAACGCTTGGTGGGGCACACCCGCCGCGCCCGTCACCTCGATCTACGACGGCTCCTCGACCTCGGCGCTGCTGCGCGGGTTGATGTGGGACGCCGTGTACGAAGAGTGCCCGCAGGCCGAATACACCGGCATCGCGCTCGAATACGGCACGCTGCCGATCCTCGAAGTGACCGGCGCGCTGCGCGCCGACCACTGGCTGCACAAGCACCCGGACGCGCCGGCCGACCTGGCCGACGGCATCCGCGCACGCATGGTGGAGGCGTTCTACACGGACAGCGACGCCTGGCGCGGCCAGATCGTGAGTCAGGCGCGACAGGCGATGTTCCAGGCGGTGGACGGGCTCAGCGCCTGAACCGTTTGGGCGTGCGCTCTGGCGTGCTCACGCCGACGGGGTACCTTGCTCCGCGAATGTCCTCCGCCCTTCGGGCTCCCCCTTAATTTCGCTGCGCAAGGCACCCCATCGACGTGAGCGTTGGGCAGTGCGGTCGTTGATCGAATAGCCCAACGACCGCGCTCAGCGGGCGCAGGACACTGGGTGCTTCCCGCAGCGAAATCAAGGAGGAGCGAAGCGGGGGACATTCGCGGAGGGAAGTACCCGGTGGCCTGGGCACGCGCCCCGAACAAGAGCGCGTGAACAAAAACTACGTCCGCACCCGCCCATCCGCAGTCAGCATCGACAGCTCGACAAACCGCGACGCCACGTGGCTCTTCGGCGAGAACGACACCTCGAAGCCGCCGAACTGCTGACGCTCGATGCTTTCCAGCCCCGCGATCAGCCCGTCGCGCGTGCCCTTGCCGCCCGGTGCGCGGCGCAGGCCTTCGGTCAGCACCTTGGCGGCCAGGTAGCCTTCCATGCTCGAGAAATTGGCGCTCGCGCCCCCGCCCGCCTTGCGCACCGCCTCGGTGAACTCGCGGGCCAGCGCATTGGCCTGGTTGTAGGGCGATGGCACCACCTGCGTGACCATCACGCCCGCCGCCTCCTTGCCCAGCTCGTCCGCCAGCGCCTGCGTGCCCACGAACGAGAGGTTGAAGAACACGCCGCCGTAACCTGCCTTGCGCGCCTCGCGGATGAACGCCGCGCAGGCCTTGTAGGCGCCGACCTGGACCACCGCCGCCGGCTGGCTTGCCACGATCGTCTTCACGGCCGCGGCCACGTCGGCCGAGTTGCGCTCCACCGTGGCCAGCGCCACGGGTTTCAGTTGTTGCTGGGCCAGGGCCAGCGTCACGCCGTCGAGCCCGGCCTTGCCGTAGGCGTCGTTCTGGTAGAAGACCGCGATCTTCTTCATGCCCAGGTGGGTGAGTTGCTTCACCATCAATGCCGTCTCGTCGTTGTACGAAGCGCGCAGATGGAACACGTTGCGGTGAAAAGGCTCGCGCAGCGACATCGCGCCGGTGAACGGTGCGATGAACGGCACCTTGTCCTTTACCGCCAGCGGCAGCGCGGCCAGGCTGGTCGGCGTGCCGATGTAGCCGAACAGCGCGAACACGTCTTCACTGATCAGTTTTTGCGTGTTGGCCGCGCAGCGGTCGGGCTCGTAGCCGTCGTCGAGGTTCTTGATGACCACGTCGCGCTGGCCCGGCTGCGCGTTGTACTGCTCCAGGAACAGCTTGGCGCCCTGGTGAAACTGGATGCCGAGCTGCGCGGCCGGCCCGGTGAACGGCGCCGACTGGCCCAGCACCAGCGGCGTCTCGCTCTGCGCCCGGGCGATGCCGAAGCTGCCCAGCGTGGCGGCGGCCGCCGTGGCGATTGAAAAATGCCTGCGATTCAGATGCATCGTCATGGTGAAATCCTCCCTCTGCCCTGTGTGTTGATACTCAATTTAGACTTGTCCGATGGCCCACGCAACGGATTCCCTCCTCGACACGCCCGACGCCTCCGCACCCTCCACGGTGCTCGGCGCCTGCCCGCACGATTGTCCCGACACCTGCGCGCTCGTCACCACCGTCAAGGACGGCGTGGCGGTGAAGCTGCAGGGCAACCCCGCCCACTCGCACACCGGGGGCGTGCTGTGCACCAAGGTGTCCCGCTACATCGAACGCAATGACCATGCCGAGCGGCTGGTGCAGCCCCTCAAACGCGTCGGCCCCAAGGGCAGCGGCCATTTCGAGCCGGTCTCGTGGGACGCCGCATTGGACGACATCGCCGCGCATCTTCGGGGTTTGCAGGCCGAACCGGAAGCAATTCTCCCTTACAGCTATGCGGGCACCATGGGCCTCGTGCAGGGCGAGTCGATGGACCGGCGCTTCTTCCACAAGCTCGGCGCCTCGCTGCTGGACCGCACCATCTGCTCGATGGCGGGCGGCGAAGCGATGGTCTACACGCTCGGCGCCAAGGTCGGCATGCGGATCGAGTTCTTTGCCGAGGCCAAGCTCATCCTGATCTGGGGCAGCAACTCCATCGCGAGCAACCTGCACTTCTGGCGCCACGCCCAGGCCGCCAAGCGCGCCGGCGCGCGGCTGGTGTGCATCGACCCGCGCAAGACCGAAACCGCCGACAAGTGCGACGAGCACATCGCGCTGCTGCCCGGCACCGACGCCGCGCTGGCCTTGGCGCTCATGCACGAACTCATCGTGCACGACTGGCTCGACCACGAGTACATCGCGAACCACACGCTCGGCTGGGAGCAGCTGCGCGAGCGCGCGCTGCAGTGGCCGCCGTCACGTGCGGCCGAAGTCTGCGGCATTCCCGAAGCGCAGATCGTCGCGCTGGCCCAGGCCTACGGCACGACGAAGCCGGCCGCGATCCGCCTGAACTACGGCATGCAGCGCGTGCGCGGCGGCGGCAACGCGGCACGCGCCATCGCCTGCCTGCCGTCGCTGGTCGGCGCCTGGCGCGACCGCGCGGGCGGCCTGCTGCTCAGCAGCTCGGGCCACTACCCGGTCGACCGCGCCGCGCTGCAGCGCCCCGACCTGCTGGCCGGGCGCAAGCCGCGCACCATCAACATGAGCACCATCGGCGATGCGCTGCTCGACACGGCGAAGCCCGTGAAGGCCGTCGTGGTCTACAACAGCAACCCCGTGGCGGTGGCGCCCGAGTCGGCCAAGGTGGTGGCGGGCTTTGCGCGCGAAGACCTGTTCACCGTGGTGCTGGAGCAGTTCCGCACCGACACCGCCGACTACGCCGACTACCTGCTGCCCGCCACCACACAGCTCGAGCACTGGGACATCCACTGCAGCTACGGCCACACCGACGTGCTGCTGAACCAGCCGGCCGTTGCGCCG
This sequence comes from Variovorax paradoxus, assembly GCF_009498455.1. NCBI lineage: Bacteria > Pseudomonadati > Pseudomonadota > Betaproteobacteria > Burkholderiales > Comamonadaceae > Variovorax > Variovorax paradoxus. The sequence goes on along the minus strand of NZ_CP045644.1, from coordinate 1,175,966 downwards.
CGCGGCGAGGCCCGCAGCAACGCCTGGGTGTTCCGCGAGCTGGCGCGCCGAATGGGCTTCGACGAGCCCTGCTTTGCCGAGAGCGACGAGTCGCTGTGCCGCACCGCCTTCGCCGAGAACACGATCGACTTCGACCAGCTGCGCGCGCAGGGCTTCACCAGCCTGAAGTTGGCCGAGGCGCCGTTCGCCGAAGGCAAGTTCCCCACGCCCTCGGGCCGCTGCGAGTTTTTCAGCGAGCGCCTGCAGGCCACGGGCATCGACGGCCTGCCCGACCACGTGCCCAACTGGGAACCGGCCGGCAGCTCGACCGAATTCCCGCTGGCGATGATCTCGCCACCGGCGCGCAATTTCCTCAACTCGACCTTCGTCAACGTGATCAGCCTGCGCGCCATCGAGGTCGAGCCGCTGCTCGAGATCCATGCCGACGACGCCGCCGCGCGCGGCATCGAGGACGGTGCCACGGTGCGCGTGTTCAACCAGCGTGGCGAGCACCGCTGCCGCGCCGAGGTGTCGCGCCGCGCGCGCCGCGGCGTGGTGCATGGCATGGGCATCTGGTGGCGCAAGCTCGGCATGGACGGCACCAACGTCAACGAGCTGACCAGCCAGCGCCTGACCGACATCGGCCGCGGCCCGACCTTCTACGACTGCCTGGTGCAGGTCGAAAAGGCGTGATGCGGCGGCTGCGCGCACCTGCGCTGGCGCTGGCCGGCGCGATGTTCTTGAGCGGCTGCGCCGACCTCGGCTACTACTGGCAATCGGCCAACGGTCACCTCGACATCCTGCGCGCGGCCAAGCCCGTGCCCGAATGGCTGGCCGACCCGGCCGTGGGGGCGCCGCTCAAGGCCAAACTCGAACTCGCGCAGCGCATCCGCCGCTTCGCGTCGAGCGAACTCGGCCTGCCCGACAACGCCAGCTACACCTCGTACGCCGACCTGCACCGCCCCGCTGCCGTGTGGAACGTGGTGGCCGCGCCGCCGTACTCGCTCACGCTGAAGAGCTGGTGCTTCCCGGTCGCGGGCTGCGTCGGTTATCGCGGCTATTACGACGAGGCTGCCGCCAAGACCGAGGCCGAGGCGCAGAAGACCAACGGCCTCGAAGTGGCCGTGTACCCCGTGCCGGCCTACTCCACGTTGGGCTGGATGAACTGGGCCGGCGGCGATCCGCTGCTGTCCACCTTCATCGGCTACCCCGAGGGCGAGCTGGCGCGCCTCGTGTTCCACGAGCTGGCGCACCAGGTGCTCTATGTGTCGGGCGACACGGTGTTCAACGAGTCGTACGCCACGGCCGTCGAGCGCATCGGCGGCGCGATGTGGCTGCAGCGCGAAGCCGGCGAGGCGGCGCGCGCCGAGTACGCGCAGTTCAATGCGCAGCGGCAGGACTTTCGCGCGCTCGCGCTCAACACGCGCCGCGCGCTCACGCAGGTGTACGAATCGCCCGAAGCCAAGGCCAAAGACTGGACGAAGGTCGAAGCGCAGAAGCAGGCCGCCATGGCCGACTTCCGCGAGCGCTATGCCGCGCTGAAGACGGGCTGGACCGGCCCGCGCCAGAACGCCTACGACGGCTGGGTGGCACGCGCCAACAATGCGGCCTTCGGTGCGCAGGGCGCGTACGACGACCTGGTGCCGAGCTTCGAGGCCCTGTTCGAACGCGAGGGCCGCGACTGGCCGCGCTTTTACACTGCGGTGCGGCGCATTGCCGCGCTGCCCACCACGGAAGAGCGCCGCACTGCGTTGCAGGCCGCCACGGGTATCCTGCACACCCACGCGCGCCAAGGCCGCACACACGACGACAACGGAGACCACGGTGCCTGACATCCAAATCGAACGCAACCACACGCTGGGCATTGCCGGCGCCCGCGAAGTCGCGCGCCAATGGGTGCATCAGGTCGAGCAGGACTACGGTCTCGAGTGCACCTACACCGAGGGCGCCGACTGCGACGTGGCCCAGTTCAGCCGCGCGGGCATCGACGGCACGGTGGAGGTCACGGCCGACACCTTCCGGCTCGAAGCGACGCTGGGGTTCCTGTTCAGCAGCTTCAGCGACCAGATCGAGCAGAAGATCGCGCGCAATCTCGATGCGCTGCTCGAAGCGCCGCAGGGCGGCAGCCGCTTCGCCTGACCTGCCCGGGTTTTTTCTTCAGGCGATGGTGTAGCCGCCGTCGATCGGCAGCGCCACGCCGCTGACCATCGACGCGCCGTCCGACAGCAGGAACAGGATCGGCGCGACCACTTCCGCGACCTGCGCGAAGCGCCTCAACGGAATGTTCTGAAGCACCGACGCGCTCTTGGCCGGGTCGGACCACGCCTGCTCGGCCATCGGCGTGAGCGTGACGGTCGGGTTCACGCTGTTCACGCGGATGCCGTGCGGTCCGAATTCGAGGCACAGCGCACGCGTGATGGCGTCCATGGCCGCCTTCGAGGCGCTGTAGCAAAGGTGCGCGTCGAGCGCGACCAGCGAGGCCTGGCTCGACACATTGACGATGCTGCCGCGCACGCCGGCCGCGATCATGGCCCGGCCGCAGCGCGCGGCCACGATCGCCGCGGCGCGTGCGTTGACGGCCATCACGGCATCGAAGCTCTCGGCCTGCAGATCAGTGGCGCGCTCGATGCGTGTGGTGCCGGCGCAGTTCACCACCAGGTCGAAGGCGGGCAACGGGGCAAGCGCTTTTTCCAGTGCGGGGACGTCGGCTACGTCGAGTGCCAAGGGCTGGCAACCCGACTCCTTTTGCAATGCTTCCAGCGCGGCGGCGTTGCGACCAACGGCGATGACTGTGGCGCCTGACTGCGCGAGCTGCGCTGCGACTGCGCGGCCGATGCCGCTGCTGGCGCCAGTCACGAGGGCGCGCTTTCCTGAGAAGTCGAAGGTGGGTGTCATGTTGGTTGCTCTATCGGATGTTGGGGATTCAGGGCGTGTGCACAGGCCACCGGGTACTTCCCTCCGCGAATGTCCCCCGCTTCGCTCCTCCTTGATTTCGCTGCGGGAAGCACCCAGTGCCCTGCGCACACCGAGCGCGGTCGTTGTACTGGCTCGATCAACGACTGCTCTGAAGACGCTCGCGTCGATGGGGTGCCTTGCGCAGCGAAATCAAGGGGGAGGCCGCAGGCCGGAGGACATTCGCGGAGCAAGGCTCCCCGTCGGCGGGAGCGTCGCCCCGGACAGCGCGTGCGTCATCCCAGCCGATGCATCGCATCACGCAACGCCGGGTACAGCGACGTGTAGATCTCGAAGCGCTCGCGGTACACCGCCTGCGCCGCAGGCTCGGGTCGCGCGCGTTCCACGAGCGTGACCCAGCCGCGCTCCGCAGTGGCCGCATCGACCAGCCCGGCACCGAGCGCCGCGAGCATCGCCGCACCCAGGGCCGCCTCGACCTCTTCCTCGATCGTGAACACGCGGTAGCCGGTGACGTCCGCCACGATCTGCATCCACAGGTCCGAATGCGCGGCGCCGCCGACGACGATGAGGCGGTCGTCCAGCGGTTGGCCGCTGCGCCGGCCGGCTTCGATGTTGTGCTGCAGCGCGAAGCTCACGCCTTCGAGCACGGCGCGGTACAGGTGCGCGCGGCTGTGGGCGAGCGAGAGGCCGATGAAGGCGCCCTTGGCCTGCGCGTCCCAGATGGGGCTGCGCTCGCCCATCAGGTAGGGCAGGAAGACGAGGCCGTCGGCGCCGGGCGGCACATCGACGGCCTTGCGCTCGATCAGCGCATGTGCGTCTTCGCCGGTGCGTGCGGCCTCGGCCATCTCTGCCTGGCAGAAGGCCTCGCGAAACCAGGTGACGGCCGCGCCGGCCGTGATCGCGCCGCCGAACACGTAGCTGCGGTCGGCGCCGCGGTAGACGTGCGGCATGGTGATGAGCTGGTGGCGCGCGTCCACCGTCGGGCTCACGAAGCCCCAGCACATGCTGGTGCCGATCATCGCGACATGGTCGCCGCTGCCGGTGACGCCCGCGCAGAAGGTGGCCACCGCCGCATCGACGCCGCCGGCCATCAGCGGCATGCCTTCGCGCAGGCCCAACTGCGCGGCCCACTCTGCAGTCAGGCGACCCACGACCTCGCTCGATTCGACGAGCCGCGGCGGCATCATGCGCGCGGGGATGCCGAGCATGTCGAGCGCCTGCGCCGACCAGCGCCGCCGCGCCGCGTCGTACACGCCGCCGATGTTGCCGGCCGAGCTGTGATCGACGGCGAGCTGGCCCGTCAGCCGCCAGTTGACGTAGCTGTTGGGCGGCAGGAAGTGGTGCGTCTTCGCCCACACCTCGGGCCGGTGCTCGCGCAGCCACAGCATCTTGGTGAAGCCGTAGTAGCTGTCGACGCCGTTGCCCGTGATGGCCTGCAGCCGCGCCACGTCGACCGTGGCGTTCACCGCATCGACCTCGGCGGTGGCGCGGCGGTCCATCCAGATGAGGCAGGGGTGCAGCGGGCGCATGGCGGCATCGACCGGGATGCCCGCGCCGCCGTAGAGGCTGCTCACGCACATCGCGGCAATGTCGATGGCTGCGACGCCGCCTTGCGCCACGCAGGCGCGCACGCTCTCGCACACGGCGTGGAACCAGACCTCGCAGTCCTGCTGCGCCCACAGCGGCTTCGGCGTTTCGGGCTGGTAGGCCACGCTGGCCTGCGCATGCACCTTGCCGTCGATGCCGACCAGCAGGCACTTGGTGCTCTGCGTGCCGATGTCGACGCCGATGACGTATTTCATGACGCGGCGCCGAGGGCGCGGGGCTCGGGCTTGAGCAGCACCTTGATCGAATCGAGCGAGTTGGCGAGTGCGAAGGCGCGCTCCCACTCGGTCAGCGGGAAGTCGTGCGTCACGATGCCCTTCGATGTGACGAGGCCGCGCGCCAGCAGGTCGATGGCGATCGGGTAGCAGTAGGGGCCCAGGTGCGCGCCGCGCACGTCGAGTTCCTTGCGGTCGCCGATGATCGACCAGTCGGCACTGGTCTCCGAACCGAACACGCTGAACTCGACGAAGCGGCCGAGCCGGCGGATCATCTCCAGGCCCTGCGTCACGCCGATGGGCGCGCCGGTGGTTTCGATGTACACGTCGCAGCCGTAGCCTTCGGTGAGGCCCTTGACGATGGCGTCGGCGTTCTCGGTCTTCGGGTTGATGACCACGTCGGCGCCGTATTGCTTGGCGAGCGCGAGGCGTTCCGGAACGAGGTCGATCACGATCAGCTTCTTCGGTGTCTTGAGTGCCGCCACCTGCGTCATCATCAATCCGAGCGGGCCGGCGCCGGCGATCACGACCACGTCGTCGAGCTGCACATCGCCGCGGTTCACGGTGTGGATCGCGCACGACAGCGGTTCGATGATGGCTGCGTCTTCCAGCGAGATGCCGTCGGGGATCTTGTGCACGCGCGATGTGGATGGCAGACGCATGTAGTCGGCCATGCCACCATCGGCCACGACGCGCTGGAAGCCGAAGATGTTGTGCACTTCGCACATCCAGTATTTGCCGGTGCTGCAGAAGCGGCACTTGCCGCAGGGCACGATCTGCTCGGCGATCACGCGGTCGCCCTTCTCCACGCCGAAGTGCTCGGCCGCGCCTTCGCCGAGTGCTTCGACATAGCCGAAGAACTCATGGCCCGGAATGACCGGCGGCTTGACCCACGACGGCTGGCCGTCGCCGCCCCAGAACATCTTCGCGCCCGAGTGGCACTTGCAGTCGGAGGCGCAGATGCCGCAGGCCGCGATGGAAATGAGCAGTTCGTTCGGGCCGATCGCGGGCATCGCGACGGTTTCGAGCCGGTAGTCCTTGGGGCCGTGGCAGACGACGGCTTGCATGGCGGCGAGGCCCGATGTGCCTGGCTGGAGCTTTTGATAAGACATGGGTTCCTTGTGTTCAGAGAGGTCGTTGGGGTTGGGTTTCGGTTTTTCTCCCTCCCTCTGGGGAGGGCCGGGGTGGGGGCAAGCGGCGTCACCACTGGGCACGCTCTGCCTGCCCCCATCCCAGCCTTCCCCCGGGAGGGGAAGGAGCAAGAGAGGAAGGCGTCAGCGCTTGGCTTCGCGGCTGATGAAGATGGCGAGCAGGACGATGCCGCCCTTGATGATCAGTTGCAGGTACGGCGACACGCCGATCATGTTGAGACCGTTGTTGAGCACCGCCAGCAACAGCGCACCGACCAGCGTGCCGACGATGGCGCCGCGGCCACCGGCGATGGACGTGCCGCCCATCACCACTGCCGCGATGGCGTCGAGCTCGAAGCCCACACCCACGCCGGGCTGGCCGCTGGTGACGCGCGCGGCCTGCACGATGCCCGCGACAGCAGCCGTGAGGCCGCTGAGCACATACACCAGCAGCTTGTAGCGCGACACGCGCACGCCCGAGAGCCGCGTGGCTTCCTCGTTGCCGCCGATGGCATACACATAGCGGCCGAAGGGCGCCATGTTGAGCAGCACGTAGGCCACGAGGTAGGTCGCCAGCATGATGAGGATCGGCACCTTCAGGCCCGCGAGCGTGCCGCTGCCGAGGAACGCGAACGACTCGGGCAGGCCGTCGATCGGGTAGCCGCCGGTGTAGATCAACGCGATGCCGCGCGCGATGCCCATGGTGGCGAGCGTCACAATGATCGGCGGCATGCGCAGGTAGGCCACGCAGTAGCCGTTGAACAGGCCGATCACCGCGCCCACGCCGAGCCCGAGCGGCACGGCGAGCACCGGCGGCAGTCCGAAGTGCACCATCAGTCCCGAGGCCAGCGTGCCCGACAGCGCCACCACCGCGCCCACCGAGAGATCGATGCCGCCCGTGAGGATCGCGGCCGTCATGCCGACCGCGATGATCGCGTTGATGGACGACTGCAGCGCGATGTTCTGCAGGTTGCTCACCGAGAGAAAGTTGTCGGTCGCCACGATCATGAAGACCGAGATGGCGATGAGCCCGACCAGCGGCAGGAAGGCCGTGGAGCGGCGCAGCTGCGTGAAGAACCCGCCCGCAGGTGCCGGCGGCGTGGGATGGGTGGCGGTGGCAGTCATGAGGGGCTCCCGGAGGAAGAGGGAAGAGCGGGAAGGGAGGGAAGGGAGGGAAGGGCGGGGAGGAAGACGTCGCGTGGCGCATGATTTCGCCCGCGTTGATCGCGTCGCCCGTGAGCGTGGCCACGATGGCGCCGCCCGAGAACACCGCCACGCGGTCGCACAGGCCGACGATCTCGGGCAGCTCGCTCGAGATCATCAAAATGGATTTGCCCTGGCGCGTGAGTTCGCGCATCAGCTGGTAGATCTCGGCCTTGGCGCCCACGTCGATGCCACGCGTGGGCTCGTCGAAGATCAGCACGTCGCAGTCGTGGCCGAGCCAGCGCGCGATCACCACCTTCTGCTGGTTGCCGCCAGACAGCGTGGCCACGCGGGTGTCGATGCCCGGCGCCTTCACGCCCACGCGGCGCGAGAGCGCGTCGGCGGAGCGTTTTTCAGACGCCGTGTCGACCACGCCCGCGCGCCGGTGCCGCCCGAGGTTGTTCAGGGATATGTTGAAGCGGATCGTGAAGTCGGTGATCAGCCCTTCGACCTTGCGGCTTTCGGGCAGCAGGCCGATGCCGTGCGCGAGCGCCTGGGTCGGGTCGTTCAGGCGCACGGGCTGGCCGTTGCGCAGCACTGTCTTGCGGTGCGTGCGGTCGGCGCCCATCATGCCCAGCGCGAGTTCGGTGCGCCCCGACCCGACCAGCCCTGCGAAGCCGAGGATCTCGCCTGCGTGCAGGTCGAAGCGGTTCACGGGGCCGTCCTTCACGAGCTGGATGTCGGGCACTTCGAGCACCTTGCGTGCGTGCGGTGTCGGTTGCGGCTTGGGTGGAAAGCTCTGCTCGATGCGCCGGCCCACCATCATCTCGACCAGCGCGTCGACGGTCGTGGCAGCCACGTCGGCATGCCCGGCGTTGGCGCCATCGCGCAGCACGCTGATGCGGTCGCACACTTCGAAGATCTCGTCGAGGTGGTGCGAGATGAAGATCATCGCCACGCCCTTGGCGCGCAGCGCACGCATCACCTTGAACAGGTGCTCCGCCTCGTTCGGTGTGAGGGTGGCGGTGGGCTCGTCGAGCACCAGCAGCCGCGCGTGGAGCGACAGCGCCTTGCCGATCTCGACGAACTGCTGCTGCGCCACCGAGAGCTGGCAGATGGGCACATCGAGGTCGACCTGCACGCCCAGCTCGTCGAACAGCGCGCGGGCCTCGCGCGCCATGGCGGCCTTGTCCATCAGGCCGAGGCGGTTCGTGCGGTAGCGGCCGAGAAAGATGTTCTCCACCGCGTTCAGGTACGGCACCAGGCTGAACTCCTGGAAGATGATGCCGATGCCGGCCGCGATGGCGTCGCCATAGCCCGCGAAGCGGCACTCGGTGCCGTCGATGACGATGCGGCCCTCGTCGGCCTGATGGATGCCGCCGAGGATCTTCATCAGCGTCGACTTGCCCGCGCCGTTCTCGCCGAGCAGCGCGTGCACCTCGCCCTGGCGCACCGAGAGGTCGATGTTCGACAGGGCCTTCACGCCCGGGAAGCGCTTGGACACGCCCTCGAGCCGCAGCATCTCCCGGGGTGATTCGTACGTGGTGGTCACGGGCGGCGCGTCCGGCGGCTTACCAGCTGAAGGTCTTGGCGCCTTCGGCGTCGATGAGCTTCACGTCGACCGGCACGGCCGCGGGCACGTTGGCGCCCCACTTCTTCGCGAGTGCGATGCCGATGGCCAGGCGGATCTGGTCGCGCGGGTACTGTGCGGTGGTCGCGATGAACTTCGAGCCTGCCTTCTGCATCGCCTTGATGGCCTCGGGCGCGCCGTCCACGCTGGTGAGCTTCACGTCCTTGCCGCTGGCTTCGATGGCGGCGAGTGCGCCCATCGAGCCGCCGTCGTTCACGCTGAACACGCCCTTGAGGTTCTTGTTCGCCTGCAGGATGTTCTCGGTGACGGTGAGCGCGGTGGCGCGCTCCTGCTTGCCGTTCTGCGTGCTCACGACCTTGATGCCGGGGTACTTGGCCAGCGCTTCGCGGCAGCCCTTCACGCGCTCCAGGATCGGCACGACCGGAATGCCGTCGAGGATGGCCACGTCGCCTTTTTCGCCGATGCTCTTCGCGAGGTACTCGCAGGCCAGGCGGCCCGCGTCGAGGTTCTTGGAACCCACGAACGAATCGACCGGGCCCTGCGCGTTCGCATCGACCGCCACCACGATCACGCCGGCCTTCTTGGCCGAGCGCACCGCCGACTGCACGCCGGCCGAGTCGGTCGGGTTCAGCAGCAGGATGTCGATCTTCTTCTGGATCATGTCTTCCACGTCGCCGATCTGCTTGGCCACGTCGTGGCGCGCATCGGTGGTGACCACGGTGGCGCCGATGCTGGCGGCGGCTTCTTCCAGTGCCTGCTTCATCGTCACGAAGTAGGGGTTGTTCAGTTCCTGGAAGGTCATGCCGATGCGCAGCGGCTGCTTGGGCGCCTGTGCCAGTGCGGCGGTGGTGCCGCAGGCGAGGGCGGCGACGAGGGCGGTGGCTTTGAGAAGGCTCTTCATGGGGTTGTCTCCTTGAGTTGGTGGTGTGACAGTCGGCAAAAAAACGCGGGCAAAGGGCCGCCCCGCGCGGCGCGGAATGCGCCGCGCCAGGAACGACGCGGGGAACACGGGGCGGGTGCGCGCTACGGCGGGCTGTTGGCGGCGCGCGATGCAGCGAGCTGCATGCGATGGAAGTGGCGGAACTTGGTCGGCGGCATGCGCTTGTGCAGCAGGAACTGCCGGTTGAAGTTCGACACGTTGTTGAAGCCCACGTCCATGCAGACGTCGAGCACGGGCTTGTCGCTGTTGGCCAGCAGTTCGCAGGCGCGGCCGATGCGCAGCCGGTTCACGTAGCGCACGAACGACTGCCCGGTGTGCTTGCGGAACGAGCGCGAGAACGCGCTCGGGCTCTGGCCCACCAGCTCGGCCAGCATCGGCTCGCGCAGCTCGTCGCCGAGGTTGGCGGCAATGTGCGCCAGCACGTTGTTGATCGCGTGCGACATGAAGGCCTTGGGGTCGGGCGTGAACGCGGGGCTGGCCAGCCGCTGGCGGTCGTCGCTGGCCACCAGCAGCTCGAACAGCGACAGCAGCAGCACCACGCGGCGCATGCCGCTGGCTTCGAGCAGCGACTCCATGAGCGGCTTGGCGGCGGCGGCGGTCTTGGCAGAAAAGAGCAGACCGGAGGCCGATTCGGCCAGTAGCGGCTCGATGTGCCGGAACTCGGGAAAGGTGCCTGCCACGTTGCGCACCAGCGCGGCCGGGAACTGGATCACGATGCCGCGGCGCTCGACGCTCTGGCCGGCGGGCACGTCGCTGATCCAGTTGTGCGGCAGGTCGGGGCCCATCAACACGAGGTTGCCCGGCTCGAAGTGGCCGACATGGTCGCCCACGAAATACACGCCCTGGGTCTCGACGATCAGCTGGATCTCGTACTCGGGGTGGAAGTGCCAGCGCACCGTGCGATACGGATAGCCGTGCGCCCAGGCGGTGAACGATTCGTCCCCGTGGACTTCGACGATTTCCAGATCGGGTTGCATGGCTGGGTTGTCTCTGTGTAGGTGTGGCTCGGTGGGAGTGAGGCGGACTGTACGAATCGCTCAGGACACCAACAACCAGCGTTGGTGTGCGGAATTGATACTTTCTTGAGCTTCGGTTCTGCCCGATGGCACGGAGTGGTGGGCTTCATTGCGCTGCAGCAAACCCCTTTCTCCTCGGGGGAAGGCGCGTGGCTGAGCGCAATTGCTGCAGTGCAAAAAGGTCAGGTCGGGCCATGTCAAGATTTCATAGGTGTTTTCCCGGCCCGACCCGACCTCCGGGGCGGCACGGCACACTCGGAAGCCATGACGCAAAGCTCTCTTTCCCCTCTGGCCGCGGGTCCGCTGGCCGGCCTCAAGGTCGTCGAACTCGGGCAACTGATCGCCGGCCCGTTCGCGGCGCGCACGCTGGCCGACTTCGGCGCCGACGTGGTCAAGATCGAACCGCCCGGCGCGGGCGACCCGCTGCGCACCTGGCGGCTGCTGAAGGACGGCACCTCCGTCTGGTGGCAGGTGCAGTCGCGCAACAAGCGCTCGCTGGCGCTCGATCTGCGCGAGCCCGAGGCGCAGGCCATCGTGCGCCAGCTCGCGGCCGAGGCCGACGTGCTGGTCGAGAACTTCCGCCCTGGTGCGATGGAAGGCTGGGGCCTGGGCCCCGACGAACTGCTGGCCGCCAACCCCGCGCTCGTGATGCTGCGCATCAGCGGCTACGGCCAGACCGGCCCGTACCGCGACCGTCCCGGCTTCGGCGTGGTGGCCGAGGCCATGGGCGGGTTGCGCCACCTCACGGGCGAGCCGGGCCGCGTGCCGGTGCGCGTGGGTGTGTCGATCGGCGACACGCTGGCCTCGTTGCACGGCGTGATCGGCGTGCTGATGGCCATGCAGCACCGCCACGCGACCGTGAGCGCCGAATTCCCGAAGGGCCGGGGCCAGGTGGTCGACGTCGCGCTGTACGAGGCGGTCTTCAACTGCATGGAAAGCCTGCTGCCCGAGTACGGCGCCTTCGGTGCGGTGCGCGAGGCGGCCGGCAGCGCGCTGCCGGGCATTGCGCCCACCAATGCGTACCGCTGCGCGGACGGCGGCTACGCCATCGTCGCGGGCAACGGCGACAGCATCTTCAAGCGGCTCATGGCCTGCATCGGCCGGCCCGACCTCGCGGCCGACCCGGCGCTGGCGGGCAACACGGGGCGCGTGGCGCAGGTCGACCTGCTCGATGCCGCCATCGGCGACTGGGCCGCGCAGCGCACGGTGACCGAGGTGCTGGCCGCGCTCGATGCGGCGCACGTGCCGGCCGGGCGCATCTACACCATCGCCGACATCGCGGCCGACCCGCACTACGCCGCGCGCGGCATGCTGCAGGAGGTGACGATGCCTGACGGCAGCGCGCTCGCGGTGCCGGGTTTCGTGCCCAAGCTGTCGCTCACGCCGGCCGGCCACCGGCGCAACGCGCCGGCGCTGGGGGCGGACACGGAGGCGGTGCTGAAAGAGATCGGCCTGAGCGCCGGGCAGATCGCCGCGCTGCAGGAACGCGGGATCGTCGGCTAGCCGGCGCGGCCGTTCAGGCGCGCAGGGATTCGATCAGGTCGATGTACTTCTGCTTGGCCTCGTCGGCCGTGGCGCCCTTCTGGGCAGTCCACGCGTCCCACTTGGCGCGCGCGACGATGTCGCTGAAGCTGGGCTTCTTGGCGGTGTTGTCGCCTTCGGTCGCCTGCTTGAACAGACCGTAGATCTTCAGCAGCGTCGGGTTGTCAGGGCGCTCGGCCAGCAGCTTGGAGTTGGCCTGGGCGGCTTCGAATTGGGCGTTGAGGTCGGACATGGCGGTCGGGAAGAAGGTCAGAAAACGCGCATCTTAAATGGATTGGTACCAAGTGGTACCAATTGCAGGCGTTTGGGCCTTTCAGTCCGTCAGCCCCGCCCGCGCCAGCTCCACATCCAGCCGCTCCCGCGCATCCGCCGGCGTCAGCGCCGCCGCCTTTTCATACAACCCGTTCGCCTCGCCCGTGCGCGACTCGCCGTGCAGCATCAGCAGCGCACGCGCGTACTCCATCATCCCGGCCGCCGACTGCGGGTGCAGCGCCAGCCCGCGCTCGAACAGCTCGATCGAGGTTTCGGCGCGCACGCCGTACGTCATGCGCCCGACCAGCGCGCCGACCTTGTCGATCACCTCGGCGTGGAAGGCGGCCAGCGCGAGGTGTGCGTCGCCGTGCTCGGGCTGCAGTTCGATCACGTGTTCCAGCGCGCCCTTGAGCTTGGTGCCCAAGCCCTGCGCCAGCGCGCGCGCCACGCTGATGCCCTGGCTGTAGCGGCCCAGCGCGTAGGCCTGCCAGTAGAGCGCCTGGCAGTTGTCGGGCTCGGCCGCGACCTGCGCGCCGGCGCGTTCGATCACCTGGCGGAACAGCGCGAGTCGCACGGCCTCGCGCGGCTCCAGGTAGTTGGCATAGATCGCGGTCGCCTGGTTGGCGAGCGCCAGGCCGTCGGGGCCGTGCCGCAGGCCGAGAGCGGCGGCGCGTTCGAACTCGCCGCTGTGGTACAGCGCCCAGCCTTCGGCTAGGGGCGCGTCGGCCGCGGGCGGCGGCAGCGCGTGGCCGGCGTGCAGGCGCGGCCAGTGCGCAAGCAGGCTGCGCGCGTCGTAGCGGGGCACATCGGGATAGGGAAGGGGCGTCCAGGGTTCGGTGCCGGCGGCGGCCGTGGCCGCGGCAGGGCCGGCGGACAGCAGCGAGAGCGGTTTGAAATCGGAGTGGGGCATGGATGTTCTAGGCCGCCATATCGACCGTCGGTGGCACGGGGCTGGGGGTGCTGCTGGCTGCGGCGTTTTCGCCGTTGTAGGCGTTGCTCAGCGCCAGCAGGTGGCGGCGCTGGTCGCGTGCGAGGTAGGGCGCGAGCAGGTGCAGCGTGTGGTGGCCGCCGCGCATCAGCGCGCCCTGCGCGTGCGCAGGCTCCAGCGCCTGGCGCGGGTTGCGCACGTACTCGTAGCTGAGCCAGTAGGTGAGCACGACGACCATGCTCTGGGCCAGCGTGTCGACCTCGTGCGCGTCGATGTCCAGGTGACCGGCGCGGCTCAGGCCGGCGATCAGCTGGCGGATGGCGCGCGCCTTGTTCTTGAGCACGAGCTGGAATTGGGTTTCCAGGTGCCGGTTCTTGCTCAGCAGGTCGTTGAGGTCGCGGTACAGAAAACGGTAACGCCAGATCAGCTCGAACAGGCTGTGCATGAAGAACCAGGCGTCCTCCACGTCGTGCACGCCCTCGCTGGCGTGCAGCAGCTCGTTGAGCTCGGCTTCGTAGCCTTCGTAGAGCTTGTTGATCAGCTCTTCCTTGGCGGGGTAGTGGTAGTAGAGATTGCCGGGGCTGATGTTCAGCTCGCCGGCCACCAGCGTGGTCGACACGTTCGGTTCCCCGAAGCGGTTGAACAAATCCAATGCGGCTTCGAGGATGCGTTGCGCAGTGCGGCGTGGCGCCTTCTTTGCCATGTCGGTGCCCCCGTGGTTTCTCTTGGTCTTGGGGGCACTCTAGCGCATGTGCGCTGCACCATGAACGGTGCGGGGCATGTTTTGCGGCGCTTAATTTTTGTGCAGTGCCGCAATTACAGAACGATGTCAGCCGGCCTTGGTGCGGCGCAGGGTCTTCTTGGCGGCGGGGGGCGGCGCGGCCTTGCGCGAGGCGGACTTGCGAGGTGCCGTGGCGGCGGCCTTGGCATCGCGCTGCTTGAGCTGGGCTTCGAGCGCCTCGATGCGGGCCTGCAGTGCGGCCACGTCGGCGGCCGAGGGCACGCCGAGTTTTTCGAGCGCGCGCGCCACGCGTTCTTCGAAGATGTTCTCGAGCTTGCCCCACTGGCCGGCGGCCTTGGTGCCGAACTCGCTGGCGAAGCCGGCCATGCGCTGCTGGGCCTGGGCCAGGGTTTCCTCGGCGGCCTGCTGGGTCTTCTTCTGCATGCCGGCGCCGTCCTTGACCAGCGCCTCGAAGGCCTTGCTGCCTTCCTGCTGCATCTTGGCGAAGGCGCCGAGGCCAGCGAGCCAGATCTGCTGGGCCGAGTCCTTGATGCGGTCGGTCTTGTCGTCGCTGGTGCTGCTGCTGTCGTCTCTGGAGGTGGCCATGCGGTGTGTTCCTTGGGATGCAATCGAATCGCATGACTCTAGCCGCCCGCGCGCCCCGTGGTTAGGGCGCGCCGCCTATCCCGCGCCGAGGATCAGGGCGTGCCGCCGGCGGCGCGGCTGGCATCGAGGTGTGACTTGGCGCGCTCGGCCAGCGCCATCTCGCCGGGCGTGCCGGGAATGAAGGGCTGCACCGGCAGCGGCCGGCCGTGCGAATCGACCGAGACGAAGACGATGAGGCATTCGGTCGTCTTTTCCATCACGCCGCCCTTCATGTCGCCGCTGCGCACCTCGACCGAGATGTTCATGCTGGTGGTGCCGGTGTAGGCCAGGCGAGCCTCGACCTCGACCAGGTCGCCGATCATGATCGGCCGGTGAAAGCGGATGCTGCCGATGAAGGCGGTGACGCAGTAGCGCTTGGCCCAGCTGGTGGCGCAGGCGTAGCCGGCCTCGTCGATCCACTTCATGACCGTGCCGCCGTGGACCTTGCCGCCGAAGTTGACGGTGCTGGGTTCGGCCAGAAACCGGAGGGTGATGGAAGACATGGGGCGCGCCTTTTCTCTGTGGGCAGTGGGTGGGGAGCCGCGATTATGCGAGCGCCCGGACGCGCTTTGGCACCCGCCCGTCGCCTTGCCGCAGGCGCTCAGCTGCCGCTGAACAGCTGCGCCAGCGTGCGGCGCAGCCAGGCGTTGCCCGGATCGGCATGAAAGCGCTCGTGCCAGTGCTGCTTGACCGCATAGGCCGGCAGCGTGAACGGCGGCGCCAGCACCTTCACCGGCTCCTGCGTGGCCAGCACGTTGCCCAGGATGCGCGGCACCACCACGATCAGCTCGGTGTGGGCCACGATGCGCGCCACGCTCAAAAAGCTCGACAGCCGCACCACCACGTTGCGCTTCAGGCCCAGGCGCGCGATGGTGGTGTCGACGATGGCATGCCCCGTGCCCGAGCTGGACACCACCGCGTGCGCCTCTTCCTCGAAGCGCTTGCGCGTGAGCTTGGCGCCGATGCGCGGATGGTTCTGCGCCGCCAGGCAGACGAAGTTCTGCATGAACAGCACCTGCTGGTAGAAGCCCGCGTCCAGCTGCGGCATGAAGCCCACGGCCAGGTCGACGTCGCCGTCCTGCAGCCGGCGGCCGCTGTGGGTGGAGATGATCTCGGTCTCGATGTGCACGCCCGGCGCGGCATGGCGCAGGTGGTCGAGCAGGCCGGGCAGCAGCACCACCTCGCTGATGTCGGTCATGCAGATGCGAAAGCGCCGCTGCGCATGCGCCGGCTCGAAGCTGCTGCGGTTGCCCTGGGCCTGTGCGAGCTGCGCCAGCGCCTCGCGCAGGTTCGGGTAGATGCGCTCGGCGTGCGGCGTGGGCTGCATGCCCTGCGCGGTGCGGGTGAACAGGCGGTCGTCGAAGTGCGCGCGCAGCTTGTTCAGCGCCGTGCTGGCCGCCGCCTGCGCCATGCCCAGCCGCTCGGCCGCCTTGGTGACGTTGCCGGTCTTGTAGACCTCGTCGAACACGGCGAGCCATTCGAGATCGAGTTTGGACATGGGGTGGGGCGGGGCAGAGCCCTGAAGGCGAAAGACACCATTATCGAAATTTCGAATTCCGTGTATTGGCACGCGGTCTTGAGCAAATAGTGGGGCGGGTCAACAATGCCGCCAACGGAGACACCGACCCCATGAACCCCGCTTCTTCCAGTGCCCCTTCCAGCGCGGCCGGCGCACCGGCCAACCTGGCCGAGCGCCGCGATTACTACGCCCGCATCCGTCCGCTGAATCTCTCGCCGCTGTGGGAGTCGCTGCACGTGCTCGTGCCGCGCGAGCCCAAGAGCCCCTGCGTGCCCGCGCTGTGGCGTTACGACGAGATCCGTCCGCTGCTCATGGAATCGGCCGACCTCATCACCGCCGAAGAGGCCGTGCGCCGCGTGCTGGTGCTCGAGAACCCCGCGCTGCCCGGCAACGCGTCGATCACGCAGTCGATCTACGCCGGCCTGCAGCTCATCATGCCGGGCGAGGTCGCACCGTCGCACCGCCATGTGCAGTCGGCGTTGCGCTTCATCGTGGACGGCAAGGGCGCCTACACCACCGTGGGCGGCGAGCGCACGACCATGCACCCGGGCGACTTCATCATCACGCCCTCGTGGGCCTGGCACGACCATGGCAACGAAGGCATCGAAGGCGTGACCGAACCGGTGGTGTGGCTCGACGGGCTCGACATTCCGATGCTGCGCTTCTTCGACGCCGGCTTTGCCGAGAACGACGACGCCAAGGTGCAGCACGTGGCGCGCCCCGAAGGCCACAGCCTCGCGCGCTTCGGCCACAACATGGTGCCGGTGCGGCACGACCACACCTCGGCCACCTCGCCGATCTTCAACTACCCCTACCTGCGCAGCCGCGAGGCGCTGGCGCAATTGCAGAAGCAGGAAGCGCCCGATGCCTGGCTCGGCCACAAGCTGCGCTACATCAACCCGCTGACGGGCGGCTCGCCGATGCCGACCATCTCGACCCAGTTGCAACTGCTTCCGAAGGGCTTCGCCGGCCGGACGCACCGCGCCACGGACGGCACCGTCTACAGCGTGGTCGAAGGCCACGGCACGGCCGAGATCGCGGGCCAGCGTTTCGACTTCGGCCCGCGCGATACCTTCGTCGTGCCCTCGTGGGCGCCGCTGCGCCTCGCGTCGCCGAGCGAAGACACCGTGCTCTTCAGTTTTTCCGATCGTCCCGTGCAGCAGGCCATGGGCATCCTGCGCGAAGCCTTCCTCGAAGACGCCTGAAAGCGCGGCGACCTTCTTTCCTTCCTTCTTTTCTTGTTTGTCTGATGTGCCGTCCCACGCGGCAGGAGCCTCCATGTCCTTCGTCTTCACGCCCCCTTCCATCGTCGGCCTGCCCATCGTGGGCTCCGACAAGCAGTTCCCCGTGCGCCGCGTCTACTGCGTCGGCCGCAACTACGCGGCGCATGCGCGTGAGATGGGCTTCGACCCCGACCGCGAACCGCCGTTCTTCTTCTGCAAGCCCAACGACGACGCCTCGGTCGTGCCCGTGGCCGAAGGCGCCACCGGCGCCGTGCCGTACCCCTCGCTCACGAGCAACTACCACTACGAAGCCGAGCTGGTGGTTGCCATCGGCAAGGGCGGCAAGGACATTCCGGTCGACCAGGCCGCCAGCCACATCCACAGCTACGCCGTGGGCCTGGACATGACGCGCCGCGACCTGCAGATGAAGATGCGCGAAGCCGGCCGCCCGTGGGAGATCGGCAAGGCCTTCGACTTCTCGGCCCCCATCGCGCCGCTGCGCACGCTGGCCGACGTGGGCGAGATCAACGCCGGTGCCATCACGCTCGAGGTCGACGGCCAGGTGCGCCAGAACAGCGACATCACGCACCTGATCTGGTCGGTGAACGAAGTCATCGCCAACCTCTCGACGCTGTTTGCGCTGCAGCCCGGCGACCTGATCTTCACGGGCACGCCCGAAGGCGTGGGCGCGGTGAAGCCGGGCCAGACGATCAAGGTCAGCATCGAGCGCCTGCCGTCGCTCACGGTCCGCATCGACTGAACGCCCTGGCCTGCGCATGACTCCCTCGAAGCAACCTCCTTCCGTGCTGCTCGTCGGCGGCGGCATCGGCGGCATGGCCGCCGCGCTCGCGCTCGCACGCCTGGGCGTGGCCATCGACCTGCTCGAACAGAGCGCCGTCATCGGCGAGATCGGCGCCGGCCTGCAGCTTGGCCCCAACGCCTTCGCGGCACTCGACGCGCTGGGCGTGGGCGAGGCCGTGCGCCGCAGCTCGGTGTTCACCGACCGGCTCGTGATGATGGACGCCGTCGACTGCACCGAGGTGGCCTCGGTGCCCGTCGGCGAGGCCTTCCGAGCGCGCTTCGGCAACCCGTATGCCGTGAGCCACCGCGCCGACCTGCACGGTGCGATCCACGAGGCCGTGAAGCAGCATCCGCTGATCCGCTTCCACACCTCGGCGCAGGTCGAGGCGATCGACACCGGCGCGCACGGCGAGAACGGCGTTGTGGCCGTCACGCGCGATGGCCGCCGCTTCCAGGCCGATGCCATCGTCGGCTGCGACGGCGTGAAGTCGGTGGTGCGCGCCCAACTCATCGGCGACGCGCCGCGCGTGTCGGGCCATGTGGTCTACCGCGCCGTGGTGCCCGCGGCCGACATGCCCGCCGACCTGCAATGGAACGCGCCCGTGGTCTGGGCCGGGCCCAACTGCCACCTCGTGCACTACCCGCTGCGCCACGGCGAGCAGTACAACCTGGTCGTCACCTTCCACAGCCGCGAAGAAGAGGAGTGGGGCGTCACCGACGGCAGCAAAGAAGAGGTGCTGTCGTACTTCGAAGGCGTGCATGCGCGCCCGCGCCAATTGCTCGACCGCCCGACCTCGTGGCGCCGCTGGAGCACCGCCGACCGCGACCCCGTCGAGCGCTGGAGCGACGGCCCGGCCACGCTGCTCGGCGACGCGGCGCATCCCATGATGCAGTACCTCGCGCAGGGCGCCTGCATGGCGCTCGAAGACGCGGTAACGCTCGGCGAGGCCGTGAAGGCCTGCGACTTCGACATGACCGCCGCCTTCCAGCGCTACGAGCAGGCCCGCATCGCACGCTGCGCACGCGTCGTGCTGTCGGTGCGCGAGATGGGGCGCCTGTACCACGCCCAGGGCGTGGAGCGCCTCGTGCGCAACAGCCTGTGGACCGGGCGCACGCCCGAACGCTTCTACGATGCGGTCGAATGGCTTTATGCCTGGCGGCCCGAGCACTGTTTGGGCGATGCGCCCATGCCGCGCTGACCCGCGTTTTTCTGCGATACCCCACCCACGAGGCCGAAGGCCCAGGAGACAACCCATGAACTTTCCGCGCGCATTGCTGACGACCGCCGTCCTCGCCCTGACCGCCGCCTCCGGCGCATGGGCGCAGGGCAGCGACTACCCGAGCAAGCCGGTGACGCTGATCACCCCGTTCGCAGCCGGCAGCGGCCCCGACGCGGTGCTGCGGCTGGTGTCCGACAAGCTCTCGCGCCTGTGGAACCAGCGCGTGGTGGTCGACAACCGGCCCGGTGGCGGCGGCTTCATCGCCATCGACCAGGCGCGCCGCGCCGCGCCCGACGGCTACACGCTGCTGCAGCTGGACAGCGAGCACATCGCCGCGCTGCCGCACCTGTACAAGTCGCGCAACTTCGTGACCTTGCAGCACTTCGACCCGGTCGCCTCGCTGTTCCGCACGCCCTTCTTCGTGGCCGTGGGCACCGAGTCGAAGTGGAAGACCATGGGCGACCTGATCGCCGCCGCCAAGGCCAACCCCGAAGCCATCGTCTACGGCTCGTGGGGCGTCGGCAGCCCGGGCCACCTGGGCGCGCAGCAGCTCGAGGCGCTCACGGGCATCCGCATGCGGCATGCGCCGTACCGCGAGGTGTCGCAGCTGTATTCCAACGTCGGCACCGGCGAGGTGCCGTGGGCTTTCGCGAGCATTCCGTCGAGCCAGGGCATCTACAAGGCCGGCAAGCTGCGCTACATCGCCGTGGCCGCGCCCAAACGCATCCCGCAGATGCCCGACGTGCCCACCATGGCCGAGGCCGGCGGCCCGGCCTCGCTGGAGGTCAATTCCTTCGTGTCGCTGCTGGCGCCCAAGGGCGTGTCGGCGGCCGTGAAGGCCAAGATCAACGCCGACGTGGCCAAGGTCATCGCCGACCCCGACATCCGCGCCCGCTTCGACACCTTCGCCTTCGAGCCGCTGGCCTGGTCGCCCGAGGAGATCGAGCGCAACGCCGAGGCCAAGTCGAAGGTGTACGGCGAGCTGGTGCGCCGGGGCAACATCAGCCTCGACTGACGAGCGCGCGCCTTGCCCTGGGCTCGGCGCGCCAGTTAAGCTGCCTCTCTTTGCATATTTGTTCACCTTTTTGACTGTTTTTTTCCCATGCACGCCACCAAGAGAGCCCTCCTGATCGCCTGCGGCCTGGCCGCCACCGCGGCGTTGCCGCTGTCCGCCAGCGCCGACACCCCCGCGTGGCCGACCAAGCCGATCCGCCTGCTGGTGGGTTTCCCCGGCGGATCGACGCCCGACATCGCGGCGCGCACCATCGCCGAGCCGCTGTCCCGCGCGCTGGGCCAGCCGGTCGTGGTGGACAACAAGGCCGGTGCCTCGGGCAACATCGCGGCCGACCAGGTGGCCAAGGCCACCGACGACCACACGCTGGGCATCGTCATCAACGGCAACCTCACGTCGTCGAAGATGCTGTACCCCAAGCTGCCGTACGACCCGGCGAAAGACTTCACGTACCTGTCGCTGATCGCCACCGCGCCGCTGGTGCTCGTGGCACAGAACAGCCTGCCCTCGGGCACCGCCTTCTTCGACGCTGCGCGCCAGGCCGGCGACAAGTGGAACTACGGCTCGGTGGGCGTGGGCTCGGTCGGCCACCTGGGCATGGAACTGCTCAAGAGCCGCGTGAACGGCTTCAAGCCGGAGCACGTGCCCTACCAGGGCAACCCGCAGGTCGTCACCGCCATGCTGGGCGACCAGGTGCAGATGGGCCTGATTCCGCCGGGCGTGGCCATGCCGCAGATCCGCGCCGGCAAGCTCAAGGCCGTGGGCCTCACGGGCGGGCGCAGCGCGCTGGTGCCCGAGATCGCCCCGCTGGCCGAGGCCGGCGTGAAAGACTTCAGCCTCGAGGTGTGGGTGGCGCTGCTCGGCCCGGCCAACCTGTCGAAGACCGCGCAGGCACGCATCAGCCGCGAGATCGAGATCGTCATGAAAGACCCCGACGTGCGCCGCAAGCTCTTCGAACAGGGCTGGCAGGCCGTGGGCACCTCGCCCGACGGCATGCGCACGCGCGTGAAGGAAGAGGCAGCCATCATGAGCAAGATCATTTCCACCCGCGGCATCAAGATCCAGTGATGACGACGACCACCGCGCAGCAACCACACACCCTGAACGAACCGGCGCGCGCGCTGCCGGTGTTCGGCGACTTCGACGTGGTCGTGGTCGGCGGTGGCCCCGCCGGCATTGCGGCCGCCGTGAGCGCCGCGCGCCACGGCGCACGCACGCTGCTGGTGGAGCGCTACGGCTTTCTCGGCGGCATGGGCACCGCGGGCGGCGTGACCAACTTCGCCGGCCTGTACGGCAAGCGCCGCGGCGAGATGACGCAGCTGGTGCGCGGCGTGGTCGACGACCTCATCGACCGCATCGCCGGCTTCAACGGCATGAACGCGCCGCAGAACGGCATGGGCGGGCGCATCTGCGTGCGCTCGTACGACACCTCGGCCTACAAGCTGGCCGCCGACCAGCTGCTCGAAGCGGCCGGCGTGCAGATGCTGTTCCACGCGTACGCCGCGGCCGTGCTGCACGACGGCGCGCGCATTGGCGCGCTGGTGGTCGAGACCAAGTCGGGCCGCCAGGCGATCCGCGCCAATGCCTTCATCGATGCCAGCGGCGACGCCGACGTGGCCGCCTTCGCAGGCGTGCCCTTCGAAGTGGGCGACGGCCACGGCAGCGGGCTGTTCCCGACCACCATGTTCCGCATCGGCCAGGTCGACGCGCCGGCCGCGCTGGAAGCGGTGGGCGAGTTCTCGGCCATCAACGACTTCATGGCGCGCGCCGAGCAGCAGCACCCGGGCAAGTACAGCTTTCCGCGCGAAGGCGCGATCCTGCGGCCCAACAAGGACCCGCGCGAGTGGCGCGCCAACGTCACGCAGATCCGCAATGCCGCGGGCGGCGCGATGAACGGCATCGATGCGCGCGAGCTCAGCGACGGCGAACTCGAAGGCCGGCGTCAGATCGCCGCGTACTTCAAGTTTTTGCAGGCCGAAGTGCCGGGCTTTGCGCCGTCGGCCATCGTGGAGATCGCGCCGCAGGTTGGCATCCGCGAGACGCGGCGCATTCAGGGCCTGTACGCGCTCGGCCGCGAAGACATCCTCGGCTCGGCCACCTTCGACGACACCATCGGCCTGAACGCCTGGCCGATGGAAATGCACGCCGACGGCCGCATCGAGTGGGCCTTCCCGCGCGACGAAGCCAACGCCTACAACCACCTGCCGTGGCGCATGCTGGTGCCGCAGACGGTCGACAACCTGCTGGTGGCCGGACGCTGCGCCTCGATGACGCACGAGGGCCAGTCGGCCGCGCGCGCCAGCGGCGGCTGCTTCGTGATGGGGCAGGCGGCCGGCACCGCGGCGGCCTCGCTGGGCAGCGGGCGCTTCGCGGCGATCGACGTGGCGGCGCTGCAGAAAAAGCTGGCGGCCGACGGCGTCGACCTCGACCGCTGAGCGCGGCGCGGCGCTAGAGTCCGGGGCTGGATGAACTCGAACCCCGGACACACCGTGCCTCTTTCTTCTTCGCTGTCGACCCCCGCGCGTCGGCTCTTCCTGGCGCTGGCCTGCGCCGCCTTCGGCCTGCTGCAGGTGGGCTGCGCCAGCACCCCCGAGGGCGACCCCGTCCACGGCAAGGACCGCGTGCTGAGCTTCGTCGCGGCCAAGGACGGCCGCAAGGTCGCCATTGCCGGCGACAAGTACCACTACGTGTTCGACGGCGATCCCTCCGTGGCCGCGCTGCTGCGCTGGGACGGCCGCACCAAGGTCACGCCCGCGCTCATCGGCGAACTGAAGGTCGCGCGCAACCAGAGCTTCGAAGGCCAGTACGTGCTGATGGCCTTCGACGCCGACCTGACGCCCGAAGACCGCAACTTCCTCGTGCAGACCGGCTTCGCGAAGGCCGAGGTGAAGTACGGCGACCGCACCGGCCCGGTGCTGCGCTACTTCGGCACCGTCTACGGCAAGCGTTATGCGGCGGTGGCGCTGAAGTCGGCCGACGAGGTCGATTTTTCGCGGCGCCAGTACCTGAAGTACGTCGAGCAGGAAACGCTCAGCGGCGCGTTCAGCCAGGCCGAGCGCTCGCCGCTGGTGTACGGCGCCGACGGCGCGATGCTGCTGGGCGGCGTGCCGGTGCGCATGGTCGATGGCGGTACGGATTACGGCTGCAGCCTGCGCCTGATGCTGGACATCTGCTTCTTCAAGTAGGCCTGCCGGGCGCTGCTGACCGGGCCGCGACAGCGCGCGGGCCCGGCCTTTGCTATCGTCGAGGGCTGCTTTTTTCGCCCAGAAATCTCCCTCCGATGACCCCCGAACCCGTCCTTGCCGCCCGCCTCGTTGCCGAACTCGTCGCCCTCATGCAGCTCGAACCGCTGGGCGGCGACCGCTTCCTGGCCCAGAGCGAGGACATCGGCACGCCCGCCGTCTTCGGCGGCCAGGTGCTCGGCCAGTCGCTCATGGCCGCCAGCCTCACGGTGGGCGCAGAGCGCCCGGTGCATTCGATGCACGCCTACTTCCTGCTGCCCGGCGAGCACGCGCCCATCGAGTACAGCGTCGACCGCGTGCGCGACGGCCGCAGCTTCACCACGCGCCACGTCGTGGCGCGCCAGCAGGACCGCATCATTTTCGAGATGTCGGCCTCGTTCCAGACCGTGGACGAGGGCGTCGAGCACCAGTTCGCCATGCCCGCGGTCGAAGGCCCCGACGGCCTGACCAGCGAGCTCGACCAGCGCATCGCGCTCGGCGACCGCCTGCCCGAACCCTGGCGCTCCAAGGCCATCCAGCCGCACGGCATCGAGTACCGGCGCGTCGACCCCGAAGACCTGCTGCGGCCCGAGGTGCGCCCCACCGAGAACCAGAGCGCCATCTGGATGCGCGCCATCGCGCCGCTGCCCGACGACCTGACCGTGCACCGCGCATTGCTGGCCTACGCCTCCGACCACGGCCTGCTGCGCGCCGCGATGCTGCCGCACGGCCTGAGTTTCATGAGCGGCCAGGTGCGCCCCGCCAGCCTGGACCACGCGATGTGGTTCCACCGCGATTTCCGCCTGGACGACTGGCTGCTCTACGTGGTCGATTCGCCCAGCGCGGGCGGCGCGCGCGGCCTGTGCCGCGGCAGCATCTACACGCGGGACGGCCGGCTCGTGGCGTCGGCGGCGCAAGAGGGGATGCTGCGCATCCGCAAGCCCGGTACGGCGCGCACGCCGATCACGGGCTGAGCGTCCTGCCTCTTTTTTCAACACTCACTCGCTCACTCCGACCATGAAGATCTTCTTCTCCCCCGCGTCCCCCTTCGTGCGCAAGTGCATGGTCGTGGCCCACGAACTCGGCGTGGCCGACCGCATCGAGAAGCTGCCCAGCGCCGCCGGCCCGGTGAAGCGCGACGCCAGCATCCTCCCCAACAACCCGCTGGGCCAGGTGCCGACCTTCCTCACCGACGACGGCCAGGTGCTGTTCGACAGCCGCGTGATCTGCGAGTACCTCGACACGACACACGGCGGCGGCCTGTTCCCGGCCACCGGGCCTGCACGCTGGGAGCGCCTGACCGAGCTGTCATTGGCCGACGGCATGACCGGCGCCGCGCTGCTCGCGCGCTACGAGACCATGCTTCGCCCCGAGGCGCTGCGCTGGACCGACTGGACCGACGGCCAGCTCGACAAGGTGCGCACCGGCCTCGAATGGCTCGAAGCGGCGGCGCCGTCGTTCGGCGAGCGCGTCGACATCGGCACCATCGCCTTCGGCTGCGCGCTGGGCTACATGGACTTCCGCTTTCCCTCGGTGGACTGGCGCGCCCAGGCGCCGAACAGCGCGAAGTGGTTCGCCGCGTTCAACCACCGGCCGTCGATGCAGGCCACGTTGCCGACCGCCTGATTCGCTGTTGCGGCCGTTGTTCAGGGCGACGCTCCCGCCGACGCGGTACCTTGCTCCGCGAATGTCCTCCGGCCTGCGGCCTCCCCCTTGATTTCGCTGCGCAAGGCACCGCATCGACGTGAGCGTCATCAGTGCGGTCGTTGATCGGCCAGCACCACGACAGCGCTCAGCGGGCGCAGGACACTGGGTGCTTCCCGCAGCGAAATCAAGGAGGAGGGCGAAGCCCGGGGGACATTCGCGGAGGGAAGTACCCGGTGGCCTGTGCACGCGCCCTGAACGCAACCCCCACAAAGCACGCGCCCCAACCCATGGGCCCCTCGCCACAATGCGGGTTTCGATTGAACGAACCCAAGGAGCCCGCATGCCTTCAGACACCCCCCAAAAAGTAGCCATCGTCACCGCCGGCGGCAGCGGCATGGGCGCCGCCGCGGCGCGCAAGCTCGCGGACGACGGCTTTCGCGTGGCCATCCTGTCCTCGTCGGGCAAGGGCGAGGCGCTGGCGCAGGAACTCGGCGGCATCGGCGTCACGGGCTCCAACCAGTCGAACGACGACGTCAAACGTCTCGTCGACCAGGTCATCGCCGAATGGGGCCGCATCGACGTGCTCGTGAACAGCGCCGGCCACGGTCCGCGTGCGCCGATCCTGGAGATCAGCGACGACGACTGGCACCGCGGCATGGACGTCTACTTCCTGAGCGCCGTGCGCCCCGCGCGCCTCGTGGCGCCGCACATGGTGAAGCAGGGCGGCGGCGCGATCATCAACATCTCGACCTTCGCGGCCTTCGAGCCCGACCCCGTGTTTCCGACCTCGGGCGTGTTCCGCGCCGGCCTCGCGGCTTTCACCAAGCTCTTCGCCGACCAGTACGCGAAGCACAACGTGCGCATGAACAACGTGCTGCCCGGCTTCATCGACAGCCTGCCCGAGAAGGACGTGTTCCGCGAGCGCATCCCCATGGGCCGCTACGGCCGCAGCGCCGAGATCGCCGCCACCATCGGCTTCCTGGCCTCCGAGGGCGCGGGCTACATCACGGGGCAGAACCTGCGCGTGGACGGCGGCATCACGCGCTCGGTCTGAATTGAGCCTGCAACGGCGCTCCCTACAATCGGCGCCCATGTGTTCCCGGATGCCCCGCTTCCCCATTCGCCGCCGGCAGTCGGGCTGCTCGCGGCCGACGCCTCCCTGACGCGGGCGGCGTGAAGCGCGGCGGCTCACGGCCGTTGCCATCCGCACGGAGGCCGCACGCCGGCCTCCTTTTCTTTTCCTGTTCCGCATCGCGGCGCCTCAGTGGCGCCTGCGGACTGTTGCCGTTTCCCATGTCTTCTACCCACAGTCGCCTGCGCACCGAGTGGTGCCCGAGCATTCCCCGCGAGCTGATGGCGGGCGCCGTCGCCACCTTCGCGCTCATTCCCGAGGTCATCGCCTTTTCCTTCGTTGCCGGCGTGGACCCGGCGGTCGGCCTCTTTGCCTCGTTCGTCATCGGCCTCGTGATCGCCTTCACCGGCGGCCGGCCGGCCATGGTGTCGGCCGCGGCCGGTTCGGTGGCGCTGGTGGCCGCGCCGCTGGTGCATGCGCATGGCCTGCCGTACCTGCTGGCGGCGGGCGTGCTCGCGGGCGCGATGCAGATCGTGTTCGGCCTGCTGCGGCTCGGCGTGCTGATGCGCTTCGTGTCGTCGTCGGTGCGCACCGGCTTCGTCAACGCGCTGGCCATCCTGATCTTCGCGGCGCAGATGCCGCACTTCATCGGCGCCAACACCGCGACCTGGGCCATGGTCGGGCTCGGGCTGGCCATCATCTACCTGCTGCCGCGCCTGACAACGGCGGTGCCGTCGCCGCTGGTGTGCATCGTGGTCGTGACGCTGGTGGGCCAGTGGCTGGGCCTGCCGCTGAAGACCGTGGCCGACCTCGGCCATCTGCCCGATGCGCTGCCTGCGTTCGCATTGCCCTCGGTGCCGCTCACGCTCGAGACGCTGCGCATCATCGCGTTGCCGGCCTTCGCGATCGCCATGGTCGGCCTGCTCGAATCGATGATGACCGCGAGCGTGGTCGACGAACTCACCGACACACCGAGCTCGAAGAACCGCGAGTGCAGCGGACTGGGCATCGCCAACGTCGCGGCCAACTGCTTCGGCGGCATCGCGGGCTGCGGAATGATCGGCCAGACCGTGAGCAACGTGCGCTACGGCGGACGCGGGCGGTTGTCGACGCTGTTCGCCGGCGCCTTCCTGCTGATCCTCATGGTGCTGCTCAAGCCCTGGGTGTCGCAGGTGCCGGTGGCGGCGCTGGTCGCGATCATGGTGATGGTGTCGGCCTCGACCTTCGACTGGGGCTCGCTGCGCACGCTGGTGCGGCATCCGCGCATGTCGAGCGCCGTGATGCTCGCGACCGTGGCCGTCACCGTCGCCACCGACAACCTCGCCGCGGGCGTGGCCGTCGGCGTGATGCTCAGCGGCGTGTTCTTCACCTTCAAGGTCGCGCGGCTGCTGCAGGTGCAGGCCGAAGTGGAAGAAGGCGGCACGCGCGTCTACCGTGTGACGGGCCAAGTGTTCTTCGCCTCGGCCGACATGCTGGTCGACGCCTTCGACGTGCGCGAGATCGACAGTGCACCGGTGCGCATCGACGTGACGCAGGCGCACTTCTGGGACGTCACCGCCGTCACCGCGCTGACCAAGGTGGTCGAGCGGCTGCGCAAGCACGGCAGCGTGGTGGAGGTCGTCGGCCTCAATCAGGCCAGCCGCGACCTGATCCTGAAACTCGACGCCGCGCCCGAATAAAACGAGCGCGGCCCGCGTTCAGACGCCCAGGTAGCGCGCCCACAGCGACCGGTCGGCGTCGAGCGCGGCCGAGTCGCCCTGCCACACCACGCGGCCGCGCTCGAGGATCATGTGGCGGTCGGCCAGCGGCAGCAGGCGCTGCACGTACTTGTCGACCACGAGGATCGCTTCGCCTTCCGACTTGAGCGTCGCGATGCAGTGCCAGATCTCCTCGCGGATCACCGGGGCCAGGCCTTCGGTGGCTTCGTCGAGGATCAGCAGGCGCGGGTGCGTCGACAGCGCGCGGGCAATGGCCAGCATCTGCTGCTCGCCGCCCGAGAGCTGGTTGCCCGCGTTGGCCTTGCGTTCCGAAAGGCGCGGAAAGAGCTTGTAGAGCGCCTCGACGGTCCAGCGCGGCGCGCTGCCGGGACGGGGCCGTGCGAAGGCGCGCAGGTGCTCGTCCACGCTGAGGTTGGGGAACACATGGCGCCCCTCGGGCACGATGGCCATGCCGCGCCGCGCGATGGCGTCGGGCCGGTGGCCGCCGATGGCCGCGCCACAGAACTGCACGCCGCCGCGCATCGGTGCGATCGTGCCGGTCAGCACCTTCAGCAGCGTGCTCTTGCCCATGCCGTTGCGGCCCAGCAGCGCCATCACTTCGCCGGCACCGACGCGCACGTCGATGCCGAACAGCACCTGGCTGGCGCCGTAGCCGGCTTCGATGGCGGTGGCCTCGAGCAGGGCGGTTTTCGTGGTCGTCGTGCTCATGCGTGTCCTTCCGCTTCGGTGCCGAGGTACACGGCCTGTACGTCGGGGTGGCCCCGCACTTCGTCGGCCGTGCCGCTCATCAACACCTTGCCCTGCACCAGCACCGTGAGGCGGTTGGCGAGACGGAACACGGCGTCCATGTCGTGCTCGATGAGCAGGATGGCCATCGATTCACGCAGCGATTCGATGAGGTCGACCATGCGCGCCGACTCGTCGGGGCCCATGCCGGCCATCGGCTCGTCGAGCAGCAGCAGCTTGGGTTCGGCGGCCAGCGCCAGTGCCACGTCGAGCGCCCGCTGCGCGCCGTGCGGCAGCGTGCCCGCGATGCGGTGGCGTTCGCTGCCCAGGCCCACGCGGTCGGCCAGTGCAATGGCACGGTCGACCAGCGCGCGTTCGTTGGCACGCGGCGCGAGAAAACGCAGGCTGCTGCCCGCATGGGCCTGCGCCGCGAGCATCAGGTTGTCGTGCACCGTTTCTTTGGCGAACACGCGCGTCACCTGGAAGCAGCGCGACATGCCGGCGGCCACGCGCTGGTGGTCCTTGTAGGCCGTGATGTCCTGCCCGTCGAGCATCAGCCGGCCCGCGTCGGCCTCCAGCAGGCCGGTGATGAGGTTCACCAGCGTGGTCTTGCCCGCGCCGTTGGGACCGATGAGCGCATGCACTTCGCCGCGCTCTACCGTGAGGTTCACATGGTCGGTCGCCAGCAAGCCGCCGAAGCGCTTGACCAACCCTTCGATTCTGAAAAGGCTCATGGCTTGGCGCTCCCTGCGGCAGTTGCAGCGGAGGCCGCTGCTGCTGCGACCGTGCGGCGTTTCGTGGACAGTGCGGCGAGGCCGCGCGGGGCCCAGAGGGCGACGGCGATCAGCAGCAGGCCCAGCGGCATGTGCCAGTGTTCGGTGTGCTGCTTGAGCACTTCCTCGAGCACCAGCCAGACCACGGCGCCCACCGGCCCGCCCCAGCTGCGGCCGAGGCCGCCGATGACGACCATCACCACCAGCGTGGCCGACTGCGTCCAGTGCATGGTCGCGGGGCTCACGAAGCCGTTGCCGCCGGCCAGCAGCGCGCCGGCCAGACCGGCGATCGCGCCTGCAATGGCGAAGCCGACCAGTTGCAGCCGGAACACCGGGTAGCCCAGCGCGCGCATGCGCGTCTCGTTGTCGCGGATGCCCATCAGCGCATGGCCGAAGCGCGCCTGCGTGGCGCGGTGCAGCCACCACAGTGCGAGCGCGACCACCGCGAGCACCACCCAGTAGAAGGTAGCTTCGTTGCCCAGGTCGAGGCCCGGCAGCAGCGTGGGGCGCGACATGAGCGTGTAGCCGTCGTCGCCGCCGTACTTGCGCAGCGACACGACGACGAAGTACAGCATCTGCGCAAAAGCCAGCGTGGTCATGATGAAGTACACGCCGCGCGTGCGCAGCGCCACCGTGCCGATCAGCGCGGCGACCACGCCGGCCACCAGCGCGGCCATCGGCCACAGGATCCAGGCCGACATCACGCCGGCGTCGCTGAGCGCCACCACCGTGTAGGCGCCCATGCCGATGAAGCCCGCATGCCCGAGCGCCACCATGCCGCCGAAGCCGAGGATGAAGTTCAGGCTCGCAGCGGCCAGCGCGACGATCAGCACGCGCCGCACGAAGCCGATGTAGAAGTCGAGCCCGAACAGCGGCGCGACCAGCGGAAAGGCCGCGAGCGCCACGAGGAGCAGCCCGAGGCCGAAGGTGCGTGACGAGAATTTCATGATCGGGCCGAGAAGAGGCCGGAGGGCCGGAAGATCAAGACGACGACCATGAGCGCGTACATCGCGACCTCGGCGAACAGCGGCCCCAGGTCGGCCGCCGTGGCGGGCGGCAGCGTGGCGCGCAGCAGCATCGGCACGAAGGCGCGGCCGATGGTGTCGACCACGCCGACCAGCAGCGCGGCCACGAAGGCACCGCGCACCGAGCCGATGCCGCCGATCACCAGCACCACCAGCGCCGGGATCAGGATGGCTTCGCCCATGCCCACCTGCACCGCGACGATCGGGCCCATGAGCGCGCCGGCCAGTGCGGCCAGCGCCGCGCCGAGCAGGAACACGCCGTTGAAGATGCGGCCCACGCGCACGCCCATCAGCTCGGCCATCGGCCGGTCGGACGCACCCGCGCGCACCCGCATGCCGATGCGCGTGTGGTTCACGAGCACGTACAGCGCCAGCGCCATCAGCACGCCGCCCGCGAGGATCACGAGGCGGTACGAAGGGTAGGGCAGGCCGTCCATCAACTCGACCGGGCCCGAGAGCGCGGCCGGCGTGGGCGCCATGATGGGCGAGGGGCCCCAGATCATCTTGACGATGTCGTCGGCCACCAAAATCACGCCGAAGGTGGCGAGCACCTGCGCCAGGTGGTCGCGCTTGTAGAGGCGGCGCATCAGCAGCACCTCGATCAGCAGCGCCACCACCACGGTGACGAGCACCGCGACCACGATGGCGGCGGCGAACGAGCCGGTGCGCGTGTGCGCCTCGGCCGCCACGTAGGCGCCGGCCATGAACAGCGAGCCGTGCGCGAGGTTCAGCACGTCCATGATGCCGAACACCAGCGTGAGGCCCGCCGCCAGAAGAAAGAGCATCAGGCCGTAGCCGATGCCGTTGAGCAATTGCTCGAGGACGAGGATGCCGCTCATGGAAAAACGAGCCGCATCACTTCATGGAGCACTTGCTGGCGTAGCTGTCGCCGTAGTTCGTGAGAACCGTGTTGATCAGCTTGTTCGTCACCTTGCCTTGCGCGTCCTTGCCGATCACGCGCAGGTAGAAGTTCTCGATGGGGAAGTGGTTGTTCGCGTACTTGAAGGTGCCGCGCGTCGAGGCGTAGTTGGCCTTCTTCAGGGCAGCGACCACGGCGTCGCGGTTCTGCGCATTGCCGCCCGATTGCTTCACGGCGGCGTCCATCGCGAGGATCGCGTCATAGGCCTGCGCGGCGTACACCGACGGGTAGCGGCCGTTGTATTCCTTGCGGAACGCAGCCACGAAGGCCTTGTTGGCGGCGTTGTCCAGGTCGTGCGCCCAGTGCGAGGTGTTGAACAGGCCGAGCATGGGCTCGCCCACGGCGCCGATCACGTCTTCGTCGGCCGAGAAGCCGCTGGTGACGAGCGTGATGTCCTTCGACAGGCCCGCGCCCACGAACTGCTTGATGAAGTTGATGCCCATCGCGCCGGGCAGGAAGAAGTAAATGGAGTCGGGCTTGGCCGCGCGCAGCTGCGCGAGTTCGGCGGCGTAGTCGATCTGGCCCAGCTTGGTGTACAGCTCGTCGGCCACCTGGCCCTTGAACTGGCGCTTGAAGCCGCCGAGCGCATCCTTGCCGGCCGGGTAGTTGGGGGCGATGAGCACGATCTTCTTGAATGCGCGGTCTTGTGCGAACTTGCCGGCGGCCTCGTGGAACTGGTCGTTCTGGTAGGCGGTGCCGAAGAAGTAGGGGCTGCACTGCGCACCGGCGAACTGGCTCGGGCCGGCGTTGGCCGACAGGTACGGCACCTTGGCGTTGAACAGCGTCGGGCCCACGGCCAGCGCCACGTTGGAGCCGATGGGGCCGCTGAAGATGTCGATCTTGTCGCGCTGGATCATGCGGTCGACCAGCTGCTTGGCCTGGTCGGGGCTGCCGGCCATGTCGGCCTGCACGAACTCCACGTCCTGCCCGCCGAGCTTGCCGCCCAGCTGCTTGATGCCGAGCGCAAAGCCGTCGCGTGCCTCGGCGCCCAGGGCCGCGAAAGGCCCCGAAATATCAAGGGCCAAACCGACCTTCACCGGCGCGGCGATGGCCGACACCGAGGCGCCGAGGGCAGCGCCGCACAGCAGCAGCGAGAGCAGGGTGCGCGGCAGCGCGGGCGATTTCAGGAACGTGGGGCGCATCGGGTTCTCCGGCAAGGGAAGGGTTGAGACAACTGAACTGTTGATAGTTAAATACTTTAGCCGTAAACAATTCGGTGTCAACGGTACTAGCACGAATGGTGCCAGTGAACCGTGTCGCCTTCACTGCGCTGGTCCCTTCCAGGAACACCGCGGAACCGGCTTTGCCGGGCCGCTGGTGTTGCCCCCTGCAAGGGGTTGGCGTAGCGACACGAAGTGCGCGAAGACTGGGGGTTAGCCAAAAGGACTTGCCGTCGCGAACCAGAGGCCGATGCCCGTCGCGATGATGAAGGCCCCGTCGGTCACGCCGGCGACCAGGAAGAACTTGGTCTGCAGCGTGTCGACCAGCTCGGGCTGGCGCGTCGTGCCCTCCAGAAACTTCTGGCCCACCAGCGCGATGCCGAGGCACGAACCGAGTGCGGCGATGCCGATCAGCAGGGCAACGGCGAGCGGGAGGATGTTGAAGCCGGTCATGGTTTTTTCTCCTGGTTGATGAATCGATGGACCCACTGTTCCAGAACGGGTGCATCGAATCCATGACGCGGGAGGTCATGCGCCAGACGAAAAAAAGCCGGCCGTCGAAACGGCCGGCCTTGCGTCAGGCGCGATGCGGCGCGCTTACGGCAGCTGCGTCCAGTTCTGGTTGTTGCCGCCGTTGCAGGTCCAGGTGATCAGCGCCGTGTCCTGCGTGGTCGAGCCGTTCGGCACGTCCAGGCACGAACCCGAGGCCCGGTTGCGCAGCGTGCCGCCCACGAGGCTCCACTGCGCCGTGTTGCCCGTCGAGCAGGCCACCTGCACCACCGCCGCGTTCGTGGTCGCCGTGCCGTTCTGTGCCAGGCACAGGCCGCTGTGCTCGGCGATGAACTGCACGTAGCCGCCGGTGACGGGCGTCATCGTGAACTTCTCGTTGCCCGCGTTGCCGCACGGCCATTGCACGGCCGTCGCGCCGCTGGTGGTCGAGGCGGCCTTGATGTTCACGCACATCGTCGGGTTGAGGTCGGAGCGCAGCCGCGTGACGACCGCCGGGGCGGTGTCCTGCGAGCGCACGTACTCGCGCAGTGCCAGCACGTCGTTCGCCGGCAGGCTGGAGGCATTGCCGTGGCCGCCCGTGAGCAGGTCCTGCAGCGTGGCCGCCTGGCCGTTGTGGAAGAACGCGGTGGTGTTCCAGGTGCCCGACAGGGTCGGCGTGTCGAAGCCCACGCCCGCCAGCGGCTGGTTGCTGCCCTTGCCCGACGAGGCCTGGATCGTGCCCACGTCGTGCCGCAGGCCGTCGCGAGAGGTGGCACCCGTGTGGCAGGTGGCGCACTGGGCCGTGGTGAACACGGTCTGTCCGCGCACCGCGTCCACGCTCAGGCTGCCGTCCGCGGCGCGGGCCGGGCTGCGCATGTACTTGTTGAGCGAACCCAGGTACACGGCCAGGTCGTCCAGCTGCGCGTTCTTGCCGGCCTTCGGCGCACCCAGCGGGGCCTGCGTGGCGGTCCAGTCGGCGTTGCTCAGGAAGCCGGTGCCGCCGAACTCGTTGCGGATGTCGTTCTCGAAGTCCTGCACTTCGTCGAAGTTGGCCGTCCAGTGCAACTTGCCGTGGCTGGTGCCGCGCCGCCCCTGCAGGCTGATGGTGCGGCGCAGGCCTTCGCCGCGCTGGGTGAAGTCCCACACCATGCCGTCGTCGCCGCCGTCCGCGTGGCAGCTCGCGCAAGACATGTAGTTGTCCTTGCTCATGCGCCGGTCGGCTGCGTTGTAGAACACCTGCTTGCCGCGCAGCGCCGCGGCCGCCATCGGCTCCTGCGCCACGGTGGGCACGTTCTGCAGGAAGATCGCCGCGTTGGTCTCGGCCGACAGCACCTGCGCCACGTCATGCACCGACACCGAGCGCGCCAGGAAGTTGTTCACGAACAACCGCTTGCGCGCCGCGTCCAGGTACAGGCCGTGCGGGGCGCTGCTGGCGTTGATCTCGCCGCGCACCGCGCGGGTGTAGCTGTCGACGATGGCGACACGGTTGCCTTCCATCTGCGCCACGAACAGGTAGTCGCCGGCGGGCGAGTACAGCGCGGCGCGCGCGGGGGCGCGGTCGTCGAAGTCGATCTGCTCGGCGAACACCTCGGCGGCGCCCTGCAGGTTCACCTGCGACAGGATGGAACGCACCGTCTGGTCGTGCGGCAGGTCGGTGCCATCGCGGAAGCGGCCGCGCACGATGTTGTCCTTCTTCGAGGGCAGCACGGCACGCGAGCCGTCGGGCGAGATCACCACCTGGCTCAGGTAGTTGGCCACGCCGCGCGCACGGCTCTCGGTGTCGACGGTCGTGGTGTCCACCGGCAGCGGGATGGTCTGCAGCGCGGTCAGCGTCTGCAGGTTCACCTTGTGCAGCTGGCCACCCGTCATCTTCGACTTGAAGCGCGTGACGTAGGCCACCTGCGAGTCGGCGCTCACGGCGATGCCGCGCACGCCGCCTTCGAGTGCCAGCGCGCCGGTGGTGGTGCCGTTGCTCGGGTCGAAGCTCATGAGCACCGACTTGCTTTCGAGCGTGAGCAGGCCCTTGGCGCCGTTGGGCGTGAAGGCCACGCCGTAGGGGCCGCTGCCGTAGGCCAGCGGGATCGACACCGACTGCGAACCGTCGGCGGCGTTGAGCGCCACCAGCTTGTCCTCGCCCTGCACCGCGACCCAGATGCGGCCGTCGGGGCCGACGGCCAGCGTCTTGGCCTCGTCGCCGACGCGCACTTCCCAGAGCTTGGCGAGTGTCTGCGCGTCGATGGCGGCCACCGTGCCGCTGTCGGGGTTCACCGAGTACACGCGGCTCGCATCGCCCACGATGTTGGTCGTGTGCGTGGGCGCGGTCGCGGTGACCGGCGCGATGATGGTCACGTTGTAGGTGTAGTAGGTCTCGCGGCCGCTGCTGTCCTTCACCGTCAGGGTCACCGTGTAGTGGCCGGGTGTGGTGTAGGTGTAGCTGGTGTTCGGTACCGACGAGAAGGCCGTCTGCGTGCCGTTGCCGAAGTTCCAGCGGAACTGCACGCCGCTGGCGCCGAGCGTCGCGGGGTTGAAGGTCAACTGGCCGTTGACCAGCTTGGGCCCGCCGCCCAGGCCCGGGTCGCCGATGATGGCCTGCCCGCGCAGGGTGTCCACCTCGGTCTGGCCGAGCACGCGGCCGTACACGCGCACCTCGGCCAGCGTGCCCTTGAAGAGCGCGGTGTTGCCCTGGATCTGGCCCATGACCTGGAACTTGGTCGACAGGCCCTTGGTGCCGGTCGGCCCGGTCGACGTGGTCTTCACGCCGTCGACGTACACCGCCTGCGCGCCCGAAGCCGCGTCGCGCGTGAGCACGACGTGGTGCCAGTTGCCGTCGTTCACGACCGCCGTGGAGGTGGTGCCGCCGTCATTGCCCACCGAGAGCTTGATGCGCCCGCCGCTGTCCAGCCAGCCCCAGAACACGTCGTCGGTGCCGCCCGACTGGTCGCGCCCGAAGATGCCGGGCGCGGTCCACGAGTTGGCACTGCCGGCTTGCGTGGTCTTCATGTAGAAGCTCAGCGTGGCAGTGCCGCCCAGCGCGCTGGCCACGGTGTCGTTCTTCAGCGGCACACCCGCGGTGCGGTTCGCGAAGTTCAGGCCGATGCTCTCGAACGCGTCGCCGGTGGCGGGCGTGCCGTTGTTGGCGCCGATCTGGTCGCCCAGGTTGCCCGTCAGTGGCCAGTGGTGCATCAGGTTGATGTCGCTGGCGTTGCCGGTGTTGAAAGTGGAGCGGTAGTCGGCGCCGATGGCGTTGCCCGCATAGTCCTTCACGCCGTTGGCCGGCAGGAACACCTCATAGCTCGTGCCCGGCAGCAGCGGCTGCGCGGGATGGAAGTTGACGATGCCCAGCTGCACGCTGTAGGTGCCCGCCAGCGTGTTGCCGCCCACCGGGCGCACGATGAAGGTGTTGCTGTTCACGCTCTCCGGCCGGATGCTGTCGGTCATGCCCAGGCCGATGCGCGAGGTGAGGGCCTGCTGCTTCGCTCCGTTGGCAGGCGAGACCTGCTTCACTTCCGGCTTGGTGAGGTCGGGGTCCACCGAATGCACGACGAAGCCGCTGCCCGAGCCGTGGTCGTTGCCCACGAAGACGAGGTTGCCGAACATCGCGACCTGGCCGTTGTCCGAGTGCGAGTAGTTCGGGTCGTCCTCGCGCAGGATGCTGCCGCGGCCCACCTCCACGTGGTTGAGCGGGTTGCTCACGTCGACCTTGTGGATGCGGGTCTGCGCGCCTTGAATGACGTAGTTGTCCTGCGTGGCGCAGTACAGCTGTTCGTCGATGACGAGCCGGTTGTCTTCGGCCACGAAGCGCGAGCGGTCGCTCAGGTCGTAGCTGTACATCTTGGCGCCGCTGCCGCGCGCGGAGGTGTGCACGGTCTTGCCGTCGAAGCAGGTCGCGTAATAGAACGGCGTGGCGCCGGCGATCGAATCGAGCACCTTGGGGTTGAGCGGATCGGAGATGTCCAGACTCGCGAAACCGCCGTTGCTTTCCATCGCGGTCAGCACCATGTGGTTGCCCATGGTGAAGATCGGGCCGAGGCGGAAGCCGCCGAGTTCGCCCGTGGGCACCGGGTTGGGTTTGCCCGCGCCGCGGTTGGCGACCACCGCGTTCGCGGGGTCGGTCGCGTCGACGATGAACATGCCCCGTCCGGCCGAGGCCACGTACAGGTAGGGCGCCTGCCACCACAGCTGCCAGGCCACGTTCTCGTAGTCGCCGGCGTTGACGCCGGGCAGTGCCAGCTTCTTCACCTGCTTGATGTCGTTGATGTCGGTAAAGTCCCAGAACTCGACGCCGTTGATGCTGGGCAGCACCACATACGTCTTGCCGCCGATCTTCGCGGTGCCGAAGGAGTGCGTTTCGCGGAACTCCTTGGTGCGGCCCCCTGACGCGTCATCGGGCTCGTAGATCTTCTTCACGAGCTGGATCTGGCGCGGGTTCGACACGTCGTACAGCAGGAAGCCGCCGGGGCCGAGGCCGCTGTCCGGCGCGAAGGAGGTGAGGAAGTAGCCGTTGACCATGATGCCGGCGTTCATGCCGTAGTCCTTGCGGCCCGGGAACGTGGCGGGCACCTCGCGCGACTCGTAGGCGTCGCTGTGCGCCGGATCGAGCGGGTGGTTGGGGCTGGTGATCATCGACACCGGCTTGAACAGTTCCGCCGAGGTGTAGGTGAGGTTGCCCAGGCCCGGCCCCTGCAGCGGGAGCGGGTCGGCCACGACAGCGGCAGCCGCCGTGGCCATGTTGTTGAGGGTCGTCATCGGACTGACCCCGGTGATTGCCGCATGCGTCAGCAATGTGACGCACGGCACCAGGAACGCCATCAGGAAATACCGGATCTTCATCGTCGCCTCCAGGTTGTTTGAAGTTCGCAGGGAACCCTCTTGTCCTTGGTTCTCTCGAGTCACTCGGCTCTCTTGCAGGGAAAGCGCACGCGCAGGCGCGCCCCCGGCGGGCAACGCATGCGTTGTCCGCCGTCCAGCTTCTTCTTCTGTCTTGCTCTCCCGCTGGTTGGCGCCGGCGCCTTCCGCGTGGAAGGCGTCAGCGCCGGGGCGCTCTTATTTCACGCCGCCCGATTCGTAGATGGCCCAGGCCGCTTCGGCGCTGGCATCGTTGTGGATCATGGCCATCAGTGCGCTCACCACCGCCGAGGGGTTGGCGTGCTGGTAGACGTTGCGGCCGTACACCATGCCGACCGCGCCCTGGTCCATGAGCACGCGCGAACGCGCGAACACCTGCTGCAGGTCTTCGCGTCCGCCGCCGCGCACGAGCACGGGGCAGCGCGCGGCCTGCACCACGCGGTGGAAATCGGTGGCGTCGGTGGTGGGGTCGGCCTTGACGATGTCGGCGCCCATCTCGCGCGCCAGGCGCGTGAGCGTGACGATCTTTTCGGCGTCGCCGTCCACCATGTAGCGGCTGGTGGCCGTGGGCGCCTGCATCACCAGCGGCTCGATCATCAGCGGCATGCCGTAGCGGTCGCAGTCGGCGCGCACGCGGGCGATGTTCTGCACGCACTGGCGGAACAGGTCGGGCTCGTCGGGCAGCATGAACAGGTTGACGACCACGCAGGCCGCGTCCATCTGCACGGCCGGCAGCACCGGGTCGTCCTGGTTCTGCAGCACGGCCCACATCACGCGGTGGTGCACGGCGTTGTAGGGGTTGCCCATGTCCAGGCGCATCACCAGCGCGGGGCGCTCGCGGCCGGGGCGGTTCTGCAGCAGGTCGGACTGCCCGTAGTTGAGCTGGATCGCATCGGGCCGGGCGGCCACGAGCTTGTCGATCACGCCGGGCATGTCCTCCAGGCCGTCGAGGAAGGTGGGCTCGTTGCACACGCCGTGGTCGAGGGCGATGTCCAGGCAGCGGCCGTTGTGCAGCAGGCGGTTGAGCCGCGCGGTCTTGTCTTTCGACATGAAGGAAGAACTCCGTGGTGAGGAAAAAGGAAGGAAGGGAAAGGGCGCGCCGCTCAGGCGAGCGCGTCCAGGTGGCGCTTGGCCGCAGCGTCGATGAGCTGCAGCGCTTCGCCGTCGAGCACGACCGCACCGGCGCCGGCGTTTTCAATCGCCTGCTGGCGCACGCGCGCGCCGCACAGCGCCACCGAGACGGTGCCGCGTGCGATGGTCCAGGCGATCATCATCTGGCCGAACGAGCAGCCCAGGTGCGTGCGCAGCGGCTCCAGCGTGTCGAAGAAGGCCTTGAGCTTGGCGCGGTTGGCTTCGCTGAAGCGCGGGTTGGTGGCGCGCTGGTCGTCGCCCTTGAACTCGCGCGCGGGGTCGATGGGGCCGGCCAGCAGGCCCAGCGCCAGCGACGAGTAGCCCAGCACCGCCACGTTGTGCTCGGCGCACAGCGGCGCCAGCGTGGTCTCGATCCCGCGGTCGATGAGGCTGTAGAGCTCCTGCGCCGCATCGACCGGGCCGTGCGTCAGGTACTCCGAAAGAATCTCGGGCGTCGCGTTGCTCACGCCGATGGCGCGGATCTTTCCCTGCTTCTTGAGGGCCAGCAGCGCGTCCATGGTCTCGGCCACGGGCGTCGTGTGGTCCTGCCAGTGCGTGATGTACAGGTCGATGTAGTCGGTCTGCAGGCGCTTCAGGCTCTCTTCGCATTCATGAAAGATCGAGTCGCGCCCGAGGTAGCGGTACACCGGGTGGCCGTCTTCCTCGAAGAAGTGCGTGCCCTGCTGCGTGTGCCACACCAGGCCGCACTTGGTGGCGATCACGGCCTCGTGGCGACGGCCCTTGAGCGCGGTGCCGACGATGCTCTCGGAGCGGCCCAGGCCGTAGGCCGGTGCGGTGTCGATCAGGTTCACGCCCGCATCGAGCGAGGCCTGGATGGCGATCACGGCGGCTGCGTTGTCGCCGCCGCCCCACATCCATCCGCCCATGGCCCAGGTGCCCAGGCCGATGGCCGAGCTTTCGATGCCCGAGGGGCCCAGGGTGGTTTTCTTCATCTGCATCATCTGTGGTGTGCTGCTCATCGCTTGGTCTTTCGGGTGTTCAGGATGTGGTCGATGGTCACGGCCGCGAGCAGGATCAAGCCCTTGATCACGTCCTGCCAGTAAGGCGATACGTCGAGCAGGATCAGCGAGCTGGTCACCACCGACAGCAGGGCCAGGCCGAGCACGGCGCCGAGCACGGTGCCCGAGCCGCCTTTGAGGCTGGCGCCGCCGATCACGGCCGCGGCAATCACGTTGAGTTCCATGCCCATGCCGAAGGTCGGCGTGGCGGCGCCGAAGCGCGCCGTGTAGATCACGCCGGCCAGGCCCGCCGAGGCGGAGCACAGCACCGTGACCCAGAACTTCACGCGGCCCACGCGGATGCCGGCGTACAGCGCGGCCTTCTCGTTGCTGCCGGTGTAGAACACGCGGCGCAGCAGGGTCGAGCGGCGCAGCACGAAGTCGCTCACGATCACGATGGCCAGGAAGATCAAGATGACGGCCGGCACGCCGAACAGCGTGCCCTGGCCGATGAACTTGAACTCGGCCGGCAGCGAGAACAGCGACTGCGGCGTGCCCTGCGTGAGCGCCAGGCACAGGCCCCGCACGATCACCATGAAGGCCAGCGAGGCGATGAAGTGGTTCAGCCCGATGCGCGTGACGCAGCCGCCGATCATGGCGCCGATGAGGCCGCTGGCGCCAATGGCCACCAGGCTTGCGAGCCACGGGTCCATGCCCATGAGAAAGAGCTTGCCGGTCACCACCATCGCAAAGCACACCACCGAGCCCACCGACAGGTCGATGCCGCCGACGATGAGCAGGATGGTCATGCCCACCACCACGATGCCTTCGATGGAGAAGGACAGCAGCATCGCGCGCACGTTGTCCCAGGTGAGGAAGTAGGGCGATGCGAAGCTCATCGCGACGCACAGCGCCAGGATGATCAGCACCAGCCCGGCCTCGCGCATGCTCGTGAGCTTGTTGCTCTGCTTCACGGGGTCTCCTGTTCGGCGGGGTTGCAGGGAGCCGGCTGTGGCCGTGGCCGTGGCCGCAGCGCCTGCATCGATTCTGGTCGGAAAGTTCATGCCATTGCCTCTTCGGGTTCGCAAAGTCCGGAGGCCAGCCGCAGCAGGGCTTCCTCCGTCATCTCGTCATGGGCCAGTTCGCCCGCCAATCGCCCTTCGCGGATCACCAGTGCGCGGTCGCACAGGCCGATGATCTCGGGCAGTTCGGAAGAGATCACCACCACGCCCACGCCCTGGTCGGCCAGGTCGCGCAGGATGTGGTGAATCTCGGATTTCGCGCCCACGTCCACGCCGCGCGTGGGCTCGTCCATCAGCAGCACCGCGGGTTGCGTGGCCAGCAGCTTGGCGATCGCCACCTTCTGCTGGTTGCCGCCCGACAGGCTCGACACCTCGATCGCCACGCCGTCCGACTTCAGGTTGAGCTTGGCGCCCAGCTGCACCGCGAGCCGGTGCTCGGTCGCGCGCTGCAACAGGCCCCAGGCCGAGCTGACGCGGCGCAGCGCCATCGACGAGATGTTCTGCGCAATCGGCAGGTCGAGGAACACGCCCGCCTCCTTGCGGTCTTCGCTGAGGTAGGCGATGCCTTCGCGCAGCGCGTCGCTGTACTTGCGGATCGACAGCGTCTTGCCGTTGAGCCGCACCGCACCGCGCCGCGCGGGGCGCAGGCCGCACACGGTTTCGGCCAGCTCGCTGCGCCCGGCGCCCATCAACCCGGCAATGCCGAGGATCTCGCCACGCTTCAGCGTGAAGGAGATGCCGTGCACGCGGTCGTCGTCGGCGATGTTGTCGACTTCGAGCACAGGGCCGGCGTTCGCGTCGTCAGCCGCGGCGGATTGCTTGGGCGGGTAGTAGTTGCCCAGGTCGCGCCCGACCATGCGACGCACCAGCTCGTCGGGCGTCATGCCTTCGAGCGGGCCGCTGTGCACGTTGCGTCCGTCGCGCAGCACGGTGGCGCGGTCGCAGTGCGTGAAGATCTCGGCCATGCGATGGCTGATGTAGATGATGCCGATGCCCTGCGCCTTGAGGTCGTGCAGCACGCGGAAGAGCGCGGCCGATTCGTTGTCGGTGAGGGCGGCGGTGGGCTCGTCGAGGATGAGCACCTTGCAGTCCAGCGTGAGCGCCTTGGCGATCTCCACCAGCTGCTGGTTCGAAATGCTCAGGTCGCGCACGAGCGCGGCCGGGTCGATGTCCTGGCCCAGGCGCGCCAGCACCTTGGCGGCGCGCGTGTTCAAGGCGGAGAAGTTCATCCACGCCTGGTGGCCGGCGTTGATTTCCGGCATGAAGATGTTCTCGGCCACGGTGGCGTCGGCGCACAGGGCGATTTCCTGGTGCACCAGGCCGATGCCCAGGCGCATCGCGTGCGCGGGGCCGTCGATGACCACGGTGTTCCCGTGCAGCGCGATGGTGCCTTCGTCGGGCTGGTGGATGCCGTCGATGATGTTCATCAGCGTCGACTTCCCCGCGCCGTTCTCGCCGCACAGGGCGTGGATCTCGCCGGCCTGCAGCGAGAAGTCCACGCCCGAGAGGGCGCGCGAAGCGCCGAAGCGCTTCGCGATGCCGCGCAGTTCAAGCAATGCGGCAGGGGTGCTCACTCGCCGATTCCCTTGGTGCCACGGCGGGCGAGGTACTTGTCCCAGTAGAAGTCGTCGGCGTTGGCCTTGCTGACCACGGCCAGACCGTTGTCCAGGAAGGGCACGGCCATCGGGTTGGTGCCGTTGCGCTTGGCGTCGTTCATCGGATCGATGAGGCCCGGGTTCTTGGCCAGGAACAGCATCATCATGCCCATGTAGCCCTGCATGCCCTGGTTCGGGTTGATGGCACCGAACACGTCGCCCGACTTGATCATGTCCAGGATCTTGGCGTTGACGTCGCAGCACATCACCTTGATGTTCTTCTTGGTCTCGACCTTGGCCTGCGCCGCGCCGAGTGCCGAGTTGGCTTCGGGCATGAACAGCGCGCCCAGGTTCGGGTTGGCCTGCGCCAGGCTCAGCACGGCCTGATAGGCCTTGTTCGGGTCCTGGTTGCTGGCGGCGCGGCCGACCAGCTTCATGCCCGGGTGCTTGGCCTTCATGCGGTTCACGAACGCAGAAATGCGGCGGTCGTGGTTGTCCTGGCCCGGGTTCTCGAGCACGGCGTACTCGCCCTTGCCGTTGAGCGAAGCGGCGATGGCGTCGGCAGCCTGGTTGCCTTCGCGGTCGTTGTCGGAGGTGATGAACGAGGTGCGCTTGGAGTTCGGCGAGTCGGCCGCGAAGGTCACGACCGGGATGCCCATCGCGGCGGCGCGGTTGATGGGTTCGATGAACGGATCGGGGTTCATCGGGTGCAGCAGGATGCCGGCGGGCTTGCGCGCCAGTTCCTGTTCGAACGATGCGAGCTGCTTGTTCACGTCGTACTCCGGCGTGCCGGTGTAGCGGGTGCGAACGCCCAGCGTGCGGCCGAGCTGCTTCATCATTTCGTAGACCGGGAACCAGTACTCGACGCCCGAGACCATCACGTTCATCACGTAGACGTCGCTGGCATTGCCGCGCAGGCCGGTACCTGCCGCAGGGGCTGCGGCTTGCTGTTGCGCGAACGCGCTCGCACCGGCCAGGCCGATACCGGCAGCGGCCGCGGACTTCAGGAAATTACGCCTCATT
Source organism: Variovorax paradoxus (assembly GCF_009498455.1). Lineage (NCBI taxonomy): Bacteria > Pseudomonadati > Pseudomonadota > Betaproteobacteria > Burkholderiales > Comamonadaceae > Variovorax > Variovorax paradoxus. Next base: position 1,132,246 of record NZ_CP045644.1, on the reverse strand, counting down.
CTTTGTCTCCTCACGTTGACTGGCAGAGCTTTCGGCCCGCCGTTGGGTGGCGAGCCTGTGGACCGTGGTGTCACGACAGTTGTTATGACAGGCTAGAATGTAATGGCGGGCCGTTTCTCCCGATAACTAGGGGAAACGCTACTGGTGACAGTCTTTTTTTCCGCCGAAGCTGTTATGACATGAAGACCAAAATACTGATCGGCATCGACATGGGCTCGAGCAGCCTGAAGGCGCTGGCCCTGGACGCGGGGAGCGGGCGCAGCCTGGCCGTGTCGCGCCTGCCGCTGCGGCATGCGCGGCTGCCCGGCGGCGGCTGCGAGGTGGGCGAGGCGGCGATTCGCGCGGGGCTGACCCACGTGCTCGGCGACGTGGCCCGCCAGCTCGGCCCGCGCGCCGCGGACGTGTGCGCCATCGGCTGCACCGGCCACGGCGCAGGCCTGTACGCCCTCGATGCCCAACACGAACTCGTCGGCGGCCGCGCCGTCGCCTCCACCGACCAGCGCGCCGATGCGCGCGCACTCGCCCTCTCGGCACGCCACGGCGACCGGCTGTTCGCGGACGTGGGCTGCCGCCCCTGGCCCGGGCAGCCCACCGTGATCGCGGCCGAACTGCTCGGCGCCGACGCCGTGCAGCGCGGCGAACTGCAGCGCCTGCTGTTCGCCAAGGACTACCTCGGCTTCCTGCTGACCGGTGAGATCGCCACCGACGCGAGCGACGCCAGCACCGCCGGCCTGCTCTCGCTGGCCACCGGCGACTGGTCGCCCCTCGCCTTCGAGGTCGCGGGCATCGACGGCCTCGGGCCGCGCGCCTTCGGCCCGCTGGTGCCCAGCGGCCAGACCATGGGCCGGCTGCGCGCGGCCGAAGCGGCGCTGTGCGGCCTGCCCGCGGGCATTCCGGTGGCGATGGGCGCCATCGACCTGCTCGCCTCGATGACCGCCATCGGCGCCGAAGACCGCGGCCGCGCCGTGTCGGTGCTGGGCACGTGGTGCGTCAACGCCGTCATCGGCCCGGTGACCGAGCCGCAGCCCCAGGTCGCGGCGCTCGTCAACTTCGGCCGCACGCGCGAGCGCCTGTACATGGAGAACAGCCCCTCGTCGATGGCCAACATCGCGTGGCTGGCCGGCGCGCTCGGGCTGCCCGATGCGCGCGCCGTGGTCGACCTGGCCATGGGCGTGCCGCTCGGTGCAAACGGGCTGCGCTTTCTGCCTTTCATCAATGGCGGAGGCGGCATCACGGCCGGCTTTGTCGGGCTCAAGAGCCACCACACGCCGGCCGACATGGCACGCGCCGTGGTCGATGCCGTGGCCGCGCTGCATGCGCGCCACACCGCGCGCCTCGCGTCGCAGGGCCTGCCGGTGTCGGCCTCCAGCGTGCTGGGCGGCGGTGCCAGCGATGCACGCCTGGTGCGCCTGCTCGCGGCGCTGCTGGGCCACCCGGTCGAGCGCTGCGCCGACGACGAAACCGGCGCGCGCGGCGCCGCCCTCTATGCAGCGATGTCGCAGGACCTTGACGACGCGGGGCCCGCCAGCCCGCTGCGCGCGCCCTGCGAACTCATCGAACCCGACGCGCGCGACGCGCGGGCCCATGCCGATTTCAACGCCGAATTCAACGAACTGATCGATCGCATGTCTCCTGTCTTTTCTCACCTCTCGGGCGGTGCGTCATGAGCGCCTGGCAACTGCCTTTCGTCCGTCCGGCCTCTCTTGAGGGCCGCCATTTTTCCACCGTGATCGTCGGTGCGGGCATCAACGGCGTGGGCGTGTTCCGCGACCTGTCGCTGCAGCGCGTCGATTGCCTCATCGTCGACAAGGGCGACTTCGGCGCCGGCGCCAGCAGCGCGCCCTCGCGCATGATCCACGGCGGCCTGCGCTACCTGGAAAACGGCAGCTTCTCGCTGGTGGCCGAGGCCACGCGCGAGCGCAACCTGCTGCTGCGCAACGCGCCGCACCTGGTGCAGCCGCTGAAGACCGTGGTGCCGCTGTCGAGCTTCTTCGGCGGGCTGCTGAGCAGCGCGCTCAAGTTCTTCGGGCGCACGCCGCCGCAGCGCACGCGCGGCCTGCTGGCCGTGGCCGCGGGCCTGCGCCTGTACGACCTGCTGGGCCGCCGCCAGCGCGTGATGCCGGGCCACCGCATCAGCCGCGTGCCGACCAACGACCGCCGCCTGTTCCGCGCCGCGATCCGCTGGACCGCCACCTTCTTCGACGCCTGGATCAGCCATCCCGAGTGGCTGATCCTCGAACTCATCGGCGACGCCTGCCGCGACCAGCCGCGCTCGGTGGCGTCCAACTACTGCCGCGTGACGGGCTGCGCGGGCAACATCCTCACGCTGCGCGACGAGATCACCGGTGCACTGGTGCGCGTCACGGCCGACACCGTGGTGAACGCCACCGGCGCCTGGCTCGACCGCAGCGCGGCCGTGCTCGGCGGCGCCGGCCCGCGCGTGATGGGCACCAAGGGCTCGCACCTCGTGCTCGACCACCCGGCGCTGCGCGATGCGCTCGACGGCCGCATGGCCTACTTCGAGGCGGTGGACGGGCGCGTGTGCATCGTCTATCCCTTCCTCGACCGCGTGCTGGTGGGCTCCACCGACATCCCGGTGGAAGACCCCGACCAGATCGTCACCGAGCCGGCCGAGATCGACTACCTGATCGACGTGCTGCGCGAGGTGTTCCCGAACATGGCCTTCGACCGCAACCATGTGATCTACACCTACGTCGGCGTGCGCCCGCTGGCGCGCTCCGACGCCGACAAGCCGGGCCAGATCTCGCGTGACCACTCGGTGGTGGTCGACCCGCCGAGCGCCACGCGCGACGTGCCCATCGTCGGCCTCGTGGGCGGCAAATGGACCACCTTCCGCGCGCTCGCCGAAGAAGCCACCGACCACGTGCTGCGCCACCTGGGCCGTTCGCGCACCGCCTCGACCGAGTCGCTGCCCATCGGCGGCGGCGCCGAGCTGCCGGCCGACGCGGCCGCCACCGAGCGCTTCATCGACAAGATGACCGCAGGCTCGGGCCTGGGCCGCGCGCGCGCGCTGGGCCTGCTGCGCCGCTACGGCTCGAAGGCGCTGCCGCTGGCGCAGCGCCTCGCGGCCTCGGGCGACACGCCGTTGCGCCATGCGCCCGGGTACTCGGCGGCCGAACTCTCGTATCTGTGCATGGAGACCGGCGTCGTGCACCTGGACGACCTCGTGATCCGCCGCACGCTGCTGGCCATCCGCGGGCTGATCACCGACGACGCGCTCGCCGAAATCGCCGGCGTGGCCGCCGAAGCCCTCGGCTGGGACCCGGCCCGCGCGCACGAAGAGCTGCGCACCTGCGCCGCCGCACTGCGCGAGCGCCACGGCGTGCGCCTGCAACCGGTGGCGGCCAACGAGCCGGCGCCTTCCGCTTTCGATGCATCATTGATGGCCAGCCCCGTCCTCGGCCCGACCTAACGTGACCCTCACCACCGCCTCCGACAACACCGTGTCGACCACCTCGCTCGACCGCAACTCCGAATCGCCGCTGTGGGCGCAGTTCCGCGACGCCATCCGGCTGCAGATCCTGCAGGGCGTGCTGCCCATCGGCGCCAAGCTGCCGTCCGAGGCCGAGCTGGGCGAGCAGTTCGGCATCTCGCGCATCGTGGTGCGCGAGGCGCTGGCCGACCTGGTGCGCAACAACCTCATCTACAAGATCAAGGGCCGCGGCGCCTTCGTGTCGGCGCGCGAACGCGACGAAGATTTTGTCTCCACCGTGCTGGGCTTTTCCGACGAGATGGAGCGCAAGGGCCGCTCGGTGCGCACGCAGATCCTCGTGCAGGAACTGCGCGCCGCCACCGCACAAGAGGCCGCCGCGTTGGGCCTCACCGAAGACGCGCAAGTGGTCGGCCTCAAGCGCCTGCGCAGTGTCGACGGCGAGCTGCGGTTGCTGGTCGAGACAGCGGTGCCGGCCGACTTCGCGCCGGGCCTGCACCGCATGCGGCTGGACGACCGTTCGCTGTACGACGTGCTGCGCCGCCAGTACGGCGTGCGGCTGGTGCGCGCCGAACGCTGGATCGACGCCGTGCTGCCCGACGCCGAGACCTGTCGCCTGCTCGACCTGCCGCAGCCCGAGCCGCTGCTGCGCATCGAATCGATCGCCTACGGTGCCAACGGCCGGCCGCTGGAGCACTACCGCGCGCTGCACCGCTGCAAGACCAGCCGCCTGCACGTGCAGACGACGACCTGAGCGCGCGACAGCGCGGTCATCACAAGCCAGTGATCACTGGCGCTTCCACAGCACGTTGATCACCGAGGGCGCGTCCGGGTACCAGCCCGCGCCGACCAGGGCCTGGTGGCCTTGCAGGCACACGTAGTTGCCGCCCTTGTGCGAGACCACCTGGCCGGTCTTGTAGTGCGCACCTTCGGTCCATTCGGGGCCGCCGGGCGGCGTGACCGGTGGCGTGGGCGGCAGCGCAATGTCGACGACGTGGCTCACGCCCGACGTCTCGGTGAGCGCATAGACCTGCAGCACGGTCGCCTGGGACGGCACCGTCACGCTGCCGCCTTGCAGGTTGCCCACGCGCACATACGCCGAGCGGCCGTTGACCAGCGTGGCGAGCTGGCCGAGCCAGGTGTCACGCGCGCCGTTGGCGCCGGTGATCGCGAGGGTATGACCTTCGAGGTCCGCGCCGTCCCGACCGAACACGCGCAGCTTCGCGCTCGCGTTGGCCGGCAGGTTCTGGGTGGCATTCACCTGGCCGATGTGGTGCAGCGGCGTCGGTGCCACGGGCGGTGTGATGCCGCCGCCGCCGAAGTTCACGTCGGAGCAGCTGTAGAAAGCCTCCTGGCTGTCCGAGCGCTGCCAGGCCGCGTAGAGCACGTGCGGCCCGGTGCGATGGGGCAGGCGCAGCTTCATCAGGTAGCGGTTCGGTGTGGGGGTCGCCACCTGGTCCCCGCCGATCGTGCTGACCAACTCGACATCCGACCATTGCAGCGGTTGGGTGCCGGGCTTCCAGCCTTCGCGCGTGAGATAGAACTTCCAGTCGAGCGTGCGATGCGGCGCGGTCGCGTGGTAGCGGAACTCGTAGCTGCCGTCGGTGGATGGCGACCAGGTGGTGGCCTGCCAATCGGGGCGCGCCAGGTCGAAGCCCTTGAACTTGCTCTGGCCGCCGGCGCACATCTGGCCACTCGGCACCACCGCCTGATGGTTGCCGCCGGCCGCTCCCTGGTTCACGCCGTTCCAGTCGTAGATCGCCTGTTCACCGCCGTAAGCGATGGCCGCCTGGCAGGCCGGTTGGGCCCGGTTCTGGTAGCAGCTGTACTGGCGCGAGATGGGGTACTCCGGCGCGCCGTGGCCATAGGCCAGCGGCGCGAAGAAGCTGGCAGCAGCGGCCATGCCGCACGTCGTTTTCCAGGAAATTCCAAATGCCATTTCGATCCTTAATGAGATTCAGTTGCAATAAAAAGCAGCCGAATTCTAGGAATCGAAGACGCTCGAAACGAGACTTTTGCCCAGCAAAGGGTCAATTTTCAGGGGGCGCCTGTAATGCTTTTGACGTGCCGATGGCGCAGCCTTTTTGCGCCTGGCGGCGCGCGCTTCGCGCTCAGCTCTTGGCAGCGCGCGCAGGCAGCAGCACCGAGGCGATGGCGACCATCATCAGCGCCACCGCCACCCAGTCCTGCCAGTGCACGACCTCGCCGAGCCACACCGCGCCGCTGAACACGCCGAGCACGGGGATGAACATCACGCTCAAGGTCGAGGCCACCGGCGGCAGGCCACGCGCCAGGTAGAACCAGGCCGCGTGCGCGAAGCCGAAGATCAGCACCGCGTTGTAGGCGATCGATCCCCAGGTCACGGCGCCCGGCGAGCGCCATTGATCGCGCTCGAACAGGAGCGACAGCACCGTCATCACCACGGCCGTCATGGCCGTCATCCAGAACGAGAGCGTGAGCGTCGGCAGGCCGATGCGCGTGTGGCGCAGAAGCTGCGTGCCCAGCGCCCAGGTGGCGGCGGCCACCAGTGCCAGCGCCACGTAGCCGGGACGGCCTGCGAAGTCGGTGAGTTCGTGCCACAGCAGCAGCCCGACGCCGATGGCGCAGGCGCCCACGCCGGTCCATGCGCGGCGCGTGAGCACGGCCGAGAACAGCAGCGCGCCGATGACCGCGGAGAACACCGGCATCGTGTAGCCCAGGATCGCGGCGCGCCCGCCCGAGAGCGCCTTCACCGCGAGGATGATGCAGGCGTGCCAGACGAACATGTTGGTCGCGCCCAGCCACACCAGCTCGGGCCACGCGCTGCGCGGCACGCGGAACGGCACCTTCATCACCACCAGCGCCATCGCCAGCACGGGCACGCCCAGCCAGATCGAAATCGCGCGAAAGGCCAGCGGCGGGTAGTCGGCCACGCCGAGTTTCATCACCGGCCAGTTGAAGCCCCACGCGAGGGTGAGGAGGACAAGAAGAACGAACTGGCGCGGGGTGAAGGAAGGCATGGGCCGCGATTGTGGCGCGGCCCGCGCATTCGTGCTGGCGGCAGCATGGCCGCGCTTGGAACGCCTCTACACGTAAGCTGCTTGGACCCCTAAAATGACCCGATGGAAGCGCAAGAGTTGTTGATAGCTTTGCACGATGAGTCGGCTGGATATGGAATCTCGCCCGACAGAGTGCCGCTGTCCGTGTTGCGCAGCTTTGCCAAGGACGTGGATGAATTTCTTCGCGGGGACAGCAATGACGTCGATACCTCGACGCTTGATGTCTCTGTTGAAAAGGGATCGTTGGCCTTTCGCACGGCGCCAACTGCCAACCCCGTTTTGATGAATGACTTGCGAAAGCTCGCCAGCACCCAGGAGATGGATGGTGTCGGACCGAAGCGGCGCGCAGTGATGGAGCGGTGGCAGAAGAGTGCGCGTGGCAGCCGCCGTTGGCGCGTGAGCATTGCGGCAGACTTTCTCCCCACGGCCATCGTGATCAGCGCCGAGTCCGATTTCAGAGCTGACGATGCCGACCAGTGGGTGCGTGTCGAACGCTATGTGCGCGGTGAGATTGAAGACATGGGGGGCATGCAAGGCCGAATGCCCACATTCGTCTGCCAGACGGCAAGGCGTTGTTGGTCGATGCTGCTCGCGAAATGCTGCGAGACGAAAAGGTCAATCGCCTTTACAAGCCGGCGATGATCAGGATCGTTGCGGAATACAACGTCGTGACGCGCGAATACCGAGGCGCCAGGCTGTTGGAATTTGTCGAGCACGAAAGCCAGCTCCAACAGAAAGACCTTGACCGTCTGATTCAACGCGGCGCCAAGGCGTGGCGTGACGTACCTGACGCTGGAGCGTGGGTTGACGAGCTTCGGGGAAGCAAGGAGTGAGTGCGATCCTGCTCGATACGAGCTATCTGATTTCGCTGGCCGACCCGGCACGCGCACATCATCAAACTGCGGTCAGCTATCTTCGCGAAGCTTTGAAGCGTGGTGTTCCTCTTTATCTCTCGGCGATCGCTGCTTCGGAATTTCAGGTCAAACAAGCGGTGACCGATTTGCCTTTGCGCAATTTCGAAGTGCTGCCGTTCAACATTGACTATGCCATGACGGCGGGTCTGTTGATGCGGGATCTCAAGCGGGACGTCGGAGACGATCGAAGCGCAGTCAAAGACGATATCAAGCTGATCGCTCAGGCCATCTGCGAATCACTGACGCACATCCTCACCGAGGACGCGCAGACGTTGGTGAAGTATGTGGACCGGTTGAACAAGGCAGGCACCAGCAGCGTGAAGCCCATCTTGCTGGCGGATGGCTTCGACACCGCCTGGTTCGAGAACGGACAGCGCGGTTTGTTGAGCGACTCGTCCGATTGAGCGTTGCCGCTCAATCGGCTCTCAGTTCGGCAATAACCGCTTGAGGTACCGCCCCGTGTGGCTCGCCTCGTTCGCCGCGATGGCTTCCGGCGTGCCTTCGCCCACCACCGTGCCGCCGCCGGCGCCGCCTTCGGGACCCATGTCGATGAGCCAGTCAGCGGTCTTGATGACGTCCAGGTTGTGTTCGATGACGACGATGGTGTTGCCCGCGTCGCGCAGCTGGTGCAGCACCTTCAGCAGCAACTCGATGTCGGCAAAGTGCAGGCCGGTCGTCGGTTCGTCGAGGATGTACAGCGTGCGGCCCGTGTCGCGCTTGCTCAGCTCCAGCGCGAGCTTCACGCGCTGCGCCTCGCCGCCCGAGAGCGTGGTGGCCGACTGGCCGAGCTTGATGTAGCTCAGGCCCACGTCGAGCAGCGTGCGCAGCTTGCGCTCGATGGTCGGCACGGCCTTCAAAAACTCGTGCGCCACCTCGACCGTCATCTCGAGGATCTGCGCGATGTTCTTGCCCTTGTACTGGACCTCGAGCGTCTCGCGGTTGTAGCGCTGGCCGTGGCAGACCTCGCAGGGCACGTACACGTCGGGCAAAAAGTGCATCTCGACCTTCACCACGCCGTCGCCCTGGCAGGCCTCGCAGCGGCCACCGGCCACGTTGAAGCTGAAGCGGCCCGGGCCGTAGCCGCGCTCGCGCGCGGTGTTGGTCTCGGCCATCAGTTCGCGGATGGGCGTGAACAGGCCCGTGTAGGTGGCCGGGTTGCTGCGCGGCGTGCGGCCGATGGGCGACTGGTCGACGTTGATGACCTTGTCGAAATACTCGATGCCCTCGACCGACTCGTGCTCGGCGGGCTCTTCGTGGGCGCGGTACAGCGTGCGTGCCACGGCGGCGTAGAGCGTGTCGTTCACCAGTGTCGACTTGCCCGAGCCCGAGACGCCCGTCACGCAGGTCAGGAGGCCGACGGGGAAGGCCACGCTCACGTTCTTCAGGTTGTTGCCGGTGGCGCTGACGACGCGGATCTCCTGCAGGTCGGTCTGCGACGCGAGGTGCGCCGCTTCGCGCGCGGCGCGCCGTTCGGCCGCGGGACTCTGCGGAAAGCGCGAGGGCTTCTTGCCTTCGTTGAAGGCCGGCTTTTTCACGGCCGGCAGCCACGCGGTGCGGTGCTTGGGCACCTCGATCTTCTTCGTGCCCGAGAGGTACTGGCCGGTGAGCGAATCGGGGTTGGCCGACACCTCGGCGTACGTGCCCTGCGCCATCACGCGCCCGCCGTGCACGCCGGCGCCGGGGCCCATGTCGATCACGTGGTCGGCGGCGTGGATCATGTCCTCGTCGTGCTCGACCACGATCACGCTGTTGCCGATGTCGCGCAGGTGTTTGAGCGTGCCGATGAGGCGGTCGTTGTCGCGCTGGTGCAGGCCGATGCTGGGCTCGTCGAGCACGTACATCACGCCCGTGAGGCCCGAGCCGATCTGCGACGCGAGGCGAATGCGCTGCGCCTCGCCGCCCGAGAGCGTTTCGGCGCTGCGGTCCAGGCTCAGGTAGTTGAGGCCCACGTCGTTGAGGAATTTCAGGCGCAGGCCGATCTCGCGCACCACCTTGTCGGCGATGTCGGCCTTGGCGCCGCGCAGCTTGAGCGTGCTGAACCAGGCGTAGGCATCGCGCAGCGTGAGGTGGCTCAGTTCGAAGATCGCCATGCGCGGGGGCTCGCCGCCGTTCGCGGCCACGTGGCCGGTGTCGTCCACCAGGAACACATTGCGCGCCTCGCGCCGCAGCCGCGAGCCGCCGCAGTCGGGGCAGGGCTGCTGGTTGCGAAAGCGTGCGAGGTCTTCGCGCACCATCACCGAATCGGTCTCGCGGTAGCGCCGCGTCATGTTCGGGATGATCCCCTCGAAGGGGTGCTTCTTCGTGAGCTTCTTGCCCGCGAAGTTGCCCGATTCCATGGTGTAGTTGAACTTGATCTCTTCAGCGGCCGAGCCATGCAGCAGCACCTGCTGCACCGAGGCCGGCAGCGATTCGAAGGGCGCGTCGACGTCGAACTTGTAGTGCTTGGCGACGCTCTCGACCATGCTGAAGTAGTAGCCGTTGCGGCGGTCCCAGCCCTTGATGGCGCCGCTGGCGATCGACAGCGACGGAAACGCCACCACGCGCACCGGGTCGAACACCTCGCGGTGGCCCAGGCCGTCGCAGCTGGGGCAGGCGCCCACGGGCGAATTGAACGAGAACAGGCGCGGTTCGAGCTCGGACAGCGAGTAGTGGCAGATCGGGCAGGCGAACTTGGCGTTGAACAGGTGCTCCTTGTCGGCCGCACCCTCGGCGCCCAGCTCCAGCGCAATGGCGCGGCCTTCGGCCAGGCGCAGCGCGGCCTCGAAGCTCTCGGCCAGGCGCTGCTGCATGTCGGGGCGCGCGCGCAGGCGGTCGATGACCACGTCGATGTCGTGCTTCTCGGTCTTCTTGAGCTTGGGCAGGTCGTTGTATTCGTAGGTTTGCCCGTCGACGCGAAAGCGCACGTAGCCGGCCGCCTGCATCTCGGTGAAGAGCTCGAGGAACTCACCCTTTTTCTCGCGCGCCACGGGCGCCAGGATCATCAGGCGGGGCTCGTCGGGCAGCGCCAGCGTGGCGTCGACCATCTGCGAGACCGTTTGTGCCTGCAGCGGCAGGTGGTGGTCGGGGCAGAAGGGCGTGCCGGCGCGGGCGTACAGCAGGCGCAGGTAGTCGTGGATCTCGGTCACCGTGCCCACGGTGGAGCGCGGGTTGTGGCTGGTGGCCTTCTGCTCGATGCTGATGGCGGGCGACAGCCCCTCGATCACGTCGACATCGGGCTTGTCCATGAGCTGCAGGAACTGCCGCGCATAGGCCGAGAGGCTTTCCACGTAGCGCCGCTGCCCTTCGGCATACAGCGTGTCGAACGCCAGGCTCGACTTGCCCGAGCCCGACAGGCCGGTGATGACCACCAGCTTGTTGCGCGGAATGTCGAGGTCGACGTTCTTCAGGTTGTGGGTGCGCGCGCCGCGGATGCTGATGCGCTGCTGTGCGAGCAGCGCGCCAAGGTAGGCGTCGCGTTCCGGGGTGTCTTCAGGGGTGGGTGAATTCAAGGGGTGCGGTCGTCCGAGGGCAACCGGACATGATAGAGGGGCTGGCCCCGTCTGTCATGGCGAAGGGCTGGACGGCGCAGAAGCAGCAGGGGCGTCCGGTGCGGGCGGCCGCACCGGCTTGGAGGCGGCGATGGCGCGTCCCACCATGAATTCGGCCAGGGTTTCGTACAACGGCCGGCTGATCATGCGCGAGACCAGGCTGGCCAGCAGCGCGGCGGCCATCAGGCTCAGCACCATGGCGTGGCCGTCGACCATCTCCATCACGATGATGAAGGCCGTGAGCGGCGCCTGCGTCACAGCGGCCAGGAAGCCGGCCATGCCCATGGCGATCAGCGCCGGACCGAGGTCGCTGCTGGCCAGCCGGGCCACGGCGTCGCCGATGCCCGCGCCGATCGACAGCGAGGGCGCGAAGATGCCGCCCGGCACGCCGCACCAGGCCGTGAGCCAGGTGGCGACGAACTTCAGCACGGTGTACAGCGGCGTGAGCTCGTCGTGGCCCTGCAGCATCTGCTTGACCGCCTCGGAGCCTGCGCCGAAGGTCGCGCCGCCCGTGACCAGCCCGATGACCGCGATGGCCAGCCCGCCGGCCGCCGCGAAGCGCACCGGGAAGCGCGCGCGCCAGCGGTTGAGCCGCCCGGGCGCGCCGGTCAGCGAGGCGCTCAGCAGTCGCGCGAACAGCCCGCCCGCGGCGCCGCTGAGCAGCGCCACCAGCAGGCCGGGGCCGAGCGCGTCCCAGCCCAGCCGGGGCACGCGGATCACGCCGAAGTAGCTGGCATTGCCGAACACCGAGACCGCCACCAGCCCCGCCAGCACGATGGCCGTGATGATCAGGCCGCTGGAGCGCGCCTCGAGCCGGCCCGACAGCTCCTCGATGGCGAACACCACGCCCGCCAGCGGTGCGTTGAAGGCCGCCGCGATGCCGGCCGCGCCGCCGGCCACCAGCAGTGCCCGCCCGTCGATCGGCGTCTGGGGCGACAGCCAGCGCCGGGCGTGCTGCATGACCCCGGCCGCCACCTGCACCGACGGGCCCTCGCGCCCGATCGACAGCCCGGCGGCAAAGCCCGCCACGCCCAGGCCGATCTTGGCGACGGTGAGACGCAGCGAGGCAAACAGGAAGCGGCGCTCCTCGGGCAGCGCCGGATGCAGCGCCGCCTTGATCTGCGGAATGCCCGAGCCGCCCGCGCCGGGGAAGAAGCGCAGCGTGCACCAGACGATACCGGCGGTGATTGCCGGCGTGGTCAGTAGCACCGCCCAGGGCCAGGCGGCGTAGAAGCGGTGGAAGGCGCCGAAGACCCAGTCGCTGGCGAGCGTGAAGCCCACCACGAACAGCCCGGCCGCAATGGCGTAACCCAGCACGATGGCCCGGTCGAGCCAGATGCGCCCGCTGGACAGCTCGGCGCGCAGGTGTTCGAGGAAGTCGGGCTCGTGGTTCATCGGGCGGGCGGGGGAGGGTGTTCATTCTGGCATCGGCCGGGGCGCCAGGCTGTAGGCCGGGGACACCGGACGCCCGGGCGGGCGCCGGCGTCCGTTCAGGCAGAATGGAGGGTTCCTCTCAACCTCCTCCTTCATCTACTTATCAGGGGCAGTGCATATGGCATCGGTCAATAAAGTCATCGTCGTCGGCAACCTGGGGCGCGACCCCGAAATGCGGACCTTCCCGAGCGGCGATCAGGTCGCAAACGTCACCGTGGCCACCACCGATCGCTGGAAAGACAAGCAAAGCGGTGAGATGCGCGAAGCCACCGAATGGCACCGCATCGTGTTCAACGGCCGCCTGGCCGAAATCGCCGGCCAGTACCTGCGCAAGGGCTCGCAGGTGTACGTCGAAGGCTCGCTGCGCACGCGCAAGTGGACCGACAAGGACGGCATCGAAAAGTACACCACCGAAATCCGCGCCGACCAGATGCAGATGCTGGGCAGCCGCCAGGGCCAGGGCGGCCCGTCGGGCGGTCCGGAGGACGACGGCGGCTACTCGCAAGGCGGTGGTGGCGGCGGTTATTCGCAGGGTGGCGGCGGTGGCGGTGGCGGTTACGCCCCGCGTGCCCCCGCAGCAGCCGCACCGCGCGCGCCGGCACCGGCACCGCGCCAGGCTCCGGCCAAGTCGTCGTCGGGCTTCGACGACATGGACGACGACATTCCGTTCTGAAGCAGACTTTTCGCGTGGGTCAACAAAGGCTCGCTCTTTCGAGGGCGGGCCTTTTTTTCATTTGTCGAAACTCGCGAGGCCTTCGGATTGCCCTCAGGCGGCGTCGCGGATGGGCTGCAGAGGCACCACGGACAACACGTCGTTGAGCTCGTCGAGCGTGAAAGGCTTGCGCAACCATGCACACCCGGGCAGGGCCGTCGTGGGCGACGCATTGCCCGATGCGAACACGACGGGAATGCGTTCGATGGCCAAAATGCTCTCCGTCAGGTCGCGACCCGACAGGCCCGGAAGACCGACGTCGAGCAGCAGCAGATCGAAGGCGCCCGGCAAGTAGCGCGTCATCGCCGATTCGGCACTCGTCACGCCGGTGGCCCAATGGCCCAGCGCCTGCACCGCGGCGATCGTCGTGGCCAGGGCGTCTGCATCGTCCTCCACGACGAGGATGCGCAAGGGTCGACCGTCGGCCGGGGCTGTTTCGATGGACGGCGCCGGGACGTCGAAGGAGGGCGCATTGGCGCTGCTGGGAGAGCCAGCTGCGGCGTCAAACGAGAATTGGGTGGTCGCGCTCATGTCGGGAAACGGACGCGCCGCACTGACGGGCAGGGCCGGCGATTCTGTTTGTGTCTGTGGAGTGAAGAACAGAAACAAACTACACCGCCAAAGCAAACGCTTGTGTCAGACAGCCACCCATGTGTCTGAAAGTTGGCGAGGAGGTTGGCTTGCTTTACGGCAGGCAGCGTGTGGGCAATTGCGCGTTCCCGAACCCGACGCGCTTTTGTTTTCCCCCTCCACAAACGGCTTTGCGCCCCATTCCGCTTCAATTGTTTCGAATCTGTGAACACCGTGGTTCGTTTCGCTACGGGTTTTTACCTAGATGACGGCGCACAATTCATCTCACGGACCAGCCCTCAAAGCTGATCTGGGTGAACAGGGCCCCGAGCGAGGTGGCCGCCCTCCGAAAAAGAACAGAGGGGCGGTGACCCACCCAAGACCGGTTCGACATCCAAAGCAAGAACTTGAACTGAATTGAAGAAGGAAGAAATCCAAATGACCGCCTCGAAGATCCTCTCCGCCGTTGCTGTTGCCCTGATGGCCGTTGCCGGCGCCGCCCATGCCGAAAGCTATGAAGGCGTGCATCAACTGACCTCGGCCGCCAGCCGCGCCGACGTCGCTGCCCAAGCCGTCGTGGCCGCACACAGCGCCAACCCGTACGCCACCGGCGCCAATGCAGGCCCCGCGCAAGTGATCGTCTCGTCGACCAGCCGCGCTGCCGTCCGTGCCGATGCCGTCGCCGCTGCACACAGCGCCGACCCGTACGCCGAAGGTGCTTCGTCGGGCGTGGCCCCGATCGTTGCCAGCACCATCGACCGCGCTGCGGTTCGCGCCGCCGCCCGCGCTGCTGCCCACGGCGACGCACTGCCGCTGTAAGCGGTCCGAACGGCTCGCCGATGCACTCGGCGAACGCTTCAGGTCTTCATGAAAGCCGGCCCTGCCAACGCAGGGTCGGCTTTTTTCATGGGCCATGACCGTGAAATCTTGGCCGAAAGTCACATTGCCTTGGCCTTGCGCATCCCTCATGATTTGGGCGCGGGAGGGACGGCCGCCAGAGCGCATGCTTTCGCATTAACGCAGCGCCGCGGTGCGGACACGCGAGAATCGAGCGTCGTTCCGACCGCGAAAAATGAAAGCATGACCCGTCGCCAACCAAGCGACGACCCACTACGCATGGCCCTCACTCTCGACCCCGAAGACACGCGCGGACGCATCCACGACCTGGTGTGGAGCGGCTTCCACGCCGATGCCGACATCGGCTGGATGATCACCGACGAGTACCTCGATCCCGATGAGCTCACGCCCGAGGACCGCGCCTGGATCAAGGCCGAGACCACGCGCGCCTGCGCCGCCAAGCGCGCCGCCGAGGCGCAGTGGCCCGCGCAGACCGAGTACGACCGGCTCGACGCCGTGTTCGCCCAATTGCGCAGCGAGAACATCATCGCCCTGCACCGCGCCGGCAACACGCTGTCCGACGGTCACGACGACGTGCGCGAGCAGTGGCGCGCGGCCGGAAGGCTCGAGTCGGGCATTCGCGGCTGCTGCTTCTATCACGCACAGGATCTCGATGGCGCCGTGCACAACGGCCGCCTCTACCTTGCCTTCAGCGGCGGCATGATCCCCGAGATCGCGCAGCGCGAAGCCAACACCGTCGTGGTCGGCCATCGCATCGTCGAGCTGCTGCGCGACGCCGGCTTCGGCGCGCAATGGAGCGGCAACATCAACGAGCGCATCGAAGCCGACCTCGGCCAATGGCGCAAGCGAGGCCCCACCGCGTGAGCGTGCAGGCCTGGCAGCCGCCGCGCCGCATCGATGCGATCGACTTCTGGCTGCGCTCGCGGCTGCTCGCCACGGCCCACGCCCTGCGCGAAACCCTGCGGCCCTCGGCCCGCCGCTGGCCCTGCGGCCAACACGCACTGGCCGATGCGCCGGTGCTTGCGCAGTACCGAACCCCGCTGTGGTCCGACGGCCGTGCCGACGAATTCCCCTTGGTCGCCGGCAAGGTGCAGAACCTGCGCGTGGCGCGATCTGCTTTCGACGCCATCGAGGTGCCGGCCGGCGAAGTGCTGAGCTTCTGGCGCCAGCTGGGGCGGCCGGCGGCAGGGCGCGGCTTCGTGGTCGGGCGCGAGGTGCGCGGCGGCTGCGTGGTGCCGACGCTGGCCGGCGGGCTGTGCCAGCTGTCGAACGCACTCGCCACCGTGGCTGTGCGCGCGGGCTTCGAGCTGGTCGAGCGCCACGGCCACACGGCGCGCATCGAGCAGGCGGACGCGCCAGACGGCGACGCCATCGATGCAACGGTGTTCTGGAACTACGTCGACCTCAAGTTGCGCGCCAGGCAGGCGTGGCGGCTCGAAGTGGCGCTGACCGACACCGAGCTCGTGGTGCGCATTCGTGCGCGCACGCCGCTGGCGGTGCCCACTGAGCCTGTCACGCTGCGGCGAACGAACGACGACACGGCCACCGCGTTGCCGTTGGCGCGCGGCTGCCTGAGCTGCGACCAGACCGCGTGCTTCCGCCATCGTCCGCCGATCGACGTCGGTCCCGAGGGCCGCACGGCGGTGCTCGTCGATGGCTGGACGCCGGAGTTCGCACGCCACCTGCGCGAGGCGCATCCGCAAGCGCAGCGCATGCAGCCCGTGCCGCTGCGGCTCGCGTTCTGGCGCGTGCCTGCTGCGGGGTGGCATCGCGAGCCTGCGACGAAAGAACAAGTGACCACCGCTTGGGCCGCGAGCCTGCGCCGCGCCGTATGGCAACGGCTCTGGGCGCGGCAGGCGGGCCGGCGCCAAGCCAGCCTGATCGACGGCCAGCGCTGGCTCGCGCAGGCCTTTGCCGCGCGGCTGGTGCCGGCGCACACGCATCTGGTGGTCGAGCAGTCGCTGCTCCCGCATCTGCAGCGCCTCGGCGCGCTCGACGGGCGCCGCATCACTGTGCTGGCCAGCGCCTTGCCGATGGCCGACATCGAACAGCGGCTCGATGCCGCCTCGCAGCGCTGGCCCGGCGATGCGACCTTGCGCGACTTCCGCGCCGATGCATCGCTGGTGCGCGACGAAGCACTGGCGCTCGCACGCGCGGCGGTCATCCTCACGCCGCATGCCGCGGTGGCGCAGGCCATGGCGATGTACGCGCCGCAGGCCACGCTGCAGCGGCTCGATTGGGCACTGCCGCAGGTGAAGGCCACGCATGGCGCGCGCCGAGAACCGCCCGTCGTCGTGTTCGCTGCGAGCGCGCTGGCACGCAAGGGCGCGCGCGAACTCGCTGCCGCACTGCAAGGCTGGCCGTGCCGCCTGCGCGTGCTGGGGTCGCCGTCGGACGACGCGCGGCTCTGGCAGGGCATCGAATCTATTCAACACATGAACTGGCAAGGCGACGGGCTGGCCGGTGCCGCTGTCGTCGTGCTGCCCGCGCACATCGAACACGCGCCGCGCGCGCTGCTGCGCGCCGTGGCGGCGGGCGTGCCGGTGGTGGCATCGACGGCCTGCGGCCTGGCCGGTGTGCCGGGCGTGCACGAGATCGCACCCGGCGACATCGACGCACTGCGCACCGCATTGCAGACCGCCTGCCTGGCCTGAACGGAGAACAACACACGTGGCATCGATCGAACAGGCCCGCGCGGCCCTGGCTTCCCATGGCGCGCTCGCGCCGCAATCTGCCGCCGAGCACTGGCACGGCGAGCTGGCATTGCCCGCCGCCATCGCTACCTTCTACGAACAGGTCGGCCCGCTCGGCGACTGGGTCAACGACCGCGTGGGCTATGCCGGCCTCACGGTGCCGACCACGGGCAACCCGTTCAGCATTCCTGCGCTCTCGCGTCTGTGGCAGCTGCAGGCGGGCTACCGCTGGCACGGCATCACCGGCGAGCGCATTGCCGACTGGCCCGACCATTGGCTGGTGGTGGCCGACCAGGGCGCCGATCCGTTCATCTTCGACCTGCGCACCGGTGCGATCCAGTTCGCGATGCACGGCACGGGCACTTGGCAGGAAGACGAACCGCTCTTCGCCGACATCTTCGAGATGGCCGCCTGCCTGGGCACCATCGGCCAGGTGTGGGACGAAGCGGGCGACGCCATCTTCACCGACGAGGATGACTGCGAGGTCGACCCCGTGCACCGCGCGCGCCTGGTCGAGCGGCTCGTACCGCTGCTGGGCAGCGCCGCGGCGGCCGAGAACATCGTCGACGTGTTCGGCTGGTAAGGGATAAAAGAAAAGACATCCATGAGCATCGACCTGCAGACCCTCAAATGCGGCGAGTGCGGCGGCAGCACGCTGCGCCGCACCGGCCTGAACGAATACACCTGCTCGCACTGCGGCTCGATGTCGCTGGTGGAAGACGACGTGTCCGACCGCCTCGAGCGCGTGCTGCAGCAGGTCAAGCACCACGCCGGCCAGCAGATCGCGGCCGAACAGGCGCTGCGCCAGAAGCAGATGCTGCGCACGATCGGCTTCGTCGTGATCGGCTTTGTCGGCGTGGCGCTGGCCGTCCAGGTCGCGATGCTGCTGTTCGGTTCGGGCAAGCGCAGCGAGGCGCCTTCGGTGGCGCGCGCGATCGTCGACCGCACCATCGCCACCGATGGCCTGAAGCTCTCCGAGCCGCGCCAGGTGCTCGTCGGCGAGCGGCCGAAGCTGCTGGTGCTGGCGCGCAACGAAACCGGTCGACCGCTCGAACGGCCCAGCCTGAAGCTCGTGTTCCATGACGGCGACACGCGGCTGAGCGAGCGCAGTGAATCGCTGCCGATCGACGTGCTGATGCCCGGCGAGTCCGCACCCGTGCTGGTCGACCTGCCGTCTGGCAGGAACGTCACGCGGCAGGACGTGACGGTCGAGAAGCTGTCCGAACCGCGCAGCGCCGCCGACGGGCCGCGCCTGGCGTTCTCGCGCCTGCGGCTGGTGCAGCAGGGCGAGCGCGTGCGCCTGGCCGGCCGCCTCGTGCATGCGGGTGCGCCGGGTGCGCCGGCGTTCGGCAGCATCGAGGCGCTGGTCACGCTGTACGACGACGCGGGCCAGGTGATCGGCACGGGCCGCGGCCACGCGCCGGGCTCCACGCTGGAGCCGGGCGGGCGCGCGGCGATCGATGTCGACCTCAGCCGCTTCGGCCGCGGCGCCGCCATCGCGGCGTGGGACTACCGCATCGGCTATCACACGGTCACGCCTTCGGGGTCGCGCACGACGGTGCTGAGCGCCGACCGCGTGATCCGCACGAGCGGCGCGCCGGAGGTCTTCCACCCCGACCTGCGGCTGAGCACCGAAGACCTGCTGGCCGAGGACAGCGAGCGCTTCGACCCGCGGCAACTCGAACTGCTGCCGCTGGTGGCGGGGCGCAGCACGATCCAGCGGCCGCTCTTCATGACCGAGCTGGTGAACCGCAGCACCGATGCCATCGCCATCACGCCCGGCGCGGTGATCTCACGCTTCGGCGGCAGCACCGCCGACGGCACCACGCGCCTCGACGAGCTGGCCACTCTGTACCCGGGCGAGCGCTTTCCGATCCTGTTCGAGCCGAGGGCCGTGGACCGCATCACGCAGACCCGCGTCGAGTGGAAGCCGATGCGCCGCGCCGCATTGCCCGGCCCGCGCAAGCCGCTGGAGGTGCAGGTGACGGGCACCAAGGCCGGCACCGGCAGCGTGCTGCTCAATTTCAGCCAGCGCTTCACTTACAAGAGCGTCGAGGTCACGGGCACGGTGAAGAACCCCGGCACGGCCATTGCGGCCAAGGTGCGCCTGTGGGTCAGCCTGCGCGACCGCAACGACCAGCTGACCGGCTTCAAGGTGGTCGAGAACCTGCCGGCCATTGCACCGGGGGAGAGCGTGCCGTTCCAGGTCCATGTGACGCAGCACGGCCGCGATTTCGCGAGCGTCGCGACGCTATACCAAACCGAATAGCCCCGTGCGTGACGGCATGGGGCGGTTCGCGCCATGATCGCGCCATGATTCCGCTTTCGATCCTCGACCTTTCCCCGATCACCGAAGGCAGCGATGCCGCGCAGTCGTTCCGCAACTCGCTGTCGCTGGCGCAGCACGGCGAGGCGCTGGGCTACACGCGCTACTGGCTGGCCGAGCACCACGGCATGCCGGGCATCGCGAGCGCGGCCACGGCCGTGTTGCTGTCGTACGTGGGCGCGGGCACCTCCACCATCCGCATCGGTGCCGGCGGCGTGATGCTGCCCAACCACTCGCCGCTGGTGATCGCCGAGCAGTTCGGCACGCTGGAGTCGCTGTACCCGGGGCGCGTCGACCTCGGCCTGGGCCGCGCGCCCGGCTCCGACCAGCGCACCGCGCGCGCGCTGCGGCGCAACCTGGAGTCGGACGCCGACCAGTTCCCGCAGGACGTGATGGAGCTCATGGACTTCATGTCGAAGAACCCGCAGCAGGCCGTGCGCGCCGTGCCCGGCGCGGGGCTCGAGGTGCCGGTGTGGATCCTCGGCTCGAGCACTTTCGGTGCGCAGCTGGCTGCGCACCTGGGCCTGCCGTACGCCTTTGCTTCGCACTTCGCGCCGCAGCAGATCATGCAGGCCATCCAGATCTATCGCGAGACCTTCAAGCCCTCGGCGCAGCTGAGCAAGCCCTACGTGATGCTGGGCTTCAACGTGTTCGCGGCCGACACCGACGAAGAAGCCGAGTTCCGCGCCACCTCGTGGCAGCAGGCCTTCGTGAACCTGCGCAGCGGGCGACCCGGCCGGCTGCCGCCGCCGGTCGAAAACTATCGCCAGAAGGTCGGCCCGGCCGAGAACGCGCTGCTCGACTCGGTGCTGTCGTGCTCGGCGGTGGGCTCGGTCGAGACCGTGAAGCAGGGCGTGGAAGCCTTCGTGGCGCGCACCGGCGCCGACGAACTCATGATCACCTCGCAGGTGTTCGACCACGCCGCCCGGCTGCGCTCCTACGAGCTGCTGGCCGGTGCGTTCGGCCAGAAGAAGTAAGCAAGGCCTCGTCCTAGGCCCGCTTGCGAGCTTCCTCGTCCACGAGGTCTTTCTTCGAGAGCTTGCCCACCGCGGTCTTGGGCAGCTCGGCACGGATCTCGAGCGCGCCGATCATCTCGTGCTTGCCCAGGCGGTTCTTGAGGAAAGACTTGAGCGTGTCGAGCGTGAGTTCTTCCGCGTCGTCTTTCAGTTTCACGAAGGCTTTCGGCGACTGCCCGCGGTAGTCGTCGGGCACGCCGATCACGCAGACCTCGGCCACCGACGGGTGTTCGTACACCGCCTCCTCGAGCACGCGCGGGTACACGTTGTAGCCGCCGCACAGCAGCATGTCCTTGGTGCGGTCGACGATGTACAGGTAGCCGTCGGCGTCCATCTTCGCGACGTCGCCGCTGCGGAAGTAGCCGTCGGCCGTCATCGACTCGGCGGTGGCCTTCGGGTTGTTCCAGTAGCCCTTCATGACGTTCGGGCCCTGCACGCACAGCTCGCCGGGTTCACCGAAGGCGGTCACGTCTTTGGTCGGATCGTCCAGGCTCACGAGCTTGATGCGCACGCGCGGCAGCGGCATGCCGCACGAGCCGGCCTTGCGCACGCCGCGTGCCGGCGTGAAGGTGCCCACGGGCGAGGTCTCGGTCATGCCCCAGCCTTCGTTGAGGTGGCAGCCGGTGAGTTCGAAGAAGCGCTGCTCCACCTCCACCGGCAGCGGCGCGCCGCCCGAGCCGCAGAACTTCAGCGAGCGCAGGTCCATCTCTTTGGCCTTGGGGTGCGAAAGGATGGCGGTGTACATGGTCGGCACGCCGGGGAACACGCTGATCTTGCTGGCCGCGAGTTCGTTCATCACCGCGTCGACATCGAAGCGCGTGTGCAGCACCAGCGCCGCGCCCAGGCGCACGCCCAGCAGCATCGCGGCGCTGAGCGCGAAGATGTGGAACAGCGGCAGCACGACCAGGAAGCGCTCGCCGCCTTCGGCCAGGATCGGTGGTTCGCCGCGCGTCGATTCGTAGTACTGCGCCGAGGCCGACGTGAGGTTGGCGTGCGTGAGCATCGCGCCTTTGGGCAGGCCGGTGGTGCCGCCGGTGTACTGCAGCACGACGATCTCTTCGGCGAGGTCGCCGAGCGGGTAGGTCTGGTGCGTGCCTTCGCTCTGGAGCAGGTCGGTGAAGCGCACATGGCGCGCGTCCACCGGCACGGGGGCGATCTGACCCGCGGCCTGCAACTGCGCCTGCACCTTGTCGCCCGCCGCGCCGTAGTCGCCGAGGCTGCCGACCACCAGCGTCTTCAGGCGCGAGCTGTCGAGCAGGCGCGCCATCAGCGGGTAGAGGTTCACGAGGTCGAGCGTGACGAGGATGTCGGTGCGGCTGTCCTCGATCTTGTGGGCCAGCACGCGCTCGGCGTCGAGCGGCGAGTAGTTCACCACCGTGCCGCCGGCCTTGAGCACGGCGAAGAAGGCGATCGGGTAGTGCGGCGTGTTCGGCAGGTAGAGGCCGACGTGCACGCCCGGCTTCACGCCCAAGTCCTGCAGGCCCTTGGCGGCGCGGTCGACCGCCTCGCCAAGCTGGCGGTAGCTGAGCGACTGGCCCATGAACTCGACGGCCGAATGGTCGGGCCAGCGCGCGACCGCCTCGTCGAGCATCTGCTGCACCGGCTTGACGGGCAGCTCGGCGTCCCAGCGCATGCCGGGCGGGTAGTTGCGCGTCCAGGGGTGGGGTTGTCAGAGGGGAAGGGGTCGCCATGCGTGTGTCTCCGCTGTGTTTCGGGTCACTGTAGCGCCGGCCTTTCGCATCGTGGTGTGGCGGCTGACAAGCCGGCGACACGGGTTTTCCCGATTTCCCACACGCCGGATGCCCCTGTTGCCGGGCTGGGACAATGGCGGGCTTATGGCAAAACAACGGATCGTGGTCGGGCTGAGCGGCGGGGTGGACTCCGCGGTCACCGCGCACCTGCTCAAGCAGCAGGGGCACGAGGTGGTCGGCATCTTCATGAAGAACTGGGAAGACGACGACGACAGCGAGTACTGCTCGTCGAACATCGACTTCATCGACGCCGCCAGCGTGGCCGACGTGCTGGGCATCGAGATCGAGCACGTCAACTTTGCCGCCGACTACAAGGACCGCGTGTTCGCCGAGTTCCTGCGCGAGTACAAGGCCGGCCGCACGCCCAACCCCGACGTGCTGTGCAACGCCGAGATCAAGTTCAAGGCCTTTCTCGACCACGCCATGCGGCTGGGCGCCGAGAAGATCGCCACCGGCCACTACGCCCGCGTGCGCCTGAACGAGGCCACGGGCCGGCACGAGCTGCTCAAGGGGCTCGACAACTCGAAGGACCAGAGCTACTTTTTGCACCGCCTGAACCAGGCGCAGCTGTCGAAGACGCTGTTCCCGGTCGGCGAGCTGCACAAGACCGAGGTGCGCCGCATCGCGGAAGAAATCGGCTTGCCCAATGCGAAGAAGAAAGACTCGACCGGCATCTGCTTCATCGGTGAGCGGCCGTTCCGCGACTTCCTGAACCGCTACATCTCGAAAGAGCCGGGCCCGATCAAGGACGACCGCGGCCGCAAGCTCGGCGAGCACCAGGGCCTGAGCTTCTACACGCTGGGCCAGCGGCAGGGCCTGGGCATCGGCGGCGTGAAGGAGAAGGGTGCACAGCGCGGCGCGGGCGACCATTCGCCCTGGTTCGTCGCGCGCAAGGACGTCGAGAAGAACACGCTGTGGGTGGTGCAGGGGCACGACCATCCGTGGCTGCTGTCGACCGAACTGAAGGCAGACGATGCGAGCTGGGTGGCGGGCGAAGCGCCCGTGGCCGGCACTTACGGTTCGAAGGCGCGCTACCGGCAGGCCGATGCGGCCTGCGAGATGGCCGAGGGCGCCAACGGCGCCTTCAGCCTGCGCTTCGGTGCGCCGCAATGGGCGGTCACGCCGGGGCAGTCGGCCGTGCTGTACGACGGCGAGCGCTGCCTCGGGGGCGGCGTCATCGTCTGAACCGGGCGGCTGGCTGGCCGCTCAGCGCGGCTGGCGCACGCCGTCGTCGGTGTGGATCAGCGACAGCGGGTGGCGCTTGCCGGCGAGGTAGTCCTCGATGCAGCGCAGCAGCAGCGGGCTGCGATGGCGCGCCACGCTGGCGCGGATCTCGTCCACGGTCATCCAGAGCGTGCGCACGATGCCTTCGTCGAGCGCGCGGCCCTCTTCGCGTGCACCGAGTTCGCCGGTGAAGGCAAAGCGCATGTAGGTCACGTCGGGCTGCTCGGCCGAGCGCGCCATGTAGACGCCCAGCAGCGCGGTCGGCGTGAAGGCGTGGGCCGTTTCCTCGAGCGTCTCGCGGATGCAGCCGTCCTCGGGCGACTCGCCGGGGTCGAGGTGGCCGGCGGGGTTGTTGAGCTTCAGGCCGTCGTCGGTCTGCTCTTCGACGAGCAGGAAGCGGCCGTCTTGCTCGATCACCGCGGCCACGGTGACATTGGGTTTCCAGCGTGTGGGCATCGTGGGCGCGAGTCTATCGGCTATCGGCCGATCGCTGCACCCCAGGCGCCGCGGTCGGGAGCGCTTCAGCGCCGGCTGGCGGCGGTCCGCGTGTCCACCTCGATGGTTTCCAGCCGGTAGCCGAGGCCGTAGACGGCCAGCAATAGAAAACCGTTCGAGGGGCGCAGTTCGAGCTTGGTGCGCAACCGCGACACATGGGTGTCGAGCGAGCGCGACAGGGCTTCGATGCCGAGTCCCCAGACGGCCTCGTGCAGGTGCTCGCGCGAGAGCAGGCGCCCCAGGTTCTGGAACAGGAAGAGCGCGAGTTCGTATTCGCGGTTTTTCAGCTCGACTGTGACGCCATGGACCTTGATGGCGCGTGAGGGCGGAAAGAAGTGGTATGGGCCGAACACCAGTTCGGGCTCGTTGCGCGAAGGATAGGAGCGGCGCAGCAGGGCGTTGACGCGGGCCTCGAACTCGATCGGGCGCAGCGGCTTGGCCATGAAGTCGTCGGCACCGACGTTGAGGCCTTCGACCATGTCGGTGTCGCCATGGTGCTCGGTCACGAACAGGATCGGCATGCGGCTCTTGTAGTCCTGCCGGATCGTCTTGACGACGTCGGGGCCGTTCATGTCGGGGAGGCGCCAGTCGAGAACCAGCAGGTCGAAGGTTTCGCGGCGCATGGCGTGAAGCAAGGCCTTGCCGGCAGCGTAGGTGTGGCACTCGTGACCGAGGCTCGCCATGGATTGGTTGATCAGCCGGAGTTGCTCCGGCTCGGTGTCGAGTACTGCGATTCGCATTCCATTCCCTTGTTCCGCCCTGTGCGGGCCTCTATGTGTCCGCAATATGAATCGAAGTGTATCTATCTGCTTCAGGGATTTGGAATGCGAATCGCCATTAATTCACTCAAATTGATTTTATGTATGTGATTCAATCGCTAATTGATGGCAATTGGGCTCAATTGATTTCAATCCAGTGGCGCGAATGGATTCAGCGGCATACGGGTTTCAACCCATGGCGGGCCGCCTGTTTCCGGACATCGCATCGGCGCTCAATTTGCTATCAATTAAGTAGCTGAAAAATCAATACACATGGGCGTTGGACGGCGATATGCATGCGGTATCTTGGCGACAGTGAACGCTTGTAATCTTGCTGTAAGCTCTGCCCGCATTCCGTGCTGCCCCCTTCCCCTGAGGAGAACTCTATGTTGATAGGCGTGCCTGCCGAGACAGCGGCTGGCGAAACCCGAGTGGCCGTGACACCCGAAACGGTGAAGAAACTGGTCGCTTCCGGGCACATCGTTCGTGTTCAGTCGGGAGCCGGCGTTGCAGCCAGCGTCACCGATGCGGCTTACCAGACCGCCGGCGCGGAAATCACAGATCAGGCGGGCGCGTTCTCCGCCGACATGGTGCTCAAGGTGCGCACGCCCAGCGACGCCGAAGCGGCGCAGCTGAAGGCCGGCGCGGTCGTCATCGGCATGCTCAATCCCTTCGACGCGGCCGGCCTGCAACGCCTAGCTGCCGCGGGCGTCACGGCCTTCGCCCTCGAAGCCGCGCCGCGCACCACGCGCGCCCAGAGCATGGACGTGCTCAGCTCACAGGCCAACATCGCGGGCTACAAGGCCGTGATGATCGCGGCCGACAAGTACCAGCGCTTCTTCCCCATGCTCATGACCGCCGCCGGCACCGTGAAGGCCGCGCGCGTCGTCATCCTGGGCGTCGGCGTGGCCGGCCTGCAGGCGATCGCCACGGCCAAGCGCCTGGGCGCCGTGATCGAGGCGTCGGACGTGCGTCCGAGCGTCAAGGAACAGATCGAGTCGCTGGGCGGCAAGTTCATCGAGGTGTCCTACGACACCGACGAAGAGAAAGAGGCCGCGGTCGGTGTCGGCGGCTACGCCAAGCCGATGCCCCCGAGCTGGCTCGCGCGCCAGCAGATCGAGGTCGCCAAGCGCGTCGCGCTGGCCGACGTGGTCATCAGCACCGCGCTCATTCCCGGCCGTGCCGCACCCACCCTCATCACCGAAGAGATGGTCAAGTCGATGAAGCCGGGCTCGGTCATCGTCGACATCGCGGCCGGCAAGGGCGCGGACGGCGTTGGCGGCAACTGCCCGCTGTCGGAGGCCGACAAGACCGTGGTCAAGCATGGCGTGACCATCGTCGGCGAAACCAACCTGGCGGCGCTGGTGGCGGCCGACGCGTCGGCGCTCTATGCGCGCAACGTGCTCGACTTTTTGAAGCTCGTCGTCACGAAGGAAGGCGCGCTCCAGATCGACCTCGAGGACGACATCGTCGCCGCCTGCCGCGTCACGCAAGACGGCCAGGTCACGCGCAAGTAAGAAGAGCAGGCTGCCTTTCATGAATCGCACCATGCTCCGCGCGAAGCTGCATCGCGCCACCGTCACCGAAGCCGACCTGCACTACGAAGGCTCGTGCGGCATCGACGAAGACCTGCTCGACGCGGCCGACATGCGCGAGTACGAAAAGATCGAGCTGTACAACGTCAACAACGGCGAGCGCTTCTCGACCTACATCATCAAGGCCGCGCGCGGATCGGGCGCCATCTCGCTCAACGGCGCGGCGGCGCGCAAGGCGCATGTGGGCGACCTGCTCATCATCTGCACCTACGCCCCCATGACCGAGGCCGAAGCCGCGGACTACAAGCCCAAGGTGGTGCTGCTTGGCGATGCCAACCGCATCAACGAAGTCAAGAAGCTCTGACAGAGCCCTGGACCCAGAGACAGAGACCGAACGAGGAGAAGAAAACACCATGGAAATCGTTTCGCACACCGTCATCAACCTGACCATCTTCGTGCTGGCCATCTATGTCGGCTACCACGTGGTCTGGACCGTCACGCCCGCGCTGCACACGCCGCTCATGGCCGTGACCAACGCCATCTCGGCCATCGTGATCGTGGGCGCCATGCTGGCCGCCGCGCTCACCACCACGCCGCTGGGCAAGACCATGGGCGTGCTCGCCGTGGCGCTGGCCGCGGTGAACGTCTTCGGCGGCTTCCTGGTCACGCGCCGGATGCTCGAGATGTTCAAGAAGAAAGAGAAAAAGGCCGTCGCACCGAAGGCTGCAGAGGGAGCTTCCAAGTGAGCATGAACCTCGTCACGCTGCTGTACCTCGTTGCCAGCGTCTGCTTCATCCAGGCCCTGAAGGGCCTGTCGCATCCCACCACCTCGATCCGCGGCAACGTCTTCGGCATGACCGGCATGGCGATCGCCGTGCTGACCACCATCGCGCTGGTGCATGCACAGGCACGCGCGCTCAACGTCGACTTCACCACCGGCATCGCCTGGGTGCTGGCCGCCGTCGTGGTCGGTGGCGGCCTGGGCGCCTTCATGGCGAACAAGGTCGAGATGACCAAGATGCCCGAGCTGGTCGCCTTCATGCACAGCATGATCGGCCTGGCCGCGGTGTTCATCGGCGTGGCCGCGGTGGCCGAGCCCTGGGCCTTCGGCATCACCGCCGCGCCCGTGGCGGCCGTCATCGGTTCGCGCACGCCCGACGGCGCGGTCCTCTTCGAGGGCTTCGTGCGCCACGGCATTCCTTACGGCAACCGGCTCGAGCTGTTCCTGGGGGCGGCCATCGGCGCCATCACCTTCAGCGGCTCGGTCATCGCCTTCGGCAAGCTGTCGGGCAAGTACAAGTTCCGCCTGTTCCAGGGCGCGCCGGTGCAGTTCAAGGGCCAGCACATGCTGAACCTGGTGCTGGGCCTGGCGACCGTCGCACTGGGCCTGGTGTTCGTGGCCACCGAAAGCTGGCCGGCGTTCTTTGCGATGCTGGCGCTGGCCTTCGTGATGGGCGTGCTCATCATCATCCCGATCGGCGGCGCCGACATGCCGGTGGTGGTGTCGATGCTCAACAGCTACTCGGGCTGGGCGGCAGCCGGCATCGGCTTCAGCCTGAACAACGCGATGCTGATCGTGGCCGGTTCGCTGGTGGGCTCGTCGGGCGCGATCCTGAGCTACATCATGTGCAAGGCCATGAACCGCTCGTTCTTCAACGTGATCCTGGGCGGCTTCGGCGGCGAGGCGGCCGCGGCCACCGGCGGCGCGAAGGAGCAGCGCCCCGTGAAGACCGGCAGCGCCGACGACGCGGCCTTCGTGCTCGGCAACGCCGAGACCGTGGTCATCGTGCCGGGCTACGGCCTGGCCGTGGCGCGCGCCCAGCACGCCGTGAAGGAACTGGCGGCCAAGCTCACCGAGAAGGGCATCACCGTCAAGTACGCGATCCACCCGGTGGCAGGGCGCATGCCCGGCCACATGAACGTGCTGCTGGCCGAGGCCGAGGTGCCCTACGACCAGGTGTTCGAGATGGAAGACATCAACGGCGAGTTCGGCCAGGCCGACGTGGCGATCATCCTGGGTGCCAACGACGTGGTGAACCCCGC
Source organism: Variovorax paradoxus (assembly GCF_009498455.1). Classification (NCBI taxonomy): domain Bacteria; kingdom Pseudomonadati; phylum Pseudomonadota; class Betaproteobacteria; order Burkholderiales; family Comamonadaceae; genus Variovorax; species Variovorax paradoxus. The sequence goes on along the minus strand of NZ_CP045644.1, from coordinate 1,103,901 downwards.
GGCGCACACCAAGGGCAGCCCGATCTACGGCATGCCCATTCTGGAGGCCTACAAGGCCAAGACCGTCATCGTGAACAAGCGCTCCATGGCGGCGGGTTATGCCGGCCTGGACAACGAACTCTTCTACATGGACAAGACCATGATGGTCTTTGGCGATGCGAAAAAAGTAGTGGAAGATATGGGCAAGGCCATCGAATAGGCCGAAGGTCCGCGCCCGCGATACGGGCCAGATCGTCGCGGCGCCTCACGTGCGCCGTTTTCGTTTTAAAAAACTCATCCGACTCCGAGGAGACACATCCATGACCGAACGCCCCTGGCTCAGCAGCTACCCGCAAGGCGTACCCGCCGACATCGACGCTTCGCAGTACCCGTCGCTGGTGGCGCTCATGGAGGAGAGCTTCACCAAGTACGCCGACCGCACGGCCTACAGCTTCATGGGCAAGGACGTCAGCTACGCGGAGACCGACAAGCAGAGCAAGTCCTTTGCCGCGTACCTGCAGGGCCTGGGCCTCGTGAAGGGCGACCGCGTCGCTGCGATGATGCCCAACTGCCCGCAGTACCCGATTGCGGTGGCCGGCATCCTGCGCGCGGGCCTGATCCTGGTGAACGTGAACCCGCTGTACACGCCGCGCGAACTCGAGCACCAGTTGAAGGACTCGGGCGCCAAGGCGATCGTCATCATGGAGAACTTCGGCACCACGCTGCAGCAATGCATCGCGGCCACGCCGATCAAGCACATCGTGCTGGCCTCCATGGGCGACCGGCTCGGCTTCCTGAAGGGCGCGCTCGTCAACTACGTGGTGCGCAACGTCAAGAAGCTGGTGCCGCACTTCAGCCTGCCGGGCGCGGTGCGCTTCAACGACGCGCTCGACAAGGGCGCGAGCGGCAAGCTCAAGCCCGTGGCCATCGGCCCCGACGACGTGGCCGTGCTGCAGTACACCGGCGGCACCACCGGCGTGTCCAAGGGTGCGGTGCTGCTGCATCGCAACGTGATCGCCAACGTGTTGCAGTCCGAAGCCTGGAACGAGCCCGTCATGGCCAAGGTGCCGGCCAACGAGCAGCCCACCAGCGTGTGCGCGCTGCCGCTGTATCACATCTTCGCGTTCACGGTCGGCATGATGCTGAACATGCGCACGGGCGGCAAGCTGATCCTCATCCCGAACCCGCGCGACATTCCCGGCGTGCTGAAGGAACTGTCGAAGCACACCATCCACAGCTTCCCGGCCGTCAACACGCTGTTCAACGGCCTGGCGAACCATCCCGACTTCAACACCGTCAACTGGAAGAACCTGAAGGTTTCGGTCGGCGGCGGCATGGCCGTGCAGGCCGCGGTGGCCAAGCTCTGGCTCGAGAAAACCGGCTGCCCGATCTGCGAAGGCTACGGCCTCTCGGAAACCTCGCCCTCGACCACCTGCAACCCGACCAACAGCACCGCCTACACCGGCACCATCGGCCTGCCGCTGCCGAGCACCTGGCTCAAGCTGCTCGACGACGACGGCAATGAAGTGCCGACCGGCGAGCGCGGCGAAATCGCCATCAAGGGTCCGCAGGTCATGGCCGGCTACTGGCAGCGCCCCGACGAGACCGCCAAGGTCATGACGCCCGACGGCTACTTCAAGAGCGGCGACATCGGCGTGGTCGACGAGCGCGGCTACTTCAAGGTGGTCGATCGCAAGAAGGACATGATCCTGGTGTCGGGCTTCAACGTGTACCCGAACGAGATCGAAGACGTCGTGGCGATGCTGCCCGGCGTGCTCGAATGTGCGGCGGTCGGCGTGCCCGACGACAAGACCGGCGAGGCCGTGAAGCTCGTCATCGTCAAGAAGGACCCGGCACTCACCGAAGCGCAGGTGCGCGAGTACTGCCGCGCCAACCTCACGGGCTACAAGCAGCCGCGCGTGATCGAATTCCGCACCGACATGCCCAAGACGCCAGTGGGCAAGATCCTGCGGCGCGAGCTGCGGGATAGCAAGAAGTAGTAAGGGTTCCGCCCGGGTGGGGCCGGGGCATCGATCTTGCATATTCGCGGGTCGATGCTCAGATTCATCTATGTCCGCCTAGGCTTGCTCGTGCCGACCTTCATCGGCATGACGCTGCTGGCCTTCTTTCTCATCCGGCTGGTGCCGGGTGACCCCATCGAGACCATGGCCGGCGAGCGCGGGATCGACCCCGCGCGCCACGCCGAGCTGCGCACCGCCATGGGCCTGGACAAGCCCTTGCTCGTGCAATACGGCATCTACATCGGCCGCGTGCTGCAGGGCGACCTGGGCAAGTCGCTCATCACGCAGGACACCGTGATGAGCGAGTTTCTCGCGCTCTTTCCGGCCACGGTCGAACTCGGCGTCTGCGCGATTCTGTTCGCGCTGCTGCTCGGGCTGCCGGCCGGCATCGTTGCGGCGGTGCGGCGCAACTCCATCTTCGACCACGGTGTGATGGCCACGTCGCTCACCGGCTACTCGATGCCGATCTTCTGGTGGGGCCTGCTGCTCATCCTGTTCTTCTCGGTGCAACTCGGCTGGACGCCGGTGTCGGGCCGCATCTCGGTGCAGTATTTCGTCGAGCCGCAGACCGGCTTCCTGCTGATCGACGCGCTGCGCGCCGGCGAGACCGAGGCCTTCTGGTCGGCGCTGCACCACCTCATTCTTCCGGCCATCGTGCTGGGCACCGTGCCGCTGGCCGTGATTGCGCGCATGACGCGCTCGGCCATGCTCGAGGTGCTGGGCGAGGACTACATCCGCACCGCGCGCGCCAAGGGCCTGTCGCGCTTTCGCGTGGTGGGGCTGCATGCGCTGCGCAACGCGCTGATCCCCGTCGTGACCGTGATCGGCCTGCAGATCGGCGTGCTCTTCACCGGCGCGATCCTCACCGAGACCATCTTCTCCTGGCCCGGTGTCGGCAAGTGGCTCATCGAGGCCATCGGCCGGCGCGACTACCCCGTGCTGCAAGGCGGCATGCTGCTGCTGGGCGGCATCGTGATGCTGCTCAACCTGCTGGTGGACATCGCGTACGGCGTCATCAACCCGCGGATCAGGCACTGAATCGATGACGAGCAACACCCACGCCGTCACCCCCGGCCCGCAGGCCGCGGTGCCTCCCGGCCCGTGGCGCGAGTTCTGGACCGCCTTCTCGGCGAACCGCGGCGCGGTCATCGGCCTCGTCACCATCGTGGTGCTGCTGCTCGTCGCGCTGTTCGCTCCATGGATCGCGCCGCATGCGCCGAACGAAACCAACGCCGCCGCCTTTCTCAAGCCGCCGGCCTGGCAGGAGGGCGGGTCATGGAGTTACCTGCTCGGCACCGACGCCATCGGGCGCGACATCCTGTCGCGGCTGATGCATGGCGCGCGGCTGTCGCTGTCGATCGGTGTCGCGGTGGTGGCGCTGTCGGTGGTGGTGGGCGTGGTGCTCGGGCTCGTCGCCGGCTTCTTCCGCGGCGTGCTCGAGATCACGATCATGCGGATGATGGACATCATTCTCACGATGCCCAGCCTGCTGATGGCCATCGTGATCGTGGCGATCCTCGGGCCGGGGCTCGTCAACGCGATGCTCGCCGTGGCCATCGTCGTGCCGCCGCACTACGTGCGCATCACGCGCGCCACCGTCATCGCCGAGGTCTCGCGCGACTACGTGACCGCGGCGCGCGTGAGCGGTGCCGGCACGCTGCGCCTGATGTTCCGCGAGGTGCTGCCCAACTGCTCGGCGCCGCTGATCGTGCAGGCCTCGCTCGGCGTCTCGACCGCCATCCTCGACGCGGCAGCGCTCGGTTTCATCGGACTCGGTGCGCAGCCGCCGTCGCCCGAGTGGGGAACGATGCTGGCCGACGCGCGCGAGTTCGTATTGCGCGCGTGGTGGGTCGTCACCTTCCCGGGCCTTGCGATTCTTGCGGCGGTGCTGGCGTTCAATCTGCTGGGCGACGGCTTGCGCGATGCGCTCGACCCCAAGCTCAAGCGCTGAAAGCAAAGGAAAGCAACGATGCCTTTGCTGGACATCAAGGACCTGCACGTCGAGTTCCCCACGCAAGGTGGCGTGATGCACGCCGTCGACGGCGTGAGCCTCACGCTCGAAGAGGGCGAGGTGCTCGGCATCGTCGGCGAATCCGGCTCGGGCAAGAGCGTCACGATGATGGCGCTCATGGGCCTCGTCGGCTACCCGGGCCGCGTGCGCGCCGAGCACATGCGCTTCGCGGGCAAGGAGCTGCTCGGCATCTCCGACAAGGTGCGCCGCACGCTGGTCGGCAAGGAGGTCGCGATGATCTTCCAGGAGCCAACCACCAGCCTCAACCCCTGCTTCACCATCGGCTTCCAGCTCATGGAAACGCTGCGGCTGCACCTGAAGCTCGACAAACGCGAAGCAAAAAAGCGCGCCACCGAACTGCTCGAGCAGGTGGGCATTCCGGCCGCATCGTCGCGCCTGGGCAGCTTTCCGCACCAGCTCTCGGGCGGCATGAACCAGCGCGTGATGATCGCGATGGCCATCGCCTGCAACCCGCGCCTCCTGATCGCCGACGAGCCGACCACCGCGCTCGACGTGACCATCCAGGCGCAGATCCTCGACCTGCTGCGCGACCTGCAGAAGGAGCGCGGCATGGCGCTCGTGCTCATCACGCACAACATGGGCGTGGTCAGCGAGATGGCGCAGCGCATCGCCGTGATGTACGCGGGGCAGGTGATGGAGCACCAGCGCGTCGATCGGTTGTTCGCGTCGCCACAGCATCCCTACACCGAGGCCTTGCTCGCGGCGCTGCCGGAACGTGCCGCACCCGAGGGGCGGCTCGCGACCATCAGCGGTGTGGTGCCCGGCGTGCACGACCGGCCCGCGGGCTGCCTGTTCGCGCCGCGCTGCGGCTACGTCACCGAGCGCGCCTGTCAGGTGCGCCCGGCGCTGCGTGAATGGCAAGGTGCCGAGGTGCGCTGCCACTTTCCGCTCGGCGAGCCGGGGCGCGCTGACGCCATCGCGCAAGACCCGCCGCGCGCTGCCATCGCGGAGGTGCTGCCATGAGCGACGCTCCGCCGGAGATCGTGGTCGAGGCGCGCAACCTGCAGCGCACCTACGACGTCAGGCGCGGGCTGTTCCGTGCGCCGGCGCAGCTGCGCGCTGTGGGCGACATCTCGTTCCGCCTCGAACGCGGGCGCACGCTCGCGGTGGTGGGCGAATCGGGCTGCGGCAAGTCGACGCTCGCGCGCATGGTCGCGCTGATCGAGAAGCCCACAGCCGGGCAGCTGACGCTCATCGGCGCCGATGCAGTGAGCCCGCCGCATGAACGCAAGCGCGAGCTGCGCCAGGCCGTGCAGCTGGTGTTCCAGAACCCGTACGGCTCGCTCAACCCGCGCAAGAAAATTTCGGCGGTGCTCGAAGACCCGCTGGCCATCAACACCACGCTGAGCAAGCCCGAGCGCGCCGACAAGGCGCGAGAGATGCTCGCCCGCGTCGGCCTGCGCCCCGAGTACGCCAACCGCTACCCGCACATGTTCTCGGGCGGCCAGCGCCAGCGCATTGCGATTGCGCGCGCGCTCATGCTGTCGCCGCGCCTGCTGGTGGCCGACGAGCCGGTGTCGGCGCTCGACGTGTCGATCCAGGCGCAGGTGCTGAACCTGCTGGCCGACCTGCAGGCCGAGCTGGGGCTGGCGTACCTTTTCATTTCGCACGACCTGGGTGTGGTGCGCCACATTGCGCACGACGTGCTCGTGATGTACCTGGGTTATGCGGTGGAGCACGGGCCCAAGTCGCGCATCTTTGCGCGGCCGCTGCATCCGTACACGCAGGCGCTGCTGGCCTCGACGCCGGGCCTGAGCAGCCAGCGCATCGTGCTCAAGGGCGAGCTGCCGTCGCCGCTGAACCCGCCCACGGGCTGCGTCTTCAGCACGCGCTGCCCGCACGTGCAGCCGCGCTGCCGCGAGGAGCGCCCCGCGCTGCGCACGCTCGACGAACGGCTGGTGGCTTGCCACTACGCCGAACAGTTTCTCGAAGGTGCGCCTGCTGTGCGCGCCGATGGTCCCGTGCTCGCCGCTTCCTGAAGAGTGACGTGGCGATTTTTTCAACCCTGTCTCGAGGAGTCCCCATGACGACCCAGTCCTCCGTTTCGCGCCGCTCACCAAAGCTGGCGCTCCTGGCACCGGCAGCGCTCACGGCCCTTACCCTGGCCTGCGGCGCCGTGTCAGCCAAGACGTTGGTGTACTGCTCCGAAGGAAGCCCGGAAAATTTCTACCCGGGCATGAACACCACCGGCACATCGTTCGACGTGACCACGCAGGTCTACAACACCATCGTCGAATTCGAGCGCGGTGGCACGAAGGTCATGCCGGGCCTCGCTGAAAAATGGGACATCTCGGCCGACGGCACCGTGTACACCTTCCACCTGCGCAAGGGCGTGAAGTGGCACACCACGAGCAAGAGCTTCAAGCCCACGCGCGACTTCAACGCCGACGACTTCATCTTCATGCTCGAGCGCCAGTGGAAGGAGAGCGACCCCTTCTTCAAGGTCACGAGCCAGAACCACTCGTACTTCAACGACATGGGCATGCCCAAGCTGCTGAAGTCGGTGGACCGCATCGACGACCACACGGTGAAGATCACGCTCAACCAGGCCGAGGCGCCGTTCCTCGCCAACCTGGCGATGCAGTACGCGGGCATCCAGTCCAAGGAATACGCCATCGCGATGCTCAAGGCCGGCACGCCCGAGAAGGTCGACCAAGACCCGATCGGCACCGGCCCGTTCTACCTGGTGCAGTACCAGAAGGATGCGGTCATCCGCTTCAAGGCCTTCCCGCAGTACTGGGGCGGCAAGGCGAAGATCGACGACCTCGTGTTCGCGATCACGCCCGATGCGTCGGTGCGCTGGGCCAAGCTGCAGAAGGGCGAGTGCCATGTCATGCCGTACCCGAACCCCGCCGACCTCGACGCGATCCGCAAGGACCCGAATGTGCAGGTGCTGGAGCAGCCCGGCCTGAATGTCGGCTACCTTTCGTACAACACGACGAAGAAGCCCTTCGACGACGTGCGTGTGCGCAAGGCCATCAACATGGCGATCAACAAGAAGGCCATCATCGACGGCGTGTACCTCACGACCGGCGTGGCCGCGAAGAACCCGATTCCGCCGACCATGTGGTCCTACAACGACGCGACCAAGGACGATCCGTACGACCCCGAAGCGGCGAAGAAACTGCTGGCGACGGCCGGCTTCCCCGATGGCTTCAGCACCGACCTCTGGGCGATGCCGGTGCAGCGCCCGTACAACCCGAACGCCAAGCGCATCGCCGAGCTGATGCAGGCCGACCTCGCCAAGATCAACGTCAAGGCCGAGATCAAGAGCTTCGAGTGGGGCGAGTACCGCAAGCGCCTGCAGGCCGGCGAGCACCAGATGGGCATGCTGGGCTGGACCGGCGACAACGGCGACCCGGACAACTTCCTGTACACGCTGCTGGGCTGCGCCTCGGCCAAGTCGGCCAGCGGCAGCAACATCTCGAAGTTCTGCCACCAGCCGTACGAAGACCTCGTGGTGAAGGCCAAGAGCACGGTCAAGCAGGCCGACCGCGACGCGCTCTACAAGAAGGCCCAGGTCATCTTCAAGGAGCAGGCGCCGTGGTTCACCATCGCCCACGCGGTGCAGCTGAAGCCGGTGCGCAAGGAAGTGGTTGACTTCAAATTGAGCCCGTTTGGCCGCCACACCTTCTACGGCGTGGATATCAAGTAAGCCGTCGTGGTTGCGCCCATCGCCATCGTGGCGGCCATGCACGAGGAGCTGAGCGCGCTCCTCGCGCGCATGCCCGACGAGCAGCGCGTGCGCGTCGCCGGTCGTGACTTCTGGGTCGGCCACCTGCAGGGCCAGCCCGTGGTCGCGGTGCTGTCGCGCATCGGCAAGGTCGCGGCGGCGGTCACGGCCACGGTGCTGCTCGAGCGCTTCGGCGTGCGGGCGATCGTGTTCACGGGCGTGGCGGGCGGACTCGCGCCGGGCGTGAACGTCGGCGACGTGGTCGTGGCGACCGAGCTGTTGCAGCACGACATGGACGCCTCGCCGATCTTTCCGAAATACGAGGTGCCGCTGATGGGGCGCTCACGCTTCGCGGCCGATGCGGCCATCGGCGATGCACTGGCGGCGGTGGCTGAAGGTGCGCTGCGTGATCCGGTGCGCCTGGTGGGGCAGAAGGCTGTCGATGAATTCCATCTGCAGTCGCCGACGGTGCATCGCGGCCTGCTGATCAGCGGTGACCGCTTCGTGTCGACCACCGCGGAGAGCGGGGCCCTGCAGCGCTCGTTGCCCGACGCGCTCGCGGTCGAGATGGAAGGCGCGGCGATGGCGCAGGCCTGCCACGACTACGGCGTGCCCTTTGCGGCGCTGCGGACCATTTCGGACCGCGCCGACGATGCCGCGCACGGCGACTTCACGCGTTTCGTGGCCGAGGTGGCGAGCCGCTACAGCCTCGCGCTCGTCGACGCCTGGCTCGCCTCCTTGCCGCGCGACGCGGCCTGAAAAAAAACACCTACGGTGCGAGCCGACGCAGCGATGGCAGGTCGCGCAGCAGCGGCGGGATCGACAGCGCGAGCAGCAGCGCGGCCAGCGGCACGACGCAGATGAAGCCCACGTGCTTGAAGCCCAGCGCACCCACCGCGCCCCCGAGCACGAACATGCCGACCAGCCCGCCGCAGCGGCGCAGCCGGCTGCGGTCGTGGCGCACCGGCAGCGGCGTGGACGGCGCGCGGCGGTTCCAGTAGAGCATCTTGCCCAGCTCGATCCCCACGTCGGTGATGTTGCCGGTCATGTGGGTGGTGCGCGTGCTGCCGCCCGAGGTCTTCGACGCCACGGCGTTCTGCAGCCCCATGATGAACGACAGCAGCAGCACCGTGAGCGGCACGGCGAACGGCGTGGCCCAGGTCAGCGTGATGGCGCCGGCGAGCCCGAACGGGAACATCAGCGCGGCCTCCAGCAGCAGCGGCAGCGCATACACCCCATGCAGCCGGTGCTGGCGCGCCCAGTTCACCAGCACCGCGCAAACCGCGGCGCCACTCACGAATGCCAGGATCGCACCCAACGCGTTCAGCAGCAGCGTGAGGTTGCCCAGCACCATGCCGTCCGCCAGCTGCGAGGCGAAGCCGGTCATGTGCGAGGTGTACATGTGCAGCACGAGGAAGCCGCCCGCATTGACGGCGCCGGCATTGAAGGCCAGCAGCAGGCCGAGCGCGGTGTTGGTCGACGGCGCGCGGTGCCGGTTGGTGAGGAAACGAAGTCTGCGCACGGGGCCCTCCAGGTCAACTGCCTGTCGGCAGTCACTCTAGCACCCGATGCGCGGCGTTACTTGAGCCAGCCGCGCCGGCGGAAGTACCACATCGGCACCAGCGCGCTTGCCGCCATCAGCGCCAGCGCATACGGGTAGCCGACCTGCCAGTCGAGCTCGGGCATGTACTTGAAGTTCATGCCGTAGATGCTCGCGATCAGCGTGGGCGGCAGCAGCGCGACACTGGCCACCGAGAAGATCTTGATGGTCTTGTTCTGGTTGATGTTGATGAAACCGACGGTCGCATCCATCAGGAAGTTGATCTTGTCGAAGAGGAAGGCCGTGTGGTTGTCCAGCGATTCGATGTCGCGCAGGATCTGGCGCGCCTCTTCGAACTGCTCGGCGTTGAGCATCTTGCTGCGCATCATGAAGCTCACGGCGCGGCGCGTGTCCATCACGTTGCGGCGGATGCGGCCGTTCAGGTCTTCCTGGCGCGCGATGGCGCCGAGCACCTCGCCGGCCAGCTCGTCGCTGACGTTGCCCGACAGCACCTTCTTGCCGGCCACTTCGAGCTCGTCGTAGATGTTCTCCAGCGTGTCGGCCGAGTATTCGGCGTCGGCGTCGAAGAGCTTGAGCATGACTTCCTTCGCGTCTTCGATCAGCCCCGGCGCGCGACGTGCGCGCATGCGCAGCAGGCGGAACACGGGCACGTCTTCGTCGTGAATCGAGAACAGCACGCCGCGGCTGCGCAGGTCGGTGTTGTGCTGGTTGAGGATGAAGGCGACGCGCACGGTGCGCGGGTCTTCGTCGTCGTCGATCAGGAAGTCGGAGCGGATGTGCAGCTCGCCGTTGTCTTCTTCGTAGAAGCGGGCCGACTCCTCGATGTCCTCGTCCATCGCGTCTTCGGGAATCGAGAGGCCGTAGTACTGCTTGATCCAGCGCTTTTCTTCGAGCGTGGGCGACTCGAGGTCGACCCAGATCGGCTGGAACTTGGAGAGCTCTTCGAGCGACTCGATCTCTTCCTGGACGAGGCGGCCGTTGGCGAGCGTAAAGATATTGAGCATGGGCTCACTCCCGGGAATGACTGAACGATGGGCGAGGGAGGGGCGCTTTCAATTCCCGCGGACCCGGCGTCAGTACATCATGCGCGGCGTCGCAAGGGAGTTGAAAGCTGCCGAGACGGGGCGGTTTCCATGGGGAGTCTCCGGTTGCAGCGAGGCGCGATTATGTCACTGGCCATTGGGCGGCAAGGCACTCGGACTGGACGGACATACAGTAAAGTCGTGCCCATGCAGACCGCTGCGCCCCCCGTTATTTCCACCGCACCCAAGACGCAAGCCGAGCGCTTGGCCGCGGCGCTCGCCGCGCTCAACGACGACCAGCGCGCGGCGGTCGAGCACGGCGTGGGTGCTGCTGTCGGCGAAGACCACCGGCCGCTGCTCGTGATCGCTGGCGCGGGCTCGGGCAAGACCAGCACGCTGGCGCACCGGGTGGCGCACCTGATCGCGGGCGGGGTCGATCCGCAGCGGCTGCTGCTGCTCACCTTCTCGCGCCGCGCCGCGCAGGAAATGGAGCGCCGCGCGGGCCAGGTGCTGGCGCGTGTGCTGGGCCTGAAGTCGGAACGCCCGCCCGCGCTGCCCTGGGCCGGCACCTTCCACGGCATCGGCGCGCGGCTTCTGCGCGAATACGCCGCGCAGATCGGGCTCGACGAGAACTTCACCATCCACGACCGCGGCGACGCCGAAGACCTCATGGGGCTGGTGCGGCACGAGCTGGGGCTGTCGTCCACGGTCAACCGCTTCCCGCGCAAGGGCACCTGCCTGTCGATCTACTCGCGCTGCGTGAACACGCGCGCACCGCTGGCCGAGGTGCTGAAAGAGAGCTTCCCCTGGTGCGCCGAGTGGGAGGCCCAGCTCAAGACGCTGTTCGGCGCCTACGTCGAAGCCAAGCAGCAGCAGAACGTGCTCGACTACGACGACCTGCTGCTCTACTGGGCGGAGATGGTCGCCGAGCCCGCGCTGGCCTCGCATGTCGGCGCGCGCTTCGACCATGTGCTGGTCGACGAGTACCAGGACACCAACCTGCTGCAGGCCGCGATCCTGCGGGCCATGAAGCCCGACGGGCGCGGCGTGACAGTGGTGGGCGACGACGCGCAGTCGATCTACTCGTTCCGCGGCGCCACGGTGCGCAACATCCTCGACTTTCCGTCGCAGTTCTCGCAGCAGGCGCGCATCGTCACGCTGGAGCGCAACTACCGCTCGACGCAGCCGATCCTCGACGCGTCGAACCGCGTCATCGCGCAGGCCGCCGAGCGGCACGCCAAGACGCTGTGGACCGACAAGCCCTCGGCCGGCAAGCCGGTGCTGGTGCTCGTGCCCGACGAGGCCGGGCAGGCACGCTGGGTGGCCGACAAGATCCTGGCGCACCGCGAGGGCGGGCTGGCGCTGAAGTCGCAGGCGGTGCTGTTTCGCACCTCGTCGCACAGCGCGGCCCTCGAACTGGAGCTGGCGCGGCGCAACATCCCGTTCGTGAAGTTCGGCGGGCTCAAGTTTCTCGAGGCCTCGCACGTGAAGGACCTGCTCGCGGTGCTGCGTTTTGCGCAGAACCCGCGGGGGCGCATGGCGGGCTTTCGCGTCACGCAGCTCATTCCCGGCGTGGGCCCGGCCACCGGCACGCGCCTGCTCGACGCGATGGACCAGGCGGCCGACCCGGCCGCGGCCGTGCGCGACTTCGTGCCACCGTCGGCGGCGCGTGAACAGTGGGCCGACTTCGCCCAGGCCTATGCCGCCTTGCGCGAACCGTCGCTGAAGTGGCCGGCCGACGTGGAAGTCGCGATGCAGTGGTACCAGCCGCACCTGGAGCGGTTGTACGAAGACACCTCGGGCGTGCGGCGCGCCGACGTCGAGCAGCTGGCGCGGCTGGCGGGCGGCTATGGCTCGCGCGAACGCTTCCTCACCGAACTCACGCTCGATCCGCCCGAAGCCACGAGCGACCGGCCCGGCCCGCCGCTGCTCGACGAGGACTACCTGATCCTGTCGACCATCCATTCGGCCAAGGGCCAGGAGTGGAACTCGGTGCATGTGATCAACGTGGTCGACGGCTGCATGCCGGCCGACGTGGCGCAGGGCGCGCACGAACTGGAAGAAGAGCGGCGCCTGCTCTACGTGGCGATGACGCGGGCCCGCGACCACCTGCACCTGGTGATGCCGCAGCGTTTCCACATCACGCAGCAGGCGGCGCGTGGCGACCGGCACCTGTACGCCAACCGCACCCGCTTCATCAGCGAGTCCGACCTCGCGGGCTTCGATCTGCAGACCTGGCCGCCGCCGCCGGTGCTGCCGCCCGCCGTGCCGCCGCCGGCCGCGGTGATCGACCTGCGCAACCGCATGCGCGCCGCCTGGCGCTGAACGGGCCGGCCCTTTGGCCGGGAGGGTCACTGCATGTGGTGCGTGGAAACACTTGCTTCCAATGTGCCGCAACTGCATGCCCCTGCGCGTGGGTAGCTATGGAATCAATAGCGGATCAGCGCATGCAATACACCGGCGCGTCACTCGGGCAAGCCCCGGTATTGCAATACCGTGACAGCTTGGGCATAGTGAATCCGACCGCCCCCTTTCTCGATCTCTCTCTTCCTCTCTCTCTTCTTCTCCCTCTCTCCCAACCTCACCTGTTTCGCCGGCCACGCTTCATCCTGGAGCGCGGTCATTTCCCCAACCGTCAATTCTCAGGAGGTCATTCATGAATTTGACGATCAGCGGTCATCACCTCGACGTCACACCTGCCTTGCGCACCTACGTCACGAGCAAGCTGGACCGGATCACGCGACATTTCGACCAGGTGGTCGATGTCAAGGTGATCCTCACGGTGGAAAAGCAGAAGGAAAAGGAACGCCGCCAAAGGGCGGAGTGCAACATTCACGTCAAGGGCAATGACATGTTCGCGGAATCGAGCCACGCTGATCTGTACGCCGCGGTCGATGAACTGGTCGACAAGCTCGACCGCCAGGTGGTCCGCCACAAGGATCGCCTGCAAGACCACCATCACGTGGCGCCCAAGCGCGTGATGTAAGTCCGGGCCCCGCGCCCCGCATCGCAGGCCGCCTTCGGGCGGCCTTTTGTTTGTCCGAGCATATTGGTGGGGCTTTGCAAAGGCTTACAGGGGAAGCGACGCCTCACGGCAACACATGTAGACGAAAGTAATTAGGGGGACTGGGGGTTTTTACCAAGGAGGTGCATAATCGCCCCCGCTCTGACCCCACCATGAATCGCCTCGCGTCCATCCTGCCGCCCGCTCAAGTGCTCGTGAGCGTTGACGCCACCAGCAAGAAACGTGCTTTCGAAGAAGCTGGCCTTCTGTTCGAAAGCCTTCATGGCCTGGGACGCGCCCTGATCACCGACAGCCTGTTTGCGCGCGAGCGTCTCGGCTCCACCGGTCTGGGCCATGGCGTTGCCATTCCGCATGGCCGCATCAAGGGCCTCAAGGCGCCGATGGCCGCGGTGTTCCAGCTGGCGAACCCCATCGGCTTCGACGCCCCCGACGAGCAGCCCGTCGCGCTGCTGATCTTCCTGCTGGTGCCCGAAGCGGCCACGCAGAAGCACCTCGAAATCCTGTCTGAAATTGCCGAGCTGCTGAGCGACGCCGGCCTGCGCGAGCAGATCAAGTCCAGCACCGACGCTGCCGCGCTGCACGGCCTCATTGCCGGCTGGCAATCGACCCAGGTCGCCTGAGCGCACGCGCCGGGCGGGCCGCTGCTGATAAGCTGCGGCGACGCTTTCTCTCCCTCCATCCTGACCAGAATGCCGGCGTCCCGCGCCGGCCGCCGCACGCATGAAGCCGACCGTCATCAGCGCCGATGCCATGTTCGAGGAGTTCCGCGGATCGCTCCGCTGGGAATGGCTCGCGGGGCTCGGCGCCTCGGAGCGCCAGTTCGACCCCGACGTCATCAGCCGCGCGCAGTCGGCCGCCGACCTGGTCGGCTACCTGAACTACATCCACCCGTACCGCGTGCAGATTCTGGGCGCGCGCGAGGTGGCCTACCTCACGCGCGGCAGCAAGGAAGACTGCGTGCGCCGCATCGGGCGCATCGTCACGCTGGAGCCGCCGATGCTGGTGCTGGCCGACGGCCAGGCCGCGCCCGACGAGCTGCTGTCGATCTGCGAGCGCGCGCAGCTGCCGCTCTTTGCCACGCGCGAATCGTCGGCCTTCGTGATCGACCTGCTGCGCGCGTACCTGTCCAAGCACTTCGCCGAGCGCACCTCGATGCACGGCGTGTTCATGGACATCCTGGGCATGGGCGTGATGATCACGGGCGAGTCGGGCCTGGGCAAAAGCGAGCTCGGCCTGGAGCTGATCTCGCGCGGCAACGGCCTCGTGGCCGACGACGCGGTCGACCTGTACCGCATCAACCAGAACACCATCGAGGGCCGCTGCCCCGACCTGCTGCTGAACCTGCTGGAGGTGCGCGGCATCGGCCTGCTGGACATCCGCGCGATCTTCGGCGAGACGGCCGTGCGCCGGAAGATGCGCCTGAAGCTCATCGTGCACCTCGTGCGGCGCGACAGCTTCGAGCGCGACTACGAGCGCATGCCCTCGGCGCCGCTCACGCAGGACGTGCTGGGCATTCCGGTGCGCAAGGTCATCATCCAGGTGGTGGCGGGGCGCAACATCGCCGTGCTGGTGGAAGCCGCGGTGCGCAATTCGATCCTGCAGCTGCGCGGCATCGACACGTATGCCGATTTCGTGGCGCGCCACCACAAGGCGATGGAGAGCGGGCGCGATCCGGACTGAGCAAAGAAAAAAGCCCTTCCAGCTGAAGGGCTGGAAGGGCCGCTGTCTGCTTCAGCAGGTCTTCAGCGTCAGCGCTTCTTGACGCAATCGCCGCACAGGCCGTACAGCGACATGGCGTGGTCCTGCAGGATCCAGCCCTTGTCCTTGGCGATCATCTGCTGGCGGCGCTCGATCTCGGCGTCATAGAACTCCTCGACCTTGCCGCACGAGGTGCAGATCAGGTGGTCGTGGTGGGTGCCTTCGTTCAGCTCGTAGACCGCCTTGCCGCTTTCGAAGTGGCTGCGCTCCAGGATGCCGGCCTGCTCGAACTGCGTGAGGACGCGGTACACGGTGGCCAGTCCGATGTCGGAGTGTTCGTTGAGCAGCACGCGAAAGACGTCTTCCGCTGTCATGTGCCGCTGGCTGCCCGTCTGGAAGATCTCGAGGATCTTCAACCGCGGCAAGGTGGCCTTGAGGCCGGTGTTCTTGAGTTCGTCGATGTTGGCCATGATGGTTCCTGCGCCCTGGGCTGAGGCCGGGCCTTCAGGCTCGGCCGCTACAATGTTCGATCATATCGCTACCCCCTCTTCTCCCATGCCTGCCATCCTCCAACGCCGGCCCTGGTTGCTGGTTGCTGCCATTGCGGCGACGCTCGCCCTCGGTGCCTGCAGCGGTTTCAGCGAACGCACGCGTGGCGCGCTGTCTGCCGTCACTCCCTACAAAGTCGAAGTGGTGCAGGGCAATTTCGTGTCGAAGGAACAGGTCGCGGCGCTCAAGCCCGGCATGTCGCGCCAACAGGTGCGCGAGATCCTCGGCACCTCGCTGCTGAACGACGTCTTCCACGCCAACCGCTGGGACTACGTCTTCACGATCCGCCGCCAGGGCGTCGATCCGCAGGAGCGCCGCCTGACCGTGTTCTTCAACGGTGAACTCATGGACCGCTTCCAGGGCGACGAGATGCCCAGCGAAGAAGAGTTCGTTGCCACGCTCGACACCCGCCGCAAGACCGGCAAGGTGCCGCAGCTCGAGGCCACCGAAGACGAGCTCAAGAAATACGCGCCCAAGGGCGAAAAGAAAGCCGACACCACCGGCACCCCGGCGGCCCCCGTGCCTGCGCTGCCGGCCGCCTACCCCCCGCTCGAAGCCGCGCGCTGAGCGTGCGCGGCAGGGCTCCGGCGGCGGCCACCCCTCCTGCGGGCGGTGCCCGCCGGACCGGTGGTTGGCTTGCGTCGGTGTCCATGGCTCCCGTAGGGACTTTTCAAAGACTGAATCGCCGTGACTGAACCGACCACCACCCCCACTTCCGTTTCTTCTTCCTCCGCTCCCGCGCTGCGCCGGGTCGCGATTGCCGGCGCCTCGGGCCGCATGGGCCACATGCTGATCGAAGCCGTGCGCAACGCGCCCGACTGCCGCCTGGCCGGCGCGCTCGACATCGCAGGCAGCGCCGCCCTCGGCGCCGATGCCGCGGCCTTCCTGGGCTTCACCAGCGGCGTGCCCATCGTGGCCGACCTGCGCACCGGGCTGCAAGATGCGCAGGTGCTCATCGACTTCACCCGCCCCGAAGGCACCATGGCGCACCTGGCCGTGTGCCGCGAGCTGGGCGTGCAGGCCGTGATCGGCACCACCGGCTTCAGCGACGCGCAGAAGGCCGAGATCGCCGAGATCGCGAAAGACATCGCCATCATGTTGGCGCCCAACATGAGCGTGGGCGTCAACGTCACGCTCAAGCTGCTCGACATGGCCGCCCGCGCGATGGCCACCGGCTACGACATCGAGATCGTCGAGGCCCACCACCGCTTCAAGGTCGACGCCCCCTCGGGCACCGCGCTCAAGATGGGCGAAGTGATCGCCGACGCGCTGGGCCGCGACCTCAAGGACTGCGCCGTGTACGGCCGCGAAGGCATCACGGGCGAACGCGACCCGTCGACCATCGGCTTTGCCACCATCCGCGGCGGCGACATCGTGGGCGACCACACCGTGCTGTTCGCCGGCATCGGCGAGCGCATCGAAATTTCCCACAAGTCGTCCAGCCGCGTGACCTACGCGCAGGGCGCGCTGCGTGCGGTGCGCTTCCTGGGCGGCCAGCGCAACGGCCTGTTCGACATGTTCGACGTACTCGGCCTGCGCTAAACGTCGCGAACCACAAAGGACGACGCGAATGAGCGTGCTCGAACTGCTGACCCACGGTGACGGCGTCAGCCGTTCGGTGGCCGCGCTGCTGCTCGCGATGTCGATCGCCAGCTGGGTTGTGATCCTCTGGAAAGCCTGGTTGCTGCGCGGCGGCACGCGCGACGTGCTGCGCAGCATCGCGGCGTTCTGGCAATCGGCCACCCTGGCCGAGGCCGAGCAGAAGCTCCAGGCCTTCGACCGCGCCGAACTCGTGCGGCCCGCCGTGGCCGCGCTGCGCCAGGCCGCCGCCGAAGCCCCCGGCGGCACGCTGGGCGCCACGGTCGATCGCAACCAGCGCCTCACGCGCGTGCTGCGTGGCGCGCTGCACGGCGCGCTGCGGCGCCTGCAGGCCGGGCAGATCCTGCTGGCCACCGTGGGCGCCACCGCGCCCTTCGTCGGCCTGCTCGGCACCGTCTGGGGCATCTACGGCGCGCTCGCGGGCATCGCGGGCCAGACCGGCGGCTTCACCATCGACAAGGTGGCCGGCCCGGTCGGCGAGGCGCTCGTGATGACGGCCTTCGGCCTCGCCGTCGCCATTCCGGCCGTGCTGGCCTACAACGTGTTCGGCCGCGTCGTGGGCCGCGTCGAGGCCGAGCTCGAAGGCTTTGCGCACGACCTGCTCGGCAGCTTCGGCGAAGCGCCGAAGCCCGCCGCACCGCCGCCTGCGCGGCCGATGCCGGTTTAGAGAGCTGCACACACACCATGGCCTTCGGACGCACATCGCTAGGCAGCAGCGCCGCAGGCGGCGGGCGGGCCGTGGGCGCGGGCGGGCAGCGGCCGCTGTCCGACATCAACGTCACGCCGCTGGTCGACGTGATGCTGGTGCTGCTGGTGATCTTCATCATCACCGCGCCGCTGATGGCCAGCTCGATCAAGCTCGACCTGCCGCAGACCGACGCGGGCCAGCCCAACGACACGCCCAAGTTCGTGAGCCTGTCGGTCGATGCGTCGGGCAAGACTTTCTTCAACGACAAGCCCGTGACCGACGAAGAGCTGACGGCCCAACTCGAAAAAGCTGCCGCCGACAGCAAGGACACCGAAGTGCAATTGCGCGCCGACCAGACCGTGCCATATGGCAAGGTGGTGGCGCTGATGGGGATTGCGAACAAGGCGGGGTTGAGCCGGATCGGGTTCGTGACCGAGGCTGAGCCAGCAAAACCGCGCTGAGTCCGGTTTTGCTCCTTCCCCCTTTGGGGGAAGGTTGGGATGGGGGCACAGCGGCATCCGATTCGGCGCAGTGCTTCATTGACTGCCGTCGTGCCCCCACCCCAACCCTCCCCCAGCGGGGGAGGGAGAAATACCGAAGGCTCGAGTCAGTTCAGCTCAGCACAACCGGCTTCGTATGCCAGATCTCATGCGCGTACTGCGCAATCGTCCGGTCCGATGAGAACGCCCCCATCCCCGCCACATTGAGGATCGCCATGCGCGTCCACGCCTCCGCGTCACGGTACAGCGCATCGACCTCGGCCTGCTTGGCCACGTAGCTCGCGTAGTCGGCCAGCAGCAGGTAGTGGTCGCCCCAGTTCACGAGCGCGTCGTAGATGCCCTGGTAGCGCGCGGGCTCGCCCGGTGAGAACGCGCCGTCGCGGATGGCGTCGAGCACGCGCTTGAGTTCGGCGTTTTCTTCGTAGATCTCGCGCGGCTGGTAGCCGCGGGCGCGGATGTCGGCCACCTCGGGCGTGGTGTGGCCGAAGATGAAGATGTTCTCGGGGCCGACGTTCTCGCGCATCTCGACGTTGGCGCCGTCGAGCGTGCCGATGGTGAGCGCGCCGTTGAGCGCGAACTTCATGTTGCCCGTGCCTGAAGCTTCCGTGCCCGCAGTGGAAATCTGCTCCGACAGGTCGGCTGCCGGCATGATGATCTCGGCCAGGCTCACGCTGTAGTTCGGCAGGAACACCACCTTCAGCAGCTTGCCCACGCGCGCGTCGGCATTCACCGTGGCCGCCACGTCGTTGATGAGGCGGATCACCTGCTTGGCCATCGCATAGGCCGAGGCGGCCTTGCCCGCGAACACGACCACGCGCGGCACGATGTCGACCGGCGCACCGCTGGCCTGCGCATCGAGGATGCGGTGATACCGCGCGATCACGTGCAGCACGTTGAGTAGCTGCCGCTTGTACTCGTGGATGCGCTTGACCTGCACGTCGAACATCGCGTCGGTGTCCAGGTCGAGCTTCAGGTGCTGCTCGACCCAGTTGGCCAGCCGCAGCTTGTTCTCGCGCTTGGCATGGCGAAAGGCGCGCACGAAGGCGGGCTGCGCGACCATCGGCCGCAACGCTTCGAGCTGCGACAGGTCGCGCCGCCAGCCCTTGCCGATGCGCTGGTCGAGCAGGCCGGCCAGCGGCGGGTTGGCCTGCGCGAGCCAGCGGCGCGGCGTGACGCCGTTGGTCTTGTTGTTGAAGCGCTCCGGAAAAATCCTGGCGAAGTCGGAAAAGATCGACTGCTTCATCAGCTCCGAGTGCAGCCCCGACACGCCGTTGATCGAGTGGCTCGCCAGCACGGCCACATACGCCATGCGCACGCGCCGCTCGCCCGCTTCGTCGACCAGCGACAGCCGGCGCATCAGCTCGACGTCGTTGCCCACCTTCTGCGTCACCGTGGCGAGAAACTTCGCGTTGATGTCGTAGATGATCTGCAGATGTCGCGGCAGGATGCGGCCCAGCATCTCGACCGGCCAGGTCTCCAATGCCTCGTGCATCAGCGTGTGGTTGGTGTAGCTGAACACCTTCTGCGTGTGGGCCCAGGCCACGTCCCACGCGAGGCCGTGTTCGTCGAGCAGCAGGCGCATGAGCTCGGGCACGGCGAGCACCGGGTGCGTGTCATTCAGGTGGATGCTGACCTTGTCCGACAGCTGGTCGAAGCTCGTGTGGTTGCGCAGGTAGCGGCGCAACAAGTCTTGCACGCTGGCGCTGCAGAAAAAGTATTCCTGGTGCAACCGCAGCTCGCGGCCCGAGGGCGTGGAGTCGTCGGGGTAGAGCACGCGCGACACGTTCTCGGAGTGGTTCTTGCTCTCCACCGCCTGCATGTAGTTGCCGCGGTTGAAGGCCGACAGGTCGATCTCTTCGGTGGCGCGCGCCGACCACAGCCGCAAGGTGTTGGTGGCCTGCGTGCCGTAGCCGGGAATGATCGTGTCGTAGGCGACGGCGCGCACGTCGTGCGTGTCGACCCAGTCGGCCGCGCCGTAGGGCGCGTTCGTGCCTTCGCGCTTTTGCACGCGCCCGCCGAAGCGCACGCGGTAGTTCACTTCGGGCCGCTGGAACTCCCACGGGTTGCCGCGCGTGAGCCAGTAGTCGGGCGTTTCGACCTGCTGGCCGTCGACGATCTGCTGGCGGAACATGCCGTATTCGTAGCGGATGCCGTAGCCCATGCCGGGCACGCCGAGCGTGGCCATCGAATCGAGAAAGCAGGCCGCGAGCCGCCCCAGGCCGCCGTTGCCGAGCGCCGCATCGGGCTCGCGCTCGGCCAGCGCGGCCATGTCGACGCCGAAGTCGGCCAGCGCCTCGCGCACGATGCCGTACAGGTCGACGGCGAGCAGCGCGTTGGTGAAGGTGCGCCCGATGAGGAACTCCATCGACAGGTAGTACACGCGCTTGAGGTCCTGCGCGTAGTTGGCGCGCGTGGTCGTCATCCAGCGTTCGACGAGCTGGTCGCGCACCGCGAGTGCGGTGGCATGCAGCCAGTCGTCGGGGCTGGCGGCCACGGGATCCTTGCCGACGGCGTAGATCAGCTTGTTGGCCACTGCGCGCTTGAAGGCGGCAACGTCGCGGTCGGGGTGGTCGTAGGCGAAGTCCTTGATCGTCATGGGGGGCGTTCTCGGGTGGGTTGTGGGGTGTGGCGCGACCGTTCAGGCCAACGCCCGTTGATAGACATCGATGTATTGCGCCGCTGCGGCGCCCCAGTCGGCGGGACGTCGCATGGCGTTGGCGCGCACGCGGCGCCAGTCGGCGGCGCGCCCGTAGAGCGCGAAGGCGCGGCGCAGGGCGCGGTCGTAGTCGGCGTCTTCGAAGCGGTCGAACACGAAGCCGGTGGCCGCGCCGCTGGCCATGTCTTCCAGCGTGCAATCGACCACCGTGTCGGCCAGCCCGCCGACGCGGCGCACCAGCGGCAGGCTGCCGTACTTCAGGCCGTACATCTGCGTGAGGCCGCAGGGCTCGAACAGCGAAGGCACGAGCGTCACGTCGCCCGCGCCGAAAAGCTGGTGCGCGAGCGCCTCGTCGTAGCCGATGGTGACGCTCACCGATTCGGGCGCTGCCGCCGCGCGCTGGCGGAAGGCATCTTCGAGCCAGCCTTCCCCGCTGCCCAGCAGCGCGAGCTGGCCGCCTTGCGCGAGCAGCCTGTCGAGGCCGCCGAGCACGAGATGCAGGCCTTTCTGCTCGGTGAGCCGGCTCACCACGATGAACAGCGGCGCGTCGGCGCGTTCGGCCAGTCCCAGCTGGCGCTGCAGCAGCGACTTGCAACGCGCCTTGCCCGCCATGTGGCGGCCTTCGGGCGTCTGGTAGCCCTGCACGAGCGCGGCGTCGGTGGACGGGTTCCAGACCTGATCGTCCACCGCGTTGAGGATGCCGCTGAGCACGTTGCTGCGCTGGCGCAGCAGGCCATCGAGGCCGCAGCCCTGTTCGGGCGTCTGGATCTCGAGCGCGTACGTCGGGCTCACGGTGGTGAGCTGGTCAGCAAAGCAGAGGCCGCCCTTCATGAAGGAGACCTGGCCGTGGTACTCCAGCCCGTTCATGTGGAAGGCCGACGGAGGCAGGCCGAGTTCGGCGAAGTGCTTCGGCGCGAACAGGCCTTGGTAGGCAAGGTTGTGCACGGTGAACACGGTGCCCGTGCGCGCGCCGCCCGCGCGCCGCGCGAAGGCCAGGTAGGCGGGCGCGAGCGCTGCGTGCCAGTCGTGCGCATGCACGACGTCGGGCCGCCAGGCGGGGTCGAGCCCCTGCGCGAGTTGCGCCGCCGCCCAGCCCAGCAGCGCGAAGCGCCGGTGGTTGTCGCTGTAGGGCTGGCGCGTGGTGTCTTCGTACGGATTGCCGGGCCGGTCGTAGAGCGCGGGCGCGTCGATCACGTAGGTGGGAAGCGGCGGTGCGCCGGCAATGGCGACATGACCGGCGCGCAGGCCGAAGCGTTCGCCCCAGGGCGCGGTGAATTCGGCCACAGGCGCCAGGTCGCGCACGCCAGCCACGATGGCGGGAAAGCCCGGCAGCAGCGCGCGCGCGTCCTGCCCCGCGGCCATGAGTGCCAGGGGCAGGGCGCCGGCGATGTCCGCCAGGCCGCCGGTCTTGAGGAGGGGAAACAGCTCGGCGCTGACCTGCAGGATGCGCATCGTGCTTCGCTTATTGAACGGCGGCGGGCACGGGGTCGGGCGCCAGCCGGTGCAGCATTTCGCGCGTGACCAGCACCACGCCTGTTTCCGTGCGCTCGAAGCGCGCGGCATCGGCTTCGGCGTCTTCGCCGATCACCGTTTCGTCGGGGATCACGCAGCCGCGGTCGATCACCACGCGGTTGAGCCGGCAGCCACGGCCCACTTCCACGTCGGGCAGCAGCACGGCTTCGTTGATCTCGCAGAAGGAGTGGATGCGCACGCCCGAGAACAGCACCGCGCTGCTGATCTTCGAGCCCGAGACGATGCAGCCGCCCGAGACGATCGTGTTGACCGTCATGCCGTGCTTGCCCTCGCGGTCGAGCACGAACTTGGCCGGCGGCAGCTGCCGCTGGTAGGTCCAGATGGGCCAGTCCGTGTCATAGATGTCGAGCTCCGGGGTGATCGAGGCCAGGTCGAGGTTGGCTGCCCAGAATGCATCAATCGTGCCCACGTCGCGCCAGTAGGCCTTGGCGTCGGGTCCGCGCGAGGCGCGCGTGACGCACGACATGCTGAACGGATGCGCCAGCGCGCGGCCCTCGGCCACGGCGCGAGGAATGATGTCCTTGCCGAAGTCGTGGCTCGAGTCGGGGTTGGCGTTGTCTTCCTCGAGCAGCCGGTACAGGTAGGCCGAGTCGAAGATGTAGATACCCATGCTGGCCAGCGCCATGTCGGGGTGGCCGGGCATGGCGGGCGGGTCGGCGGGCTTCTCGAGGAAGCTGGTGATCTGCCGGCCGTCGTCCACCGCCATCACGCCGAAGGCCGTGGCCTCCATGCGCGGCACCTCGATGCAGCCGACCGTGCAGCCCAGGCCGCGCTCGGCGTGGTCCTTGAGCATGACGGAGTAGTCCATCTTGTAGATGTGGTCGCCGGCCAGCACCACCACGTAGTCGTGCGGCGTGGAGCGGGTGCTGATGATGTCCAGGTTCTGGAACACTGCATCGGCCGTGCCGCGGTACCAGTGCTCGTCGCCCATGCGCTGCTGCGCGGGCAGCACGTCGACCATCTCGTTGAGTTCGGCACGCAAGAAACTCCAGCCGCGCTGCAGGTGGCGCATGAGCGAGTGCGACTTGTACTGCGTGACCACCGCCATGCGCCGGATGCCGGAGTTCAGGCAGTTGGACAGTGCGAAGTCGATGATGCGGAACTTGCCGCCGAAGTACACGGCCGGCTTGGCGCGGCGGTCGGTAAGCTGCTTGAGGCGGGAGCCCCGGCCGCCGGCCAGCACCAGCGCGATGGTGCGGCGGACCAGTTGATGGGCCTGCAGGGGCGGCTGCGTGGCCGGGGTGCCCTGGGTGTTGAGCTTGTCCATCTGTGTCTCCGTTCGTTCAGTCGTTCGTTGTTCGTTCGTCGCCAGAGTGTCCGCAGCGAGTCTGGCACTGTGCTGTGAGCTTGGCTCCTACGTTCTTGCAAGCCAGAGGCTCGAAACCGGAACCTCCACCACGCGTTCCAGCGGGCGGGGGGCGGTGCGCAGATCGTCGGCGTCTTCGGCGTCGGTCGCAAGGCAGCAGCGCCAGTCGCCGTCCGGCAGCGTGAAGGTGACGGGGTTCGGGCCCGCATTCACCAGCACCAGCCAGGCCTCCTCGGCATGCCCGAACAGGATCGCAAGGGCCGTGCCCGCGTGCCAGTCGGCCGGTGCCATCGGCTGGCCGTCGGGACGCAGCCAGCGCAGGCCCGGTGGGGCGCCGGCCGGTGGCTCGGCCGGCCACCAGCGCGCGCTGCGCAGCACCGGCGCCTCGCGCCGCAGGGCGGTGAGCCGCGCGACGAAAGCCGTGAGGCGCGCGCGTTCGCTGGCCGGGTCCGACAGGCCGATCCAGCCGAGCCAGGTGGTCTCGTTGTCCTGGCAGTAGGCGTTGTTGTTGCCGTTCTGGCTGTGGCCGAGTTCGTCGCCGGCCAGCAGCATCGGCGTGCCCTGCGACAGCAGCAGCGAGGCGAGCAGCGTGCGTTGCAGGCGGGCACGCATCGCGCGCACGGCTGGGTCGTCGCTCGGGCCTTCGACGCCGCAGTTGGTGCTCAGGTTGTGCGCGTGGCCGTCGCGGTTGTCTTCGCCGTTGGCGAGGTTGTGGCGCGCCTCGTAGCTCACGAGATCGCGCAGCGTGAAGCCATCGTGCGCGGTGATGAAGTTGACGCTCGCGGTCGGTGCGCGGCCATCGTGCGCAAAGCTCGCGCTGGAGGCCGTGAAGCGGTGCGCGAAGTCGCCCAGCCCGGTGGCACCTTCGCGCTCCTGGCGCAGCCAGAATCCGCGTTGCGTGTCGCGGAAGCGGTCGTTCCATTCGAGCCAGCCGGGCGGAAACTCGCCGAGCCGGTAGCCGCCGGGGCCGATGTCCCAGGGCTCGGCGATGCGCAGCGTGCGCGACAGCACCGGGTCTTGCGCGATGGCCGCGAAGAAGGGCGCGCGCGCATCGAAGCCGCGTTGTGCGTCGCGGCCCAGCACGGGCGCGAGGTCGAAGCGGAAGCCGTCGACGCCCATCTCGCAGGCCCAGAAGCGCAGGCTGTCCATCACGAGCTGCAGCACGCGCGGTTCGCCGAGGTTGAGGCAGTTGCCGGTGCCGGCCCAGTTCTCGTACAGCGCGCGGTCGTCGGCGCGCAGGTGGTAGTACAGGGCGTTGTCGATGCCGCGCAGCGAGAGCGTCGGGCCGAGCTCGTCGCTCTCGGCGCTGTGGTTGTAGACCACGTCGATCACCAGTTCCATGCCGCGCGCATGCACCGCATCGGCCATCGCGCGGAACTCGCTGGCGGGCGTGGTGCCGGGGCGGCCGCTCCAGAAGCGCGCCTCGGGGGCGAACCAGCCGATGGTGTTGTAGCCCCAGTGGTTGGTCAGGCCTTGGGCGAGCAGGCGCGGTTCGTCGGCGCGGTGCTGCACGGGCATGAGGCTGAGGGTGGTGACGCCCAGGCGTTGCAGGTGGTCGAGGACGGCGGGTTCTGCGAGGCCTGCGTAGGTACCGCGCAGGGGTTCGGGCACGCCCGGGTGTTGGTGGGTGAGGCTGCGGATGTGCAGCTCGTACAGGACGCGGTCGGTGGGGGATGTGGGGCGGCCTGTTGTTGGGGGTGTGTTGCTTGTTGCTGTTACGCGGGCCTTGAGTGCGATGGGGGCGTTGTCTCGGGTGTCGCGTTGGGTTGGCTGTGTTGCGTCGTGGCCGAGGAAGAGGTCGCTGCCGTTGTAGTGGCCGAGGATTTCTCGGGCGTAAGGGTCGAGGAGGAGCTTGGCGGAGTTGAAGCGCTGTCCTTTTGCGGGGGCCCAGGGGCCGTGGACTCGGTAGCCGTAGATCAGGCCTGGTCTTGCGTTGGGGAGCAGGCCGTGCCAGATGCCGTCGGTGCATTCTGGGAGCGTTAGGCGCTGCTGTTCGCTCTGGCCTGTGCTGTCGAAGAGGCAGAGTTCTACTTTGCTGGCTGTTGGGGCTGCGATTGCGAAGTTGACGCCTTGTGGTGATGGCGTTGCGCCCAAGGGGAGGGAATGGCCTGGGCTCAGCATGTTGCTTGTGCTCCTGAGCGTTTGTTTCCCGAGGCCGGGACTCGCCCCGGCGGGCGACTTACTTTCTTTTGCTTCGCCAAAAGAAAGTAAGCAAAGAAAAGGCGACCCCACTGTCTGCGACCCTGCGCTTCGCTGCGGGCAACCTGCGGTGCTCGCGTTTCGCGGGGTCTCGCAGAACTCGCTGCGCTCAAACAGCTGCGAGCCCTGATCCGCGAAACGCTGCGCTCCTCGGCGCATACAGAGGGGGTGGGCACCGAACGGGCCATCGCTTTGCTCGGCTGGCAATCGGGCCTTTGCTTCGCTCGGCTTTGTTGTGGTTTTTGGGCCGCTGCTTTGTTCGGCGGCCGGACTGGCTCCCTCTCCCCTTGGGGAGAGGGAGCGGGGGAGGGCATCGGCCTTTGTGCGGGCCAGGCGATGTTTCCGTGCCGTCGGCCCTCACCCCCACCCTCTCCCAGAGGGAGAGGGAGCCAGTCAAACGGCGAAGCGAAGCCCGGCATGTCTTCAATCCCCCCGGCGCCCATCCCCGCCGAGCGAAGCGAAGGCCCGTGGACTGGCCGAGCAAAGCGAAGGCCTGCTGGATCCCCAAGCCCTTCTGTATGCGCCGAGGAGCGCAGCGTTTCGCGGATCAGGGCTCGCCCTTGTTTGAGCGAAGCGAGTTTGGGCGAGACCCCGCGAAATGCGAGCACCGCAGGTTGCCCGCAGCGAAGCGGAGGGACGCAGACAGTAGGGTCGCCTTTCTTTTGCCTACGTTTCTTTGGCGAAGCAAAGAAAAGTAGGTCGCCCGCCGGGGCGAGACCCGGCCTCGGAACACAAACGAGCACAGAGCGTTTCAAGCCAACACCCACATCAAAGTAGCGAGTGGCGGCACGCTGATCACGATCGAATCGCCCTTCCCATGCCAAGCCACAGAAGAACTCTCGACAACTCCGTTCCCAACACCGCTCCCCCCATACACAGCCCCATCGGTATTAATGATTTCCCGATACGAACCCGCACAAGGCACCCCCAACCGATATCCCTCCCGAGGCACCGGCGTGAAGTTGCAAACCACCACAACAAACGCCCCGTCCAGTGCCCGACGAACAAACGCAAAAACCGACTGCGCCACATCGTCATGCACGAGCCATTCGAACCCCGAGCCCTCATGGTCCAGCTCATGCAAAGCAGGAAAGTGCCGATACACATTGTTCAGATCGCGCACCAACCGCCGCACCCCTTGATGCGCCGCATGCTCCAGCAAATGCCAGTCCAACCCGCGATCCGCATTCCACTCCGCGTACTGCGCAAACTCCCCCCCCATGAACAGCAACTTCTTCCCCGGATAACCCCAGAGATACCCATACAGGTTGCGCAACCCCGCAAACTTCTGCCACTCATCCCCAGGCATGCGCCCGATCATCGACCCCTTGCCATGCACCACTTCGTCATGCGACAGCGGCAGCACGAAGTTCTCGCTGTGCGCGTACATCAGCCCGAAAGTGACCTGCTGGTGATGGTGCTTGCGATAGACCGGATCGGTCCCCGCATACGCCAGCGTGTCGTTCATCCACCCCATGTTCCACTTGTAGTGAAACCCCAGCCCGCCGTCTTCCGGCGGACGCGTCACACCAGGAAAGCTCGTCGACTCCTCAGCGATCGTCACCGCGCCCGGCCGCTCCACGCCCACCACGCGGTTCATGCGCCGAAGGAAATCGATCGCCTCCAAATTCTCGCGGCCACCTTGCGCATTCGGCACCCACTCGCCGGCCTTGCGGCTGTAGTCGCGGTACAGCATCGACGCCACCGCATCCACGCGCAGACCGTCCACGCCATAGCGCTCCAGCCAGTACAGCGCATTGCCGACGAGGTAGTTGCGCACCTCCGTGCGGGCGTAGTTGAAGATCAGCGTCTGCCAGTCGTTGTGAAAGCCCTCGCGCGGATCGGCGTACTCGTACAGCGCGGTGCCGTCGAAGTTGCCCAAGCCGTGCGCATCGGTCGGAAAGTGCGCGGGCACCCAGTCGAGGATCACGCCCAGCCCCGCGGCATGCGCGGCTTCGACGAAATGGCGGAAGTCGCTCGGCGTGCCGAAGCGCGAGGTCGGCGCATAAAGACCGATCGGCTGGTAGCCCCATGAGCCGTCGAAGGGGTGCTCGGTGATGGGCAGCAGTTCGATGTGCGTGAAGCCCAGGTCGCGCACATAGGGCACGAGCGTGTCGGCCAGCTCGCGGTAGTCCAGCCATTCCTGGCCGTGGTGCTTGCGGCGCCATGAGCCCAGGTGCACTTCGTAGACGCTGATCGGCGCATGGCGCGCGTTGGCTTCGGCGCGACCGGCGGGCATCGGCACCGGCGCGGGCAGTGGTGCCACGACGCAGGCGGTGCCGGGTCGCAGCTGCGACGAGAACGCGAAGGGGTCGGCCTTGCGCAGCACCTCGCCCTGTGCCGACAGGATCTCGAATTCGTAGCTGTCGCCCACGGCGACGTGCGGCGCGAAGATTTCCCACACACCGCATTCGCGACGCAGCCGCATCATGTGGCGACGGCCGTCCCAGTTGTTGAAGTCACCCACCACCGAGACGCGCCGCGCGTTCGGCGCCCACACGGCAAAAGCCACGCCCTTCACGCCGTCGATCTCGCGCAGGTGCGCGCCCAGCCGTTCCCACGGCCGCAGGTGCGTGCCCTCGGCCAGCAGCCAGACGTCGGTCTCGCCGAGCACGAAAGGAAAGCGATAGGGGTCTTCGAGCCGCGTGGCATGGCCCGCGTCCCAGTCGACCTGGAACGAATAGCCCATGCGCGCCTCGGCCGCGGGCACGAGGCCGCTGAACAGGTCGGTGCCTTCATGCCGCGCGAGGATCGACAGCGGCCAGCCGGTGCGTGAATGCACCACGGCCACCTGCCGCGCGCCGGGCATCAGCGCGCGCACCTCGAGCCCTTCGGCCGCCTCGTGGGGGCCGAGCACGGCGAATGGGTCGCCGTGTTCGGCGCGCATCAGCGCGTGGATGTCGGCCGGCTTGAGGAAAGAAGGAGAAGAAGGGGGCATGGGGTTCAGCGTCCTCCTGCTGCGGCGGGCATGCCGAAGCACACGCCATATGGCGCCAGTGTCAGCAGGGGCTTTGATGAGGGGGGATCGGTGGTGACGGTCGCGGTCGATGCGAGCGGGTGCCCGGCCAGCGGCACCCACAGGTCGGGCAGTGGGATCGACACCGGTTCGCTCCCTGCGTTGAAGATCGCATGCAGCACCGCATCGCCCTCGCTTCGCACGAGGTGCAGCAGCGGCTCGGGTGCATCGACGAACGCCAGCGCGCCCGTGCGCAGCAGCGGCTGCGTACGCCGCCAGTGCAGCAGCGCGCGGCTGAAGGCCAGCATCGAGTCGGGGTCGCGCTCCTGCTGCGCGACCGCCAGCGGCAGGTGCGCGCCGTCGACCGGCAGCCAGGGCGTGCCGCTGCTGAAGCCGGCGTTCGGCGCATCGGCGGTCCAGGGCATCGGCGTGCGGCAACCGTCGCGGCCCTTGAACTCGGGCCAGAAGGCGCGGCCGTAGGGGTCTTGCAGCAGCTCGAAGGGCACGTCGGCCTCGGGCAGGCCCAGTTCTTCGCCCTGGTAGAGGCTGGCGCTGCCGCGCAGCGCGAGCAGCAGCGCCATCCAGAGCCGATCGCGGCGCGTGTCGGGCGCGGCGCCGTCGCTCCAGCGCGTGGCGACGCGCGGCACGTCGTGGTTCGACACCGCCCAGCAGCCCCAGCCGCCCGTGGGCGCGAGCGCGGCGTCGAGCGTCTCGACCTGGTGGCGCAAATGCTTCGGGCTGTGGTCGGCGGTCAGCAGGCTGAAGCTGTAGGCCAGGTGCAGGCGCTTGCCGAGTTCGGTGTACTGCGCCATGACGGGCGGCGCGTTCTCGTCGCCGACCTCGCCGAGCGCGATCGCGCCGTAGCCGTCGAGCAGCTGGCGCAGGCGCTCGAGGAACACCAGGTTTTCTTGCTGGCTCTTGTCGTACAGATGCTGCTGCATCGCATACGGGTTGTCGGCGCGCACGGTGCTGACCTCGTCGATCGACGCGAGCGATGCGGGCGGGTTGTCGCGCAGCAGCGCGTCGTGGAACTGGTGGTTGCAGGCGTCGAAGCGAAAGCCGTCCACGCCGCGCTCGCACCAGAAGCGCACCTCGCCGAGCAGGGCGTCCTGAACCTCGGCGCAATGGAAGTTGAGGTCGGGCTGCTCCGTGAGAAAGCTGTGCAGGTAGTACTGCCGCCGGCGCGAGTCCCACTGCCAGGCCGAGCCGCCGAAGACCGAGAGCCAGTTGGTGGGCGGCGTGCCGTCAGGTTGGGGGTCGGCCCAGACGTACCAGTCGGCCTTCGGGTTGTCGCGCGAGCTGCGGCTTTCGGCGAACCACGCGTGCTGGTCGGACGTGTGCGAGAGCACCTGGTCGATGATGAGCTTCAGCCCCAGCGCGTGCATGCGTGCGCGCATGGCGTCGAAGTCGGCCAGCGTGCCGAACAGCGGATCGACCGCGCGGTAGTCGGCCACGTCGTAGCCGAAGTCTTTCATGGGGGAGCGGAAGAAGGGCGAGACCCAGACCGCGTCGACGCCGAGGCTGGCGACGTGGTCGAGCTTCGACGTGATGCCGGGCAGGTCGCCGACGCCGTCGCCGTTGCTGTCCATGAAGCTGCGCGGGTAGATCTGGTAGATCACTGCGCCCCGCCACCATTCGCCTTTGCTGCCGCTCATGCCTGCCCCTGTGGTCGAAATTCATTGTGGCATGCGAAATCCGGGCCAGCAGTACGCTGATGCGGACAGCCGCCGCGCAAGAAGTGGGTAAATTCAGCAGGGCGGGACGCTGCCGTCCCGCCCCCGACCGATGACCACCGACGACCCCGCTTTCTCCCCCTCCGCTCCTTCCGCCCGACCCATCGGCCTCGCCGCGCTCGAACGCCGGCTCGCCCAGGACCTTGACTACCTCGGCTGGCCCGCCCGCGCCTGGGTGCCGCCGCGCCAGATCGCCGGCGAGCCCGTGCTCGACGTGGCCATCATCGGCGGCGGCCAGGCCGGGCTGGCCGCGGCAGGCGCGCTGGCGCAGCAGGGCATCCGAGCCGTGATCTTCGACCGCGCGCCGGCCGGCCGCGAAGGCCCCTGGGCCACCACGGCGCGCATGGAAACCCTGCGCTCGCCCAAGGAACTCACGGGCCCTGCGCTGGGGCTGCCCTCGCTGACCTTCCGTGCCTGGTTCGAGGCCCAGTTCGGCACCGAGGCCTGGGCCGCGATGGACAAGATCCCGCGCCTGCAGTGGATGGACTACCTGGTCTGGTACCGCCGCGTGATGGGCGTGGACGTGCGCAACGACACCGCCGTCACCGGCCTGCAGCCGCTGCCCGACACCAGCGCCGTGCGCCTGGACCTGCGCACGCCCGACGGCGAACGCCGCGTGCTGGCGCGCCGCGTCGTGCTGGCCACCGGCCGCGACGGCCTCGGCGGTCCGGCCGTGCCCGCGTTCGTGGACGGCCTGCCGCGCGCCAGGTGGGCGCATTCGTCCGACGAGATGGACTACGGCCGCCTCAAGGGCCTGCGCGTGGGCGTGGTCGGCGCGGGCTCCTCGGCCATGGACAGTGCCGCCACGGCGCTCGAGGCCGGCGCGCACAGCGTCGAGCTGCTGATCCGCCGGCCCGACCTGCCGCGCGTCAACAAGGGCAAGGGCGCCGGCGTGCCGGGGCTCACGCAGGGGCATTACGACCTGCCCGACGAACTCAAATGGCGCATCCGCCACTACATCAACGTGCTGAACGTGCCGCCGCCGCACGGCAGCACGCTGCGGGTGTCGCGGCATGCCAACGCCTTTTTCAACTTCGGTTGCCCCGTCCTGGCCGTGGCGCCGCAGGGCGAGGCGCTGCGCGTGACCACGCCCAAGGGCGACTTCGCATTCGACTTCCTGATCGTGTCGACCGGTTTCCAGGTCGACTGGGCCGCCCGCCCCGAATTCGCGGGCATTGCCGCCCACATTCGCACCTGGAAAGATCGTTTCACGCCCGCGCCCGGTGACGAAGACCGCGAACTGACCGATTCGCCCGACCTCGGGCCGGCCTTCGAATTCCAGGAAAACGCGCCCGGCGCCTGCCCGGGGCTGGATCGCATCCACTGCTTCTGCTACCCGGCGGCGCTGTCGCACGGCACGGTGTCGGGCGACATTCCGGCCATCAGCGACGGCGCGCGGCGCCTGGCGTCGGGGCTGGCCAGCCTGTTCTACCGGGAAGATGCGGCCCACCACTGGGCGAACCTGCAGGCCTACAGCGAGCCGGAACTGTTCGGCGACGAGTGGACGCCCGCCCCGCCGCCGCAGGAAAGGGCCTGATTCCGGCACGGGGCCGGGGGCGATCACGCGCGGCGCGATAATCCGCCTTCCCGGCCGCCGTCGAGCCGGGCCCTGCCGAGATGTCATGAACCCCAGCTACAAACCCAGCGACGTCGAGTCCGCTGCCCAGGCGCAATGGCGCGCCGCCGATGTCTACCGTGTCACCGAGGACACGGGTCGCAAGAAGTACTACGCCTGTTCGATGCTGCCGTACCCCAGCGGCAAGCTGCACATGGGCCACGTGCGCAACTACACGATCAACGACATGCTCACGCGCTACCTGCGCATGAGCGGCTACAACGTGCTGATGCCCATGGGCTGGGACGCCTTCGGCCTGCCGGCCGAGAACGCGGCGCTCAAGAACGGCGTGCCGCCGGCCAAGTGGACCTACGAGAACATCGCCTACATGAAGGGCCAGCTCCAGGCCATGGGCCTGGCGATCGACTGGAGCCGCGAGATCGCCACCTGCGATCCGAGCTACTACAAGTGGAACCAGTGGCTGTTCCTGAAGATGCTCGAAAAGGGCATTGCCTACCGCAAGACCCAGGTCGTCAACTGGGACCCGGTCGACCAGACCGTGCTGGCCAACGAGCAGGTGATCGACGGCAAGGGCTGGCGCACCGGCGCCACCGTCGAGCGCCGCGAGATCCCCGGCTACTACCTGAAGATCAGCGACTACGCCGAAGAACTGCTCGAGCACACCCAGCACAAGCTGCCGGGCTGGCCCGAGCGCGTCAAGCTGATGCAGGAAAACTGGATCGGCAAGAGCGAGGGCCTGCGCTTCGCCTTCACGCATGACATCAAGGATGCGAGCGGCAAGCTCATCCAGGACGGCCGCATGTACGTGTTCACCACGCGTGCCGACACCATCATGGGCGTCACCTTCTGCGCCGTCGCGCCCGAGCATCCGCTGGCGGCGCACGCCGCCACGCTCGATCCGAAGGTCGCGGCCTTCATCGAGGAATGCAAGGGCGGCGGCACCACCGAAGCCGAGCTGGCCACGCAGGAGAAGAAGGGCGTGCCCACGGGCCTGACCGTGACGCACCCGATCACCGACGAACAGGTGCCGGTGTGGGTCGGCAACTACGTGCTCATCAACTACGGCGACGGCGCCGTGATGGGCGTGCCCGCGCACGACGAACGCGACTTTGCCTTCGCCAACAAGTACGGCATCGAGATCATCCAGGTCGTGCTGGTCGACGACGAACCGCACTTCGACTATCACAAGTGGCAGGACTGGTACGGCGACAAGCAGCGCGGCGTGACCATCAACTCCGACAACTTCAGCGGCATGACCTACAAGGAGGCCGTGGCCGCCGTGGCGCATGCGCTGGGCCAGAAGGGCCTGGGCGAGCTGCAGACCACCTGGCGCCTGCGCGACTGGGGCGTGAGCCGCCAGCGCTACTGGGGCACGCCGATCCCGATCATCCATTGCGACGAACACGGCGCGGTGCCGGTCCCCGAGAAGGACCTGCCCGTGGTGCTGCCGACCGACTGCGTGCCCGACGGCTCGGGCAACCCGCTGGCCAAGCACGAAGGCTTCCACGCCGGCGTGGTGTGCCCGGTGTGCGGCAAGGCCGCGCGGCGCGAGACCGACACGATGGACACCTTCGTCGATTCGTCGTGGTACTTCATGCGCTACTGCGACCCCAAGAACGACCAGGCCATGGTCGCCGAGGGCGCCGACTACTGGATGCCGATGGACCAGTACATCGGCGGCATCGAGCATGCGATTCTTCACCTGCTGTACGCGCGCTTCTGGACCAAGGTCATGCGCGACCTGGGCCTCGTGAAGGCCGACGAGCCCTTCGCCAAGCTGCTCACGCAGGGCATGGTGCTCAACCACATCTTCTACAAGCGCAACGAGAAGGGCGGCAAGGACTACTTCCCGCCGCTCGAAGTCACGGCGGTGCTCGACGCGCAGGGTCGCATCACCGGCGGCACGCTGGCCGACGGCACGAAGGTCGAGTACGGCGGCGTGGGCAAGATGGGCAAGAGCGAACGCAACGGCGTCGACCCGCAGGACCTCATCGAGAAGTACGGCGCCGACACCGCGCGCCTGTACACCATGTTCACCGCGCCGCCCGAAGCCACGCTCGAGTGGAACGACGCGGCCGTCGAAGGCAGCTACCGCTTCCTGCGCCGCGTGTGGAACTACGGCGTGGCCCAGGCCGACGTGGCGCCGGTGGCGCTCGCCGGCCAGAGCTTCGGCAAGCCCGCCCAGGCGTTGCGCCGCGAGGTGCACACCGTGCTGCGCCAGATCGACTACGACTACCAGCGCATGCAATACAACACCGTGGTGTCGGGCACGATGAAGCTGCTCAACGCGCTCGAAGGCTTCAAGCCCGACGGCAGCGCGGGCGACGCGGCCGCCGCGCGCGAGGGCTTCGGCATCCTGCTGCGCTGCCTGTACCCGGCCACGCCGCACATCGCGCACCAGCTCTGGCAACAGCTCGGCTACGACAAGGCATCGGGCGACCTGCTCGACGCGCCCTGGCCCGTGGTCGACGTGGCCGCACTGGCGCAGGACGAGGTCGAACTCATGCTGCAGGTCAACGGCAAGCTGCGCGGCAAGCTGCTCGTGCCCGCCGGTGCCTCGAAGGACGAGATCGAGCGTCTGGCGCTCGCCTGCGACGACTTCGTCAACTTCGCCGAAGGCGCGCCGCCCAAGCGCGTGATCGTGGTGCCCGGGCGCCTGGTCAACGTGGTCATCTGACACAGACTCTGCAGAACGACGGAAACGACAGACGCATGAACATTCGCAATGCCTCGCAGCCGCGCCGCGGCTTTCTCCTGGGCCTCGGCGTCGCAGGCGCTTCGCTGGTGCTGTCCGGCTGCGGCTTCGCACTGCGCCAGGCGCCGACCTTCGCGTTCAAGACGCTGTCGCTCGAAGGCAATACGGCGCTCATCAACCAGCTGCGGCGCGAGCTGCGCGCGGCCGGCAACGTGCGGCTGGTGCCCAAGGAAGAGGCGGGCACCGCCGACGCCGTGCTCGTCGTGCTGGGCGAGGACCGCGACCGGTTCGTCATCTCGACCAATTCCGCTGGTCTGGTGCGCGAGGTGCAATTGCGCCTGCGCGCCCGCTTCAGCCTGCGAACACCGGGCGGCAAGGAATTGCTGGCCGCCTCCGAGGTCTCGCAGACGCGCGACCTGAGCTTCAACGAAACCAATGCGCTGGCCAAGGAGAGCGAGGCCGATCTGCTGTACCGCGACATGCAGGCCGACATCGCGCAGCAGTTGATGCGCCGGCTGGCGGCGGTGCAGTCCCTGTAAGCCTCGCTTCCGTTCTTTCAATGCAACTTGCCAGTGCCCAGCTCGGCGCCCACCTGCAAAAGGGCCTGAAGCCGCTTTACACGATCCACGGCGATGAGCCGTTGCTCGCGCAGGAGGCGGCCGACGCCATCCGCGCCGCCGCGCGCGCCCAGGGCCACACCGAGCGCAGCTCGTACACCGTGGCTGGCGCGCACTTCGATTGGAGCGCGGTGCTCGCGGCCGGAGGCTCGCTCTCGCTGTTCGCCGACAAGCAGATCGTCGAGATCCGCATTCCGTCGGGCAAGCCCGGCAAGGACGGCAGCGTCGCGCTGCAGCAGCTGGCCGAGGCCGCGCCCGGCAACGACAGCACGCTCACGCTGGTGATGCTGCCGCGCCTGGACAAGGCCACGCGCACCGGTGCGTGGTTCTCGGCGCTCGAGAACAACGGCGTGAGCCTCCAGGTCGACCCGATCGAGCGCGCCGCGCTGCCGCAATGGATCGCCCAGCGCCTCGGGCTGCAGAACCAGCGCGTGATGCCCGGCGACGAAGGGCAGCGCACGCTGCAGTTCTTTGCCGACCGCGTCGAAGGCAACCTGCTCGCCGCGCACCAGGAAATCCAGAAACTTGCACTGCTGCACCCGGCCGGCGAGCTGAGCTGGGAGCAGGTCGAGGGCGCCGTCAACAACGTGGCGCGCTACGACGTGTTCAAGCTCTCCGAGGCCGTGCTGGCCGGCAACCCGCAGCGCGTGGCGCGCATGCTCGACGGCCTGCAGGCCGAGGGCGAAGCCGAGGTGCTGGTGCACTACACGATCGCCGAGGACATCCGCGCCCTCAAGCGCGTGAAGGACGCCATGGCCGCCGGCCGCCCGCTGCCGATGGCGCTGCGCGAGAACCGCATCTGGGGCCCGCGCGAGCGCGCCTTCGAACGCGTGCTGCCGCGCCTGGACGACCGCATGCTGACCCGCCTGCTGCGCGCGGCCCACCTGGTCGACGGCATCTGCAAGGGCCTGAAGCAGCCCGACTGGCCCGCCAGCGGCTGGCAGGCGCTGCAGCGGCTGGCGCTGATGCTGTGCCGCGCCTGCAGCACGGCCTCGGCGCCACGCCGCGCCTGACGTCCGCTTGCCGTCTGTAGACGGCAAAAGGCCCGCGTCAGCCGGACCGAAGGTCCGCGTGGGAAAATGCCGGCTATGAACGCGTTCAACGTCAGCGAGCACATGCAGACCCTCGGTCTGCAAGCCAAAGCCGCTGCATTCCTCATGGCCCGTGCGGATGCAGCTACCAAAAACAGAGCACTGAAGGCGCTGGCCCGGCGCCTGCGCGAAGTCGGCCCCGAGCTGGCTGCTGCCAACCAGAAGGACCTGGAGCGCGCCACGGCCGCCGGCCTGTCGGCCCCGATGGTCGACCGGCTCAAGCTCACGCCCAAGGTCCTCGAAACCGTGGCCGAAGGCTGCGAGCAGCTGGCCGGCATGGCCGACGTGATCGGCGAAATCATCGGCATGAAGCAGCAGCCCAGCGGCATCCGCGTGGGCCAGATGCGCGTGCCGATCGGCGTCTTCGGCATGATCTACGAGAGCCGCCCCAACGTGACCATCGAGGCCGCGAGCCTCGCGATCAAGAGCGGCAATGCCGCCATCCTGCGCGGCGGCTCGGAAGCCATCGAGTCGAACAAGGCGCTGGCGCTGCTGGTGTCCGAGGCGCTGGCCGAAGCCGGCCTGCCGGTCGAGGCGGTGCAGCTGGTGCAGACCACCGACCGCGAAGCCGTGGGCCAGCTCATCGCCATGCCCGAATTCGTCGACGTGATCATTCCGCGCGGCGGCAAGGGCCTCATCGAGCGCATCAGCCGCGACGCCAAGGTGCCCGTCATCAAGCACCTGGACGGCAACTGCCACG
This sequence comes from Variovorax paradoxus, assembly GCF_009498455.1. Lineage (NCBI taxonomy): Bacteria > Pseudomonadati > Pseudomonadota > Betaproteobacteria > Burkholderiales > Comamonadaceae > Variovorax > Variovorax paradoxus. The sequence continues at coordinate 1,066,492 of NZ_CP045644.1, read as the reverse complement.
TGTACGTGGACGACACGGCCGAGTTCGACATGGCGCTGCGCATCGTCGACAACGCCAAGACCCAGAAGTACAGCCCCTGCAACGCCGCCGAAGGCCTGCTGGTGTCGGCCTCGGTGGCCGACCACTTCCTGCCCGAGATCGCCGCCGTCTTCGCCGCCAAGGGCGTCGAAATGCGCTGCGACCCGGCCGCTGCCGCCATCCTGCGCGCCAGCGAGGCGCACCATCCGCAGGCCAAGGTGCTTGATGCGGTCGAGTCCGACTGGTCCGAGGAATACCTGGCCGCCGTCATCAGCATCAAGGTGGTGGCGGGCGTCGATGAGGCCATTGCGCACATCAACCGCTACTCGAGCCACCACACCGACGCCATCGTCACGCGCGACCACATCAATGCCCAGCGCTTCCTGCGCGAGGTCGATTCGGCCAGCGTGATGGTGAATGCGAGCACGCGCTTCGCAGACGGTTTCGAGTACGGGCTGGGCGCCGAAATCGGCATCAGCACCGACAAGTTCCATGCGCGCGGCCCGGTCGGCATCGAAGGCCTGACCTCGCTCAAGTACGTGGTGCTGGGGCAGGGCGAAGTCCGCAGCTAGTCGGGGTCCGAAGGGCCGGGGCCATCGGGCCGGCGGCGCGGCCCGTGCCGCGGTGTTCTTGCAACGTGTGTTGTGGATTGGGGTGCTTTGTTCTCTTTGGCTGCTTGTCATCGGGGCGGCCATCCCCAAATCCTACAATTCCACTCCACCTTTAAGCACAAAACCAACAAGGCCGCTGCATGGTTCCGCATCTCGTCACTGCCCTGACCGGCCCGATCAACGAACTGGAGCAGCGGGTGCTCGACTCGACGCCCGCCATCGAGCGCTGGTTCCGCCTCGAGTGGATGGAGCACACGCCGCCGTTCTACAGCGCCGTCGACATCCGAAACGCGGGCTTCAAGCTCGCCCCGGTCGACACCAACCTGTTCCCCGGCGGCTGGAACAACCTCACCAAGGAAATGCTGCCGCTGGCGGTGCAGGCTGCGCAGGCGGCCATCGAGAAGATCTGTCCGGAGGCGCGCAACCTGCTCGTCATTCCTGAAAATCACTCGAAAAACACCTTTTATCTCGCCAACATCGCGCAACTGGTGCGCATCTTCCACATGGCGGGCCTCAATGTGCGCATCGGCTCCGTCGATCCGGCCATCAAGTCGCCCAAGAAGATCGAGTTGCCCAACGGCGAGACCGTGACGCTCGAACCGGTGGTGCGTTCCAAGCGCCGCCTGGGCCTGAAGAACTTCGATCCCTGCACAATTCTTCTGAACAACGAGCTTTCTGCAGGAACGCCGGGCATCCTCGAAGACCTGCACGAGCAATACCTGCTGCCGCCGCTGCACGCGGGCTGGTCGGTGCGCCGCAAGAGCAACCATTTGCACAGCTATGAAGAGCTGTGCAAGCGCTTCGGCAAGCTGCTGGGCATCGATCCGTGGCTCATCAACCCGATCTACGCGCGCGCCGAAGGCGTCGACGTGGCCGAGGGCCGCGGCATCGACGTGCTCACCAGCCATGTCGACGCGGTGCTCACCAAGGTGCGCCGCAAGTACAAGGAATACGGCATCAACGAGAAGCCGTTCGTGGTCGTCAAGGGCGGCCACAGCGGCAGCGGGAGCCCCGGCGTCGTGACCGTGCGCGACGCGAAAGAGGTCGAGGCGCTCATTGGCAAGTCGCGCACCGCCACCTCGTCGCCCGCCAAGACCAGCGCCGGGCGCGACCTGCGCGAGCCCACCGAGCTGATCGTGCAGGAAGGCGTGCTCACCAACGAGCGCGTGCACAACGGCGTGGCCGAGCCGGTGGTCTACATGATGGACCGCTACGTGGTGGGCGGCTTCTACCGCGTGCACGCCGAGCGCGCCGCCGACGAGAACCTCAAGCAGCCGGGCGCCAGCTACGTGCCGCTGGCTTTCTCGGAAAGCGCGCAGCTGCCGCAACCGGGCGCCAAGCCCGGCGCCAGCGCCCCCAATCGTTTTTACATGTATGGCGTGGTGGGCCGTCTGGCCATGGTCGCGGCCAGCTACGAGATGGAAGCGACCGATCCGGACGCCGAAATCTACGAATGAGCGGCGAAGGCGGGTTGCGGCGCGGGCGGGCAGCGGCAAAATAGCAGCCCCACAGCAAAGGAACCCAAAGGGCGGAGGGATGCGCGGCGCGGCCGCGGCATCCCGGCGTGACTGACGCGTCGATCACTGCGAGCCGCCCTTTTCCCATCGACCTCGTGTCAGCCCCCAAAAACATCTCTGCCGGCCTCATCGTCGGCGCCATCGGCGTCGTCTACGGCGACATCGGCACCAGCGTTCTCTATGCGGTCAAGGAAGTCTTCGGTCACGGCCATGTGCCGTTCACCGTCGAGAACGTCTACGGCATCCTGTCGATGTTCTTCTGGACCCTCACGGTCATCGTGTCGATCAAGTACGTCGTGCTCGTGCTGCGCGCCGACAACGAAGGCGAGGGCGGCCTGGTCGCGATGCTCGCGCTGGCCTCCCAGGCCGTGACCGACAAGCCGAGGCTGCGCCAGCTGCTGCTGATCGTCGGCATCTTTGGCACTTCGCTCTTCTACGGCGACGGCGTGATCACGCCGGCCATCTCGGTGCTGTCGGCGGTCGAGGGCCTGGAGGTGGTGTCGCCGCACTTCAAGCACTACGTGATCCCGATCACGCTGGTCGTGCTGTTCTGCCTGTTCGCGGTGCAAAAGCGCGGCACGGCGGGCATCGGCAAGTTCTTCGGCCCGATCACGCTGGCCTGGTTCGCGGCCATCGCCGTGCTGGGCGTGTGGCAGATCGCGCACCACCCCGAGATCATCAAGGCGCTGAACCCCTGGTTCGCGCTGAAGTTCATCTGGGACAACCCCGGCACCAGCTTCATCCTGCTGGGCGCCATGGTGCTGTGCGTGACCGGCGCCGAAGCGCTGTACGCCGACCTGGGCCACTTCGGCAAGAAGCCGATCCGCATCGCGTGGTTCTCGGTCGTCATGCCGGCGCTTACGCTCAACTACCTGGGCCAGGGTGCGCTGCTGCTGGAGAACCCCGAGGCCGTGAAGAACCCGTTCTTCATGATGGCGCCTGAATGGGCGCTCATTCCGCTGGTGCTGCTGGCCACGCTGTCCACGGTGATCGCCTCGCAGGCGCTCATCACCGGCGCCTTCAGCGTCACGCGCCAGGTGATCCAGCTGGGCTACCTGCCGCGCCTGAACATCGAGCACACCAGCGTGCGCACGGCGGGGCAAATCTACATTCCGCTGGTCAACTGGGGCCTGTTCGTGGCCATCGTGCTGGCGGTCGTGATGTTCCGCACCTCGAGCAGCCTGGCCGCGGCCTACGGCATCGCGGTGACCACCGACATGCTGATCACCACGATCCTCACCTTCTTCGTGATCCGCTATGCGTGGAAGCTGCCGCTGGCGCTGTGCATCGGCGCGACCGCGATCTTCTTCGTCGTCGACTTCCTGTTCTTTGCCTCGAACCTGCTCAAGCTGTTCGAAGGCGGCTGGTTCCCGCTGCTGATCGGTGGTGCGGTGTTCACGCTGATGATCACCTGGAAGGAAGGCCGACGCCTCATGGGCGAGGCGCAGCACGCCGACGCGATCGACCTGAAGTCGTTCCTCGGCTCGGTGTTCATGAGCCCGCCCGCGCGCGTCGACGGCACGGCCGTGTTCCTCACGGCCGAACCGGGCGTGGTGCCCAACGCACTGCTGCACAACCTCAAGCACAACAAGGTGCTGCACGAGCAGAACATGTTCGTCACCGTGCGCAACCACGAGGTGCCCTGGATTCCGATGGACAAGCGTATCGAGATCGATGCACTGGGCAACCACTGCTGGCAGGTCATCGTGCATTACGGCTTCAAGAACGACATCGACCTGCCGCGCGCGCTCGACAACGCGCGCATGCGCGGCTGCCAGCTCGAGCCGATGACGACCAGCTACTTCCTCTCGCGCGACGTCGTGATCCCCACGCTCGGTAGCGGCATGGCGCCGTGGCGCGAGAAGCTGTTCGCGCAGATGCACCACAACGCGAGCGGTGCGGCGGCCTTCCTCGGCCTGCCGAACAACGCGGTCGTCGAACTCGGCTCCAAGATCGAAATCTGAGGCCCGCGGCGCCAGGCCGCGCGCCCCGGCAAAATCGCGCCATGCGATTCTTCAAGGACCTGAGCCTTTCGGCCTTCACCGCGGGCTTCGTCGCCGTGCTTGTGGGTTTCACGAGTTCGGTGGCCATCGTGTTCCAGGCCGCCCAGGCCTTCGGGGCCACGCCGGAGATGACGGCCTCGTGGATGTGGGCGCTGGGCATCGGCATGGGGCTCGCTTCGGCGCTGCCTTCGCTGTGGTGGCGCAAGCCCGTCATGATTGCCTGGAGCACCCCCGGAGCGGCCGTGCTGGCCGTCGCCGGCGCGGGCTACGGCATGGGCGAGGCGGTGGGCGCCTTCATCGTCAGCGCGGTGCTGATCGTGCTCGCGGGCGCCACCGGCTGGTTCGAACGCGTGATGAACAAGATCCCGATGGCCATCGCCTCGGCGCTGCTGGCCGGCGTGCTCGCGCGCTTCGGCATGTCGGCTTTCACGGCGGCACAGACCGCGCTGCCGCTGGTGCTGCTGATGCTCGCCACCTACCTTGTCGGCAAGCGCCTGCTGCCGCGCTACGCGGTGCCGCTCACGCTCCTGGTGGCCATCGCCTTCACGGCCGCGCGCGGCGAGCTGGCATGGTCGGCTGTGCAGTTCTCGCTCACCTGGCCGGTGTTCACGGCGCCGGTCTTCACCTGGCAGGCCATCGTGAGCCTGGCGCTGCCGCTGTTCGTCGTGACCATGGCCTCGCAGAACCTGCCCGGCGTGGCGGCGATCCGCGCCAGCGGCTTCAGCGATCTGCCGGTCAGCAAGCTCATCACGATCAGCGGCCTCGCGACGCTGGTGCTCGCGCCCTTCGGTGCCTTTGCGCTCAACCTCAGCGCGATCACGGCCGCCATGTGCATGGGCCGCGAGGCGCACGAAGACCCGGCGCGGCGCTACACGGCGGCCGTGAGCTGCGGTGCCCTCTACGTGGTGATCGGCCTGTTCGGTGCGGCCGTCACGGGCCTGCTGACGGCCTTTCCGAAAGAGTTGGTCGCGGCCATCGCCGGGCTGGCGCTGCTGGGCACCATCGGCGGCGGGCTGGCGGCGGCGGTGCGCGACGAGGCGCACCGCGAGGCCGCGCTCATCACCTTCCTGGTCACGCTCTCGGGCGTGACGCTGGCCGGCATCGGCTCCGCCTTCTGGGGCGTGGTGGCCGGCGCGGTGGCGCTGGCGGTGCAGCAGGTCGGCCGCGCACGCCGCGCACAGGTGCCCGTTGAAAAGGCCCCGGCCGACAAGGACATCGCCGCTTCCGGCAACATGCCGCCAGAAACCCCCTCCACAGCCGCCGTTCCCGGCGCCGGAAAGAACGCCTGATGAAAAACATCCTCTTCGTCGCCGATCCGCTCGATCAGTTCAAGATCTACAAGGACACGACCTTCTCGATGATGCGCGAGGCCCAGCGCCGCGGCCACCGCATCGCGGCCTGCCTGCCGCAGGACATCCAGTGGACCTCGGGCGGCCTCGTCTCGGCCGTGGTGCAGCAGATCACGCTCACGGGCGATGCGAAAGACTGGTACCACGTCGACATCATCGAGTCGAAGGCACTGAAAGACTTCGACGCCGTGCTCATGCGCAAGGACCCGCCCTTCGACGCCGAATACATCTATTCGACGCACCTGCTGCAGCAGGCCGAGCGCGAAGGCGCGCAGGTGGTCAACTCGCCGCGTGCGCTGCGCGACCATCCCGAGAAGCTCGCGATCATGGAGTTTCCGCAGTTCGTCACGCCCACGCTGGTCACGCGCAGCGCGCAGGCCGTGCGCGACTTCCATGCGGAGCACGGCGACATCATCCTGAAGCCGCTGGACGGCATGGGCGGCATGGGCATCTTCCGCGTGAAACAAGACGCGCTGAACCTCGGCTCCATCGTCGAGACGCTCAACAAGGACGGCGCCGAAACCATCATGGTGCAGCGCTTCGTGCCCGAGGTGACGCAGGGCGACAAGCGCATCCTGATCATCGCGGGCGAGCCGGCGCCCTTCGTGCTGGCGCGCATTCCGCAGGGCACCGAGGTGCGCGGCAACCTGGCAGCCGGCGGCAAGGGCGTGGCCCAGCCGCTCACGGCGCGCAACCGCGAGATCGCCGAAGCGATCGGCAAGGTGCTCGCGCCGCGCGGGCTGCTGCTGATCGGCCTCGACGTGATCGGCGATTCGGTCACCGAGATCAACGTGACCAGCCCGACCTGCTTTCAGGAGATCACCGAGCAGACCGGCTTCGACGTGCCGAAGATGTTCATCGACGCGCTGGAGAAAACGCTGCGTCCTGCCTGAGCCCCGAGGCCGCGGTGCGGGCTTCGCGCTCGCGCCGCGCCTGCAGGCGCCGTGAGCGCAGCTTGCGCGCCCAGATGACGATGCCGGTGATCGACAGCATCGCCACCACCAGCCCCAGCGCCGACATCAGGATGCGTCCCGGCAAACCCAGGATGCGCCCGCCGTGCAGCGGCAATTGCAGCTGCGCGAACACATCGGCCGCCGTGCCGTGCCACGGGCGGTTGCTGCCGATGACGTGGCCGTCGCGCCCGTCCATGTAGAGGTTCGACAGGCCCATGCCGTCGCTGTCGTCGTGCGTGGCGTGGTCGAAGAACGAGACGTTGTAGAAGCCGCCGCGTGCGTTGTAGAACGCGCCGCCCAGCGGCGTCGTCCAGCCGAGGCGCCGCGCTTCGGCATCGGCCTGCGCCACGATGTCGCGGAAGCCGATGGTGGGTTCGATGCGCGTGCCCAGCGGTGCGAGCGGCACCAGCGCCGACGGGCCCGGCGTGGTCTTGGAAACCAGCGAGAGCATCGGGTGGAACACCTCCTTGTAGAGGTTCAGCGAGAACGAGGTGAAGGCCACGACGATGATCAGCCCCCAGATCCACAGCCCGCCCGCGCGGTGCAGGTCGAAGTTGAGCTTGTAGCCGCCGGCCGCCCAGCGCACGGTCCACGAGGGCTTCCAGCGTTGCCACCAGGCACCCGCAGGACGATGCGTCGGATGCACCGTCTTGCGCAGGCGCCGCGGCATCGTGAGGTAGAGCGCGACGAAGCTGTCGAGCAGCCACACCAGCGCCACCGTGCCCATGATCCACCAGCCGATGCGGTCGGTGCCCCACATCGCCGGCACGTGCAGCATGTAGTGCAGCTTGCGCAGGAACGGCATCAGCGTCTCGGGCTTGAGCGAGATCGCCGTGGAGTCGCGGCGGCCGCGCACCTCGGCCGTGACCGGATCGACGAACACCTGGTTGTAGCCCAGCTTGAAGGGCTTGCCGGTGGCCGGGTCGGTGCGCGGCTGCACGAAGTAGCCGGCCGCGTGGCCTTCCTCGAAACCCAGCGGCATGTACGCGACCCTCGCGCGCGGGTCGTGCGCCTCGACCGCGGCGGCGAGGTCGAACGGGTCCTTGAACGGGCCGCGCGCCGTGGTGTCGTAGAGCTTGCGGTTGAGCCATCCGTCGATCTCGTGATCCCACGAGATGACGGCGCCGGTCAGGCCCGAGACGACAAGAAACAGCGCAACCGCCAGGCCCGCCCAGCGGTGGATGGCGGTCGCAACAGCGCGCATCACGTCAGAAGTCGATGGTGCCGCTCACGGAGAAGGTGCGCGGTGCGCCGAGCGTCAGGTAGTTGGAGCCTTGCGTGCCGCCCACCGACGCCCAGTACGACTTGTTGAACAGGTTGTCGATGCGCGCGCGCAGCGTGAGCGCACGGCCGTTGCCCAGGTCGACCAGGTAGCGCGCGCCGATGTCGAAGCGCGTCCAGCCCGGAATCTGCTGCGTGTTGGCGGCGTTGGCGTACTGCTTGGACGTGTACAGCAGGCGCGCATTCAGCGACAGGTTGCGCACGCCCGGCACGTCCCACTCGGCGCCGAGATTGGCCTGCTGCTTGGCCACGCCGATGGCCGTGCGGCCGTCGGTGGCGCCGCCTTGCGTGTTCTTCTGCTTGGCGTCGAGCAGCGTCAGGCCGCCGAGCAGGCGCAGGCCCTTGGCCGGCTGGCCGAACACCGAGAACTCCAGGCCCTGGTTGCGCTGCTTGCCGTACAGGCCGTAGGTCTGGCCCGCGTACTGGTACGTGGGCTGGTCGGTGGTGAAGAACGCAGCGCTCGCGCCCAGCGTGCCGCCGTCGTACTTGACGCCGACTTCCTTCTGCTTGGCCTGGTACGGCGCAAACACCTCGCCGGCATTGGTGACCGGGCGGTTGTTCACCGTGCCGGGCGCCACGTTGCCCTTGACCAGCGCTTCGATGTAGTTGGCGTAGGCCGACACGGTCGGCGTGATCTTGAACACCACGCCGGCCACTGGCGTGGTCTTGCTCTTGTCGTAGGTGCTCGACTGCTTGATCGTGGTGTAGGCGAAGCTGGTCTGCTCGATGGTCTGGCGGCGCACGCCAAGCGTGACCAGCAGGCGGTCGTCCATGAACGACATGGTGTCGGCAATGGCGACGCTCGAGGTGTCGATCTTGTCGGTCAGGCGCGGGTCTTCCAGCGTGTTGCCGGTGAAGTTGTTGGCCACCGGGTAGGGCGACGCGTACGGCGCGTAGATGTTGTTGCGCAGGCTGCCACGCGAGATCGTGTAGGCGTTGTCGCGGTCGTTGCTGTACGTGGCGGCCGAGGCCACCACCGTGTGCTTCACGGGGCCGGTGGCGAAGGTGCCGCGCACGCCGAGTTCGGCGGTGCCGATGCGGTCCTTGCGGGTGTTGCTGAAACGCGTGCCGCTGGTGTTGCCGAACGCGTCGTTCAGGGTCGGATTCGCCAGCACGTTGTCTTCGTCGCTGCGGCGCACGCCGCCGGCGGCCCAGGCCGTGATGTTGTCGGTGATGTCGACTTCGCCGCGGAAGGTGGCGAACTTGTCCTTTTCCTTCGAGTAGGTCCAGGGCTGCGCAAAGTTGGTGCTGGCGTCGGGCGCGCGCGGGATCGGCAGCGCCGACGAAGGCGTGAGGCTCGGCCGCCCGTCCTTCAGGTCGTAGTCCTGGTAGCCGAAGTCGGCCGACAGGCGCACGTTGCGGTTGCGCCAGTCGAGGCCGACGGCGAAGGCGCTCAGTTGCTGGCTTTCCTTGTGCACACCCGTGCCGCCTTCGCGGCGCACGGCATTCACGCGCACGCCCAGGCTGTCGTCGGGGCCGAAGCGGCGCGCCAGGTCGAGGTTCACGTAGCCCTGGCCGCCGGTCTGCACGCCGAACCCGACGCGCGTGAGCGGCTCGTTGGGCGCGCGCTTGGGCAGCAGGTTGATCGCCCCGCCGATGCCGCTGCCGCCGGGCGCGGCGCCGTTCAGGAAGGAGTTGGCGCCGCGGAACACTTCCACGCGCTCGAAGAATTCAGAGGCGATGTACTGGCGCGGCAGCATGCCGTACAGGCCGTTGTAGGCCACGTCGTCCGAGTACACGGGGAAGCCGCGCACCACGTACAGCTCCTGGAAGTTGCCGAAGCCGCGCGCCTGGCGCACCGACGGGTCGTTCAGCAGCACGTCGGCCACGCTCTTGGCCTGCTGGTCCTGGATCAGTTCGTTGGTGTAGTTGGTGCTCGAGAACGGCGTGCTCATCATGTCCTGGTTGCCCAGGATGCCCACGCGCCCGCCGCGCGCCACCTGCCCGCCCGCGAAGGGCTTGGTCAGGCCTTCGGCCGAGGCGTCGGCGCTGGCTTCGACGGTGACGGTGCTCAGCGTGCCGCTGGCAGAGGCTGCAGTTTCGGCGGCCGGCGTTTGCGCCAGGGCCGTGAGCGCGTGAAGGGCCAGCAGCGAGGCGGCCACGGTCGGGCGAAGGAAGAAGTGAGAGGCGGAGGCGGGCATGAAAGAGCGACCGTTTGCAAATGAGAACAGTTATTGTTCATAGTTTGCACTTACTGGTCGATACTTTCTTGCGCTGTTGCAAAAAAGTGTCAGTCAAAAGACTGAGTTTTCCGGCTCAGCGCGGCATCCGTTGGCCGTCCACGAACACATGCAATTCGCCCGAGGTGAAGGGCGTCCAGGTCTCGTTGGTGGTGAGCGGCGCCGTCACCACGACGGCCACGCGGTCGGTGGGCGTGGTGTGCTCGGCGAAGTCGATCTCCAGGTCTTCGTCCGAGAGCTGCGCCGTCACGAAGGGGTGGCGGCGCTCCACGTACCAGAGGTTGGTGGAGGCATGCGCCCACAGCGCCTGCCCGTTCGACAGCATGAAGTTGAAGGTGCCGTGCGCCGCCAGCTGCGGCGCCAGTTCGCGCAGCGTGAGCGTGAGCTCCTCGACGCTGGGCACGCCCGCGTGCGACTTCGCCAGCTCCTGCATGAGCCAGCAGAAGGCGTGCTCGCTGTCGGTGTTGCCCACCGGGTGGAAGTTGCCGTGCAGGCGCGGTCGAAAGTCCTTCAGGTCGCCGTTGTGGGCGAAGACCCAGTAGCGGCCCCACAGCTCGCGCACGAAGGGGTGGCAGTTCTGCAGATTCACTTCGCCCTGCGTCGCCTTGCGGATGTGCGCGATGACGTTGCGGCTTTGAATCGGGTAGCGCCGGATCAGCTCAGCCACCGGCGACTCGCAGGCCGGCTGGTGGTCGACGAAGTGACGCAGCCCGCGGTCCTCGAAGAACGCGATGCCCCAGCCGTCGGCATGGTGGTCGGTGCGGCCACCGCGCTGCGCGAACCCCGTGAAGCTGAAGGTCACGTCGGTCGGCGTGTTGCAGTTCATCCCTAGCAATTGGCACATGGCTGTGATTAGACCGCGATTCAGAGTTTCGGGAACGAGGCGGCTGCGGCGGCGGGCAGCCGCAGCCAGCCCAGCACGCGCCCGGTGCCCAGCTGCGTGCGCCCGTCGCTGGTGGCCAGCGGCACGCGCTCGCGCGAGGTGCCGAAGGGCCCGGGGTTCTGCTGCACGATCTCAACCGCGTCGGCGTCCACGCGCGACACGATCGCCACATGGCCATAGGGATTGAAGAGCCACGGGGCGAACACCACGATGTCGCCCACCGCCGGCCCGCTCGCGCCGCCGTTGCGGTGCTGCACCAGGTTGCGTGCCGTGTTCAACGCGCCGTCGGCCACGGCCGCGTCGAAGAAGGCCTTGGCGTGGCCGCGCGCCTCGGGCATGCGGTGCTGGTGCCGCTCGTAGTAGTAGCGCTTGACGAACTCCACGCACTGCCAGCGCAGGCCGATGTTGTAGCCGTCGGGCGCGAGGCTGCGTCCGTCGACGTGGTTGATGGCGCCGTTGAAGTACACCGGCACGCCTTCGAACCGGTCGATCACCTCGCCGGGCGCATGCGTCGGGTTGACGTTGAAGCGGCTCGCACCCCACAGGCCGAGCAGGGCGACGAGGACAAGCGATGCGAGGACGACGACGGCGCGGCGGGTGATGAAACGGGGCATGAACGGTGAAGCAGAAAGCGCGGCCCCATTCGGGCCGTCGCCAGCGAGCTTAGTCCATGCGCAGGCCCGCTCAGAGCCCGTGCAACGCCGCCATCTCGTCGATCAGTTCACGCTGGAACGCATCGAAGCGCGCCGACGGCTGCTGCAGCCCGAGGAGTTCGCCGAACGGGTCTTCCACCTCGGTGCGGTGACCCGACAGTTCTTCGACCACCGCCAGCCCGCAGAAGGGCACGCAGGCTTCCGCGTACCCGCCTTCGTGCACCACCACCACGCGCCCGTCGCAGTGCTTGGCGGCCAGCGCGTTGACCTGCCGCATCATCTGGCGGAACGACTCGGAGTGCAGCTGCATGCGCGCCAGCGGATCGACGCCGTTGGCGTCCAGCCCGCTCGCCACCACGATCAGTTCGGGCCGGTAGCGGTCGATCACCGGCGTCACGATGCGCTCGAAGGCGTGCATGTAGGCCGCGTGCCCGCCACCGGGCTGCAGCGGGATGTTGACGTTGAAACCCAGCCCCGCGCCCTCACCGCGGTCTTCGGCGCCGCTGTAGCCGGGCGGAAAGCAGTGCTCCTGGTGCAGCGAGAGCGTGAGCACGTCGGGGCGGTCGTAGAAGATCTGCTGCGTGCCGTTGCCGTGGTGCACGTCCCAGTCGATCACGGCCACGCGGCCCACGCCGTGGCGCGCCTTCATGGTCTCGATCGCAACCGCGATGTTGTTGAACAGGCAGAAGCCCATGCTGTGCTCGCGCAGGCAGTGGTGGCCCGGCGGGCGCGTGAGCGCGAAGGCGTTGCGGTGGCGGCCCTGCAGCACGCTGTCCATGGCGGCAATGGCCAGGCCGGTCGAGAGCTTCGCGATCTCGTAGCTGCCCGGGCCGAAGGGCGCGAACTCGCCGAGGTCGCCGCCGCCGGCGTCGCTCGCGGCCTTGAACTGCTGCAGGTAGCTGGTGGGATGCACGCGCTGCAGGTCTTCTTCGCTGGCCATCGGCGCGCTCGACACATCGAGTTGCGCGGTGAGGCCCGACACGTCCATCAGCGACTTGATGCGGCGCTTGGAGTCGGGCGACTCGGCCATGCCGCTGCCGGCCATGGGCTGCACCCAGCCGCCCACCGGCAGGAACAGGGCATGCAGCCCGCCGGGCACGTGCCAGAAGGTGCGCTCGTCGTGGAAGAAGGCGGTGGTCTTCGTGTCTTTCATCTCTCTTTACTCCGGACGAAGTTGGACGGACTTGGCGATGGCGCGGTAGCGCTCCATGTCGGCCTGGTAGTCGCGGCGCAGCTCGGCCAGCGACTGTTCGGGCGCCACCTTGGCGCCGCCGAGTTCGAGCGCGCGGCGCAGCTCGGGCTTGCGCATCATCTGGTTGAAGGCCGCGTGCAGCCGCTGCTGCGCTTCCTCGGGCACGCGGTGCGACACCTGGATGCCCGCCCACAGGCTGTAGACGAAGTCGTCCAGGCCCTTGCTGTTGCGGATCGGCGCAAGCGCCGTGAAGCGCTCGTGCGGTGCCGAGGTCGCGATGCCCAGCGCCTTGATCTTGCCGGCGTCCAGCAGGTCGGGCACGTTGCCGGCCAGCGGCGCAAACACCAGGTCGATCTGCCCGCCCAGCAGGTCGTTCACCAGCGGCGCGAAGCCCTTGTAGGGCACGTGCAGCATCTTCGTGCCCGTCTGCTGCATGAAGCGCTCGCCCAGCAGGTGGTACAGCGAGCCCGGGCCGATGCTGCCGTAGCTCAGCTCCTTGGTGCCCGGCCGACGCAAGAGCGCGATGAGTTCGTCGACGTTGCCCGCGCCCAGGTCCTTGCGCGCCAGCAGCACCATCGAGGTGACGGCCATCACGCCGATGGGCCGGAAGTCTTCGGCCTTGTAGCGCGCGCTGCTGAGCGTGAGCGGCGTGAGCATCAGTTCCATCGGCGACCCCAGCAGCAGCGCCGAGCCGTCGGCCGGTGCGTTGGCCGCCTTCATCACGCCGAGCGAGCCGCTGGCGCCGGGCACGTTGTCGACGATGGCCGGCTGGCCCAGCAGCCGCGACAGCTCGGGCGCGGCCAGGCGCGCATTGATGTCGGAGCCGCCGCCCGCGGGGTAGGGCACGATGAGGTTCAGGGTCTTGCCCGCGAGGCCCTGGGCAAAGGCGGGCAGGGCGATGGGGAACAGGCCGGCGGCCAGGCCGGCAGCCATCAACGAACGTCTGCGCATGGGTTCTCTCCTCGGGTTGTGTGTGATGTGTGGGAGTGCGGAAACAGGGAACTTGTGTGGCTACTGCAGCAGCGGCGACTGCGCGTTCGCGAAGGGCGCGGCCTGGTGCCAGCCGTGCGCCATGCGCAGCACGTCGAGGTCGGCGCCGGGGCGGCCGATGAGCTGCAGGCCCATCGGCAGGCCGCGCGTGCCCTCGGCCTGCGAGAAGCCGGCCGGAATCGCCATCGCGGGCAGGCCGGCGAGCGACGGGCCGATGGTCACTTCCATCCAGCGGTGGTACGTGTCCATCGCGCGGCCGCCGACCTCGCGCGGCCAGTGCACGTCGGCCGGCAGCGGAAACACCTGCGCGGCCGGCAGCACCAGGAAGTCGAAGCGTTCGAAGAGCTGCAGCAGCGCGGCATGCCACTGCGTGCGCGTGACAGCGGCTTCGTGCAGCGCGGCGGCGCTCAGGCGCTCGCCCTGCTCGATCTCCCAGCAGGCCTCGGGCTTGAGCTGCGCGCGCGTGGCCGGGTCGGCATGCAGCCCGCGCAGCGCGCCGGCCACGATGAAGCCGCGCAGGCGCAGCCACGCGGTCCACAGCGCATCGAAGTCGAAGCTGGGCACGGCAGGCGCCACGCTGCAGCCCAGCGTGTCGAAATGCCGCAGCGCCGATTCGCACAGCGCCATCACGCCCGGGTCCATCGGCAGGTGGCCGCCGAGGTCGCCGAGCCACGCGATGCGCTGGCCGCGCAGCTCTGAGTCGAGCGGCTGCGCAAAAGCCTCGCCGTCGCCCGCCAGGCTCAGCGGCGAGCGCGCGTCGTAGCCGGCCTGCACCGACAGCAGCCAGGCCACGTCCTCGGGCGTGCGGCCCATCGGTCCTTCGCAGCCCAGCTGCTGGAAGAACAGCTCCGGCCCCGGCCCGATGGGCACGCGGCCCAGCGAAGGCCGCAGGCCGTAGACGTGGTTCCATGCCGCGGGGTTGCGCAGCGAACCCATCATGTCGCTGCCGTCGGCCACCGGCAGCATGTGCAGCGCGAGCGCCACCGCCGCGCCGCCGCTGCTGCCGCCGGCCGCGTGGTCGAGGTTCCATGCGTTGCGCGTGGTGCCGAACACCGTGTTGTAGGTGTGCGAGCCCAGGCCGAACTCGGGCGTGTTGCTGCGCCCCACGAACACGGCACCGGCGCGGCGTAGGCGCTCGACCATGATCGCGTCGTGCGGCGTGACCTGCTTCGCGAACACCGGGCTGCCCATGGTGGTCGGCAGGCCGGCGGTGGCGACGAAATCCTTCGGCGCCATCGGGAAGCCGTGCAGCCGCCCTACGGTGTCGCCGCGCGCGCGTTGCGCATCGCAGGCATCGGCCTGGCGCAGCATCTCCTCGGGCGCTTGCAGCGAGACCAGCGCATTGACCCGCGGGTTGAGGTGCTCGATGCGCGCGAGGCAGGCCTGCATCAGCTCGCGGCACGAGAGCTCGCGGCGTTGCAGGGCGGCGGCGAGCGCACGGGCGCTCGGCAAGGGCGGCAGGGTGGCGGACATATGACGATCGACGATAGCGATCGCGCCCGCAAGCGGTTATCAAAAAATGGCAAAACGGGCGCACGGGGAACCAAGGGATTCCCCTTGGCCGGCAGCCGTTTCAGTGCTGCGACGCGTCGCGCCAGCAGGCGCAGTTCCCGCTGGCTTGCGCGGCCGAACGGCTTCAGGCTCGGCCATGCGCGGCTTGCCCACGAGGGGCGATTGCCGAATTCGAAGTTGTGCCCTAGTCTCCCGATCCTTGCGAGGAACGAAGGAGAAGACGAGGCCATGACATGAGCGTTCGGTCAGCAGAGTTGCTCTTCCAGAGGGGACAGTATTGCAATGCACGAAAGGTCCTGGAGGGACTGGTGCAGGCCGGTCGAAGCATGGGGGCCGCGCATCGGCTGCTTGGCTTCATCGCGGGCAATCAACAGGATTTCGGAAAGGCCGTGGAGCAGTTGCGGAACTCGTTGCAGTACGAGCCGGGATGCCTGGAGACCTGGTACTACCTTGGTGTCGCCTTGCTTCGCTCCGATCAGCACAGGGCCGCGGCAGAGGCCTTTGGCCAGGTTCTCTTGCGCAATCCCGAGGTCTTCGAGGCCGCACATGATTTGGGGCTCGCACTGCTCGCTACCGGGAGAACCACGGAGGCCCTCACGCATTTCGAACGCGCGGTGCACTTGCGGCCGGATGCGTTCGAAGCCCATCTGAATCGCGGTGCGGCCTGTGGAAAACTGCGGCTGTACGAGCAGGAGTTGGCGTGCTACGAGCGCGCCATGGCACTGCGAAAGTCGCACCCTGCGTTGATCATGAATTACGGTACGGCGCTGTGCCAGGCACGCCGTTTCTCCGACGCGATCGACCTGTACGAACGCACCTTGCGAGACCATCCCGGCGAAGCGAACTTCGCATTCGCCCGCGGTGGGCTTTGCTACGCCAAGGCGGCCATCGCCGACTGGCAGGGTCTCGATGAACAGGTGGCGCTGGTGCGCGATGAAATTCGCCAGGGATGGGCGTGCGTCGAGCCCTTTGCGCTTCTGAATCTTCCCTCGACGCCGAAAGAGCAATTGCAGGCAGGGAGGCGCCATGCGGCAAGCCTCTATCCAATGGCGCCCAAGCCGCTGCATGCCCGTGAGCGAAAAAGGGAGGGACGTATACGCTTGGCTTACATGTCTGCCGATTTCGGAAAGCATGCGACCTCTTACCTCGTTGCCGAAGTGTTCGAGCGACATGGCCGCGAGCGCTTCGAGATCACTGCGATCTCCCTGCGAAAGAGCGACGGCAGCGCCATGCGCCAGCGTCTCGAGCGTGCGTTCGACCGCTTCATCGATGCGCATGAGCTGTCGGACATGGAAGCGGCGCAGGCCATCGTCGATCTGGAGATCGACATCCTGGTGGACCTTGGTGGCTATACCTACGGTGCACGACCAGCGGTGCTGGCCTTGCGGCCCGCGCCAGTTCAGATCAGCTACCTGTGCTTTCCAGGCACGCTCGGTGCGCCGTTCATCGACTATCTGGTGGCCGACGCGTTCCTGGTTTCCGAGGCAGCGCGCGAAGACTTCAGCGAGAAGATCATCTGCATGCCCCACAGCTACCAGCCCAACGACTCGCGTCGCACGATGATTTCCGGACCCATGTCGCGCACCGCCGTTGGCCTGCCGGAAGGTGCCTTTGTCTTCTGCAACTTCAATGGCAGCCAGAAGCTCAACGCCCAGTTCTTTGGCATCTGGGCCCGTCTGTTGAATCAGGTCGACAACAGCGTTTTCTGGCTCAGGAGTGGCTCCGATCTCTACAACGACAACCTGCGCTCAAGGGCCCGCGAACACGGCGTCGATCCAGGGCGGCTGGTTTTTGCGCCTTGGGTTGAACAAGAGACACACCTGCGGCGGTTGCAACTGGCCGATCTTTGCCTGGACAACCTGCCCTACAACGCGCACACGACGGCCAGCGACGCACTCTGGGCAGGTGTGCCGCTGGTGACGTGTGCAGGCCCCACCTTCGCGGGCCGGGTGGCGGGCAGCCTGCTCACTGCAGCGGGATTTTCGCAGCTGATCACGCATTCGCCGTCTGCCTATGAGGCGCTGGCCCTGGCCCTTGCCACGGACCCATCGCGCCTCGCCGCGTTGCGCGCTGAGCTGGCTGCGGCGCGCGACACCTGCAGGCTGTTCGACACGGGGCAGTACACCCGCCATCTTGAACAAGGATTCACCGCAGCCTGGGAGCGGTGCCGTGCGAACCTGGCACCGGACCACATCGACATTGGCAGTGCCTGGCGAGTCACGGCCTGAACCTGAGCTGCTGGCTGTCGACGGCGGTGCGCGATGTACATGCCACGACGGCCCCCCGGGGCGTATGCTTGCGCGCCGCGGAGGGTTCCCAGATGCTTCCCATCGTCGTTGCGCTCATGGACCTGCTGCGCCGCACGATCCCGACAACGGGCACGTCGATCGTGCAGTTCCGCAAGCTGCACATCGCGGGGATGGTGCTCAACGTGATGCAGCTGGGCACGGTGGCTTGGGCGCTCACGCAGCTGGGGTTGTGAGCAGACCCGGGTTTGTCGTTCATGCCTCCATTTTTTGGCGGCTCGGGCAGGGAGCCGCAAGGCTCGCCGGTTTGCGCAAGCAGTTCCCGGTACGCCAACCTGTTCGAGCTGCCGCCTAACGCAGGAACCGCCCTTCCTTCGTCACCCGCACCATCTCGATGAAGCGCGAGCCCGTGTTGCTTGCGCCTGTGAAGTCGATCTCCATGTTGCCGATGCGCAGCTTCATCGCCTTCAGCGTGGCGTGCAGCTTCGCGCGTGTGAGGTCGCGGCCGGTGCGGCGCAGGGCTTCGATCATCACGAGCGCGTTCACATAGCCCTCGTAGCTCAGGTAGCCGATGTCGACCTTGGCGCGCTCGGCCAGCTGGCGGTAGTCGCGGGCGGTGGCGTCGACCTCGCTCCAGGGGTAGGGCACGATCTGCGAGATGGCCAGGCCGCTGGTCTTGTCGCCGACGAGCTTGGCGGTGACGTCGCCCGGCACGATCGACATGCCGTAGAACATCTGGCGACCGCCGGCGCTCCAGGCGCTCTTCATGACCTCGCCGCCGATGCCGCCGCCCAAATACATGAGCACGGCCTGCGCCTGGCTGTCGGCCAGCGCCTTGCCCGCGGCCTCGTTGGTCGTGCCATCGCCCTTCACCGGCACCGCGGCCACGGGCTTGAGCTTGAGTGTGTCGAGCGCCGACTCGACCAGCCGCGCCACTTCGGCGCCGCCGGGGTTGTCCAGGTAGGCCACCGCGATGCGCGAGACGCCGATGGTCGTCAGGTGCTGCACGAGCGCCTGCGCCTCGCGCGCGAAGGTGGCGCGCACGAAATAACCGGCGCCCGCGACCTTCTCGCGTGCCGAGTCCGACACCGCATAACCGCCGACCATCGGCGCGCCGCTCTGGCCCAGCACTTTGGCGGCGGCGGCCGTGGTGCCCGAGCCCACGCAGCCGAAGAAGGCGAAGGCGCGGTGCTCGGCGAGCAGCTTCTCGTAGTTGGCGACGGCCTTCTCGGGCTTGAGCTCGTCGTCGAGCGAGACCAGCTTGAGCTTGCGGCCCGCGAGCCCGCCCTGCGCATTGACTGCGTCGAAGGCCAGCCCGGCGCCGGCCATCACGACCTTGATCGGCGCGCCCAGCGGTCCGCTCAGGATGCCGGTGTGGCCGAGCACGATCTCGCCGTCGCTGACGCCGTTCTCGGCGGCCAAGGCGCTGGAAGACAGGGAGAAGAGGGGGCCGAGGCCGGCCGTCGCCGCGGCCGAGGCGGCGAGAAAACGTCTGCGATGCATGGAACCGATTCCGCTTTTGGATACAACTGATAACAATTGAAAGCGAAAGCGGCTCCTTGCGCCGCCGGGGTTTACCCCCTGTGTTGCGCCGTGTCCTCGTCGGGTTTCTCGCGCAGCTGCCAGGCCGCGCAGACGGCCAGCGCGCACAGGCCGGCCAGCATCAGGAACACCTCGTCGAAGGCGGCCAGCCGGGCCGGGGTGCTCACCGGGTTGGCGAGCGAGTCGCCGTGCGCGGCCAGGCGCCATTCAAGAATGATGGCGCACAGGCTCACGCCGACCGCGCCGCCGAGCATGCGCACGAAGCTGATCGCGCTGGCGCCCTGCGGAATGAGCGGCTTGGCCAGCGGACGCATCGACCCCAAGTTGAGCGAGGGCAGGATGAAGCCCAGCCCGATGCGCCCGACGATCGCGAACACCACCAGCAGCCACAGCGGGCTGTCCAGCCGCAGCACGGCCATGAGCGCGAACGACACCGCCAGCAGCGCCAGGCCGATGCTCACCAGCAGCCAGGTCGGTTGCTTGTCGGCCAGCCGGCCCACGCCCGCGATGGTGAAGGCCAGCACGATGCCGGCCGGCAGCAGGGTGGTACCCACGTGCGAGGCCGACAGGTGCAGCCCCACCTGCATGTACACGGGCAGCAGGTAGGTCGAACCGAACAGCGCGGTGCCGTAGATGAAGGCGACCAGGCTGCCCATGGCGAACTGGCGGTAGCGAAACAGCGCGAGGTTCATGAGCGGCTCGCCGCCCGAGGCCATGAGCCGGCGCTGCCACCAGACGAAGGCGGCAAAGGCGATGAGCGCACCGGCCAGCAGCAGCGCGGCCTGCAGCGGCGAATCGCCGCGCAGTTCGACCAGCCCGTTCAGCAGGCACAGCGTGCCCACGGTGCCCAGCGCCAGCCCCCGCGCATCGAGCCCGCTGCCGCGCGCCGCGGCCACGCCGCCGGGCGCGGTCTTGGGCACGAACTTGTAGGCCAGCCAGATCGAGGCCAGGCAAAAGGGCACCACCATGAAGAAGATCGAGCGCCAGCCGAACAGGTCGACCAGCACGCCGCCGATGCTCGGCCCGATGGCCGGCGCCAGCACCACGCCCATGCCGAAGATGCCGCTGGCGCGCCCCTGCTCGTGCGGCTCGAAGGCGCGCAGGATGATGATGGCCGGAATGGGCTGCACCACGCCGGCCGCCAGCCCTTCGGCCACGCGCGCCATCAGCACCAGCGGGTAGTGGTTGGCCAGCCCGCCGACGATGCCGCCGGCCAGCAGCAACAGCATCGTGCCGACGTAGGTGCGCCGGTAGCCGTAGCGCGACAGCAGCCACGGCGTGGTGAGCATCGACACCGTCATCGCCACCATGAAGCCCGAGCTCACCCATTGCGCGCGCTCCTGGCCCAGCGCGAAGTGGTGGCTCATGTCGGGGATCGCCACGTTGACGATGGTCGACGACATGATCGATGCCATCGTGCCCACCATGACCGACAGCAGCAGGTACCAGCGGTAGCGCTCGCCGTAGCGGGCGCGAAGAACGCCCATGGAGGGCGGCGTGTCGGGTGTGTGGGGGGAGGTCATGAGGCGGCGCAGGGACGGTCGCGGGTCCGTCGTCCTACAAGCATATCGGTGTTTGCGCGGCCGACGCCACATGCGCGGGTCGCACAATGCGGCGGCTGTCCCCCGTGCGTCAAGCCGTCATCAAAAGAACAAACAAGCCATGAATCCGTCGATCCAAGAACCCGCCCATGAACCGGCCGACCCCGCCACGCCCGATGCCGCCCCCGCGCTCGGTGCCGAACTCGCCGCGCCCACCGTCAGCCGCGCCTACCGCTGCCAGTGCGGGCGCCCGGTGTTCCTGCGCAACAGCAAATGCCTGGCCTGCCTCACGCCGCTGGGCTACGTGATCGACCGGCTCGGTGTGGTGCCGCTCGCACCTGCGCAAGGCGAGGGCGCGTTGCCCGACACCTTCACCGTCTTCGGCGACCCGCACGGCCCCACCTACCGCCGCTGCGCCAACCTCATGACGCCGGCCGCCTGCAACTGGATGGTGGCAACGCCGCGCGAAGGCGAAACCATTCCGCCCGACACGCAGGGCCATGCGCCGGGCTACTGCCTGTCGTGCAGCGTCACGCGCACCATTCCCGACCTGTCGGTGGCGGCCAACGGCGAGCTGTGGTGCAAGCTCGAGATGGCCAAGCGCCGGCTCATTTCGCAGCTGCTTGCGCTCGGTCTGCCGGTGGTGAGCCGACACGCCGATCCGGTGCACGGGCTGGCCTTCGATTTCCTCAGCAACGTGCCGGGCCGACCGCACGTGATGACGGGCCACGAGCAGGGCCTGATCACGCTCAACGCCGAGGAGGCCGAAGACGCCGTGCGCGAGCGCATCCGCGCCGAGATGCACGAGCCCTACCGCACGCTGCTGGGCCACTTCCGCCACGAGGTCGGCCACTACTACTGGGACCTGCTGGTGCTGCCCACGCCGTGGATCGACGACTACCGCGCGCTCTTCGGCGACGAGCGCGCCGACTACGGCGCCGCGTTGCAGCAGCACTACGAGCAGGGCCCGCCGCCCGACTGGGCGCAGCGCTTCGTCAGCAGCTACGCGAGCATGCATCCGTGGGAAGACTGGGCCGAAACCTGGGCCCACTACCTGCACATGGCCGACACGGCCGACACGGCGATGAGCTTCGGCATCGATGCGAGCAACGTCGAGCTGCAGAGCGACCTCTTCACCGCCGCCGACCTGTGGCAGCCCGAGCATCCCGACGCCGCGAAGTTTCTCGACTTCATCAACGGCTGGGTGCTGCTGACCAGCATGCTCAACGAGCTGTCGCGCAGCATGGGCCAGCCCGACTACTACCCCTTCGTGCTGCCGCGCGCGGCGGTGGGCAAGCTGCAGTTCATCCACGGCGTGATCACCGCGCAGCGCAGCGGCACGGCGCCGACGATGGTGATGGCGGGGGATGTGGCGGCGCCTGCGGCGGAGGTTGTCGAGCCTGCGCCGATGCCGTCGCAAACCCAGTCACAAGCGCAAGCGCCGTCGCAGTCGCAGGGCGACGTCGCTCAGTCCTGAGCCGGCGGCAGGCCCGCGGCGCAGCGCGCGCAGATGCAGGCCTGCCCGCGCAACGCCGGTGGCAGCGTGTCGAGCGGCGCCAGCGAAAAATCGGTGGCCATGCACCAGCAGGGCGGTTGTGCCTGGCCCGTCTCGCGCTCGACCTCCATCGCGCAGCGGTTCGCCTCGCCGCACAGCGGACAGTGCGCGGTGTCGATGACCACGGTCATGCGAGCGCGAAGGCCGGCAGCTTCTTCGGCACCGCCACGTTGCGCAGCGTTGCGTACACCGGCAGGCCGTCGCGGTAGGCGGGGTAGTCTTCGCCCGCGATCAGCGGCAGCAGGTAGCGGCGGCACTTCTCGGTGATGCCGTAGCCGTCGTCCGAAATGAAATCGCGCGGCATCGGCTTCTCGACATTGGCGACCGCTTCGAGCGGCGCCGCGCCCAACGTGTACGCATAGGGCACGTCGCTCGTGCGCTCGATGGTCGGCATCACCGCGTTGCGGCCTTCGAGCGCGAGCTCGACCGCGCGCTGGCCCAGTTCATAGGCCTGCTTCACGTCGGTGGCCGAGGCGATGTGCCGCGCGGCGCGCTGCAGGTAGTCGGCCACCGCCCAGTGGAACTTGTGGCCCAGCGCCTCTTTCACCATCTGCGCCACCACCGGCGCTGCGCCGCCGAGCTGCGCATGGCCGAAGGCATCGCGCGCGCCCTGCTCGGCCAGGAAGGTGCCGTCGGGGTGATGGCAGCCCTCGGACACCACCACCGAGCAGTAGCCGTGCTGCTGCACCAGCGCATCGACGCGCGCCAGGAAGCGGGCCGCATCGAACGCGATCTCGGGGAACAGCACCACCACCGGAATGCCATGGTCGGCCACCAGCCCGCCGGCCGCGGCGATCCAGCCGGCGTGGCGGCCCATCACCTCGAGCACGAACACCTTGGTGGAGGTGGCGGCCATCGAGCGCACATCGAACGAGGCCTCGAGCGTGGACACCGCCACGTACTTCGCGACCGAGCCGAAGCCCGGGCAGCAGTCGGTCAGCGGCAGGTCGTTGTCGATGGTCTTGGGCACGTGGATGGCCTGCAGCGGGTAGCCCATCGACTGCGACAACTGGCTCACCTTGAAGCAGGTGTCGGCCGAGTCGCCGCCGCCGTTGTAGAAGAAATAGCCGATGCCGTGGGCCTTGAACACCTCGATCAGGCGCTCGTATTCGCGGCGGTTCTTTTCGAGCGACTTGAGCTTGTAGCGGCACGAGCCGAACGCACCTGAGGGCGTGGTGCGCAGCGCCGCAATCGCCTCGGCCGGCTCGGCGCTGGTGTCGATCAGGTCTTCGGTGAGCGCCCCGAGGATGCCGTTGCGCCCGGCATAGAGCGTGCCGATGCGGTCCGGGTGCCGGCGCGCCGTTTCGATCACGCCGCAGGCCGAGGCGTTGATGACCGAGGTGACGCCGCCCGACTGGGCGTAGAAGGCGTTGAGGATGGCAGTGCTCATGGGGCAAATCTCCGTGCGGGTAAGCGACCGGCGCAGGGTGGCAACGCTTCGCGGGAAGGCCATTCTGGCGCAGTCGCCGGCCGCAGGCCAATGGCCTGCTTGGCAATTTCGCGCGATTACAGTTCGTTGCTGTGCGCCGCCCAGGAAGGCCACGCACGTGGCGTGCGACCCGGTCCGCGCCGGCCCTATCCATTTGCAGGCACACCCATCACCCAAGGAGTCCGCGCGTGAGCATTTTTTCCCGTTTCTTTGGCCGCAAGGACGAGCCCGGCGATGCCGGCGCATTGGTCGCCAACCTCGAGGCCGGGGAGGCCGGCGACGGCGTCGCGCTGACGGTCCTGTTCGCGGACGCGTTGAACTTCGATGTCGCCGCGCTCGCGCAGGCATTGCGCGCCTACCACCGCTCCACCGGCGACGCGCGCTGCGAGATCACCGAAGACCCCGGCCCTTTTCTGGCGCTGGCGGGCTGGAAGAACCACGTGGTCCGGATGGTCGGCTTCGATGTGCCGATGCCGGCCGAATCGGTCGAGGTCTGCGTGGCGCCGGCGCACTATCCGCAAGAACTCAAGGCCCAGG